>CAYUSL010000120.1:0-2696 GCA_964447125.1 uncultured bacterium | reverse complement strand
GTCGTTTTTTCCGGGGGGGTCTGTCCCAACCCCCCGCCGGCCGCGGCCGAGCCGCGCCGGGACCCACTCCCAAGTCGACTCGCTACGCTCGTCGGCGCGCCTCTGGCGCGTGCCGTTTTCAGCAGCCTGCCAACCGTCGGTCGGCGCGATCAGCGGTGGCGCATTGCGTCGGCGAGGTCGGTGAGCAGGTCGATCTGAATCTCCTGCAGCTCGGCCATGCGCTCGAACTGGCTGTGCAGCAGGTGATCGACCTTGTCGTGCAAGCTCGCGATCTCGAGCTCGGCCTTCAGGTTGGTGCGGTAATCCTCGTCGGCCTGCATGCGGTCGCGAGCCGCGGCACGGTTCTGGGCCATCATGATGATGGGCGCCTGGATCGCCGCCAGGCACGACAGCACCAAGTTGAGCAGGATGAACGGGAACGGATCGAACGCGCGCTGACCCAGCCGCGAGTTGAGCATCATCCACACCGCGATCACCACGCCGAACGCGATCACGAAGGTCCACGAGCCGCCCACCCGCGCCACCGCATCCGCGGCACGTTGCGCCCGCGTGACGCTGCGCCGGAACTGCTCGTCGATGTTCTGCGCGATGGTGAGGTGCTGGCCCGCTTTTTGCGCCACCTCGTGTTCCACCTTGGAGAGCTCACCGCGCTCTTGCTCGAGACGCTCGAGCACGTAGCCAGTGCGCGCTTGATTGAGGCAACGCCGGCACACGTGGCCGTCGCCCGTCCACTTTCCGGGGAAGTGCTGGCCGAGGTGTTGCGTGAGCTGGGGGCGCACGCTCGACGCGCGCACCACGTCCTTGCGCGGCAGCACCCGCTCGCAGATCACACAGGTGCGCGGCTGGATGTGCGTCGCCAGATCGAACGACCCGGTGATGCTCGACTCCTCGAGGGATGGATTCGACACGGCCGTTCCTCCCATTGCCGCGGGGGGCTTTTCAAGCCCGCCGCCCCGCAAAAAGCGCGGTTTTTGCGGGGCCCCACCCCCGAGTCACTCGCTTCGCTCGCGACGCGCCGCTGGCGCGTGCCACTCTTCGCATCTGAAGACCGGGATCAATGCTCGATGGGGTCAAATCGGGCCGGGTCAGCGCGCGCGTCGACCCCGCTCACGGCGGGGTGGTGACGCCGGCTCGGGGTCATAGCGAATGTCGCCGGTGGTCGTCACGTCGTAGCCGGGCACCTCGGCGAGCGCATCCCGGAACTGGTTGGTTTGCGCGACCTCGCAGAGTCGCGTGACGATCGGGTTGCCGAGCTCGCCAGCGAAGAGCGCCAGCCCGTAGGGCTCCGTGGCGATCGCACGGAACGAGAGCCCGAGGCGCTCGGCCCAGGCGCGCGTGACGATGCCCGCGTCGCATTCGCCGCGTGCGACCGCGCACGCCACCTCGCGATGGGACGCGAAGACCTGGTGCTTGCCGAGCTTGGCCTTGGCGTGGGCGAGCGCCGCCGCCAGGTGAACCATCACACCTGCTGTCGGCGGACGCGCGGCGAGCCTGGAACGCCCGACGTTCGCGGGCGTGACCGCGGGACGATCGCGGCGCCACGCGAGCCCCACCTCGCGGGTGACGAGGTGCAAGCGCGCGAGCCGCTCGGCTCCCACGCGCGGCGGCGGCCCGTCTCCGTGGCAACCGGCGGCGAGCACGCGACGACGCGCGAGCAACTCGATCGCGCCACCACTGTCGGCTTGGACGAATCCCACGAGTGGCTCCCCAGCGGCGCGGTTCACGTGCGCGAGCAGGACATCGACGACCACGTCGCCATTCGCGGCGACGAGTGGCGGCAACGCATGCGTGGTGTCGGCTCGTCGCGGCGCCGCCGCGCTCGTGTCCCCGCTCGCGCCGGCTCCCGCCCAGCGCAGCACGTCGTCGCGATCGAAGCGCCACTCCCCACCGATTCGCCGCCCCGGCAAGCCGCGGCGCAAGAGCCGGTAGACGTGCTTCGGATGCACGCGCAGGAGCTCCGCGACCTCGGCGGACTTGAGCAGCGCGGGCTCGTCGCTCATGGCGCGAGAGGGTAGCAGGCGCCACGGACCCGCGCGCGGGAACCGCGCGGGTCAGCAAGTGGAGACGCGGAGGCCCCACGCGACGAATGCACGCGACACGAACGTCGTGCCGATCAGGGCTGGGCTCTCGACGTTGACGATTGACACCATGAGTAGCAATAAGCACCAACAAGAACGATCCATCTCAATCGGAGAATCGAACATGACTTCACGACTGAGCACTCTCGGCTCGCGGCGGCCCCCCGCTTTCGCCCTCCTCGCGTGGATCGGGCTCGCGATCGCCAGCCACGTGAGCGCCGCCGAGACCGGCGAAGGCCCCACGGTGCTCGCCGCCGCGAGCCTCGCCGACGTGCTGCCGAAGATCGGCGCGACCTGGGCAAGTACCGGACACGCTGCGCCGCGCTTTTCCTTCGACGCGTCGTCGCGCCTGGCCAAACAGATCGAGGCCGGGCTCGCCGCCGATGTGTTCGTATCGGCGGACCTCGACTGGATGGACTACATCGAGCAACGAAAGCTCGTGGCCGCGGGCACCCGGGTCGTGATCGCCGGCAATCGGCTGGTCGTGGCGCTGCCCACGGCGTCGACACTCACCCTCGCAGACGCGAGCCCGCTCGCCTCACCGGCCGTGAAGCATCTGGCGCTCGCTGCCGAGACCGTTCCCGCGGGCAAGTACGGGCGCGCGGCGCTCGCCTGGGC
>CAYUSL010000119.1:0-14719 GCA_964447125.1 uncultured bacterium | reverse complement strand
AGCGTGATCCACACCCCCGGGCACACCCCGGGCAGCTTGTGCTTCTTGGTGAACGGCGGCCCGCTCATCGCCGGCGACACGCTCTTTCAGGGCAGCATCGGCCGTACGGATCTGTGGGGCGGGGATTTCGAGGCGATCATGACCTCGATCCGCGGCCGCTTGATGACGCTTCCCGACGACACGGTGGTGATTCCGGGGCACGGCCCCTCGACCACCATCGGTCAGGAGAAGCGCTTCAATCCGTTCATCCGCTCGTACGGCTGAGCGCGCGCTCACACCACCATCGCCGCGCGCAGCTCGGCTTCCTTCGCGTCGCCCACCATCAGCCGCACCAAGGCCATTGCGAAATCCATCGCCGTGCCGGCGCCGCGGCTGGTGACCAGGCCGTCGTCGATCACCACGCGCTCCTCGCTGGTGTGCGCGCCCGCCAAGACGTCGATCACCGACGGGTGACTCGTGGCCCGCTTGCCGGTGAGCAAGCCCGCGTCCGCGAGCACGGTAGGCGCGGCGCAGATCGCGGCAATCAGCGACCCGCCGCGGCGCGAGCGGGAAAGGATCGCGCGAATTCGCGCGTCGGCGCGCAGTTGCTGCGTGCCGCCGAGACCGCCAGGCAAGATCACCGCATCGAACGCGGTCTCGGTCACCTCGTCGAGGCTCACGTCGGCGAGCAGCCTGACGCCGCGCGACGCCGTGACGACGCCCTCCGCCAGGCCTGCGACGATCACCTCCACACCGGCGCGGCGCAGCACGTCGATGATGGTCACGGCCTCGATTTCCTCGACGCCGTTCGCGAGCGGAACCAGGACCCGCGGCGCGCTCATCGGAGGTGCTCGAGGAAGGGCAGCTTCACGACCCGCGCGGCGCAGGTCTGGCCTGCGGCGTCGCGCGCCAGCACCTCGGTTCCCGGTTCGAGGTACTTCCACTTCAGGTAGGCGAGGGCAATCGGCTGCGCCAGCGTGGGCGAGTACGCACCGCGCGTCACTCGTCCCACGGCTTCGCTCTCGCCGGCGACCTCGAGCGCAGCTCCGGCTTCCAACGGCGTGCGGGCATCGCTCGCAACGATCCCGACCAAGCGCTTGTTGATGCGGCCGAGGTGCGTGGCTTTCGCGATCACTTCTTGGCCGACGTAACAGCCCTTCGTGTAGCTGATGGCGTCGTTCAGGTTGGCTTCGAGCGGCAGGTTCGAGTCGTCGACGTCGATCCCCCAGCGCGCCTCGCCGGCCTCGAGCGTCGCGAGGTCCCACGCATCGCGACCGGCAGGGACGGCACCGGCGGCCTCGAGTGCCCGCCACTGCTCGACGCCGCTCGCGAGGGGTACCCAAAGCTCGAAGAGATCCTCGCCTGCACCGCGGCGGCGAGCCAGGTGCGTACCGTCGGCGAGCACGCGCCAGGCCAGTGGTTCCAGGTCACTCGCTCCTGCGCCGAGCACCGCGTCCACCACCGTCGCCGCGTGTGGTCCGGCGAGGACGAGATGCACCGTCTCGGCGGCGCAGTCTTCGAGTGCTGCGTCCTCCGAGATCAAGAAGCGATCGAGTGTGGTGAGCGTGGCCTGGGCGCACTCGGCGTCGGTGTCGAGCCAGTGGGCGTCGTTGCCACTCCACAGATGGAGATCAGCAACCATCTTGCCGGTGCGCGTGAGCAACGTCGCGTGGCAGCCGTGGCCGGCGGGCGTCTTGACGACGTCGTTCGAGAGTTGGCCCTGAAGAAACGAGACGCGCTCGCTGCCCGTGACGCGGATTCGGCCACGATCGCTCACGTCGAACAGTGCGGCACCGTTACGTAGGGCGACGATCTCCGCGGCGAGCGCGCCGAAGTTACGTGCGATCTGGAAGCCAGCGCGTTCCTCGAAGGTGGCACCGGCTGCGGTTTGCGCGGCGTGCAAGGGAAGCTCACGGGACATTCGCGGGTTCTCCGTCGGACAGATTCGAAAGCGGGCTGCGGAGGATAATCCGCTAGCGCACGACGCTCACGCGCGGGGGTGTCGCGCGCCTTGAATGCCGGGGTGCCGGTCTGGCAGTTTGCGGCCCCGACGCTAGTCGACGATGTGCGCGCTGGGGGTGGTGCGCACGAACGCCCGAAAGGATGCGAGGCAATGAGCCTGATCGAGGACCTCGAATTTGCTGCACGAGTCGCGCGGGAAGCGGGCGCGGTCGCGATGCGCTTCTATCACCCCTCGGTGTCGATCGAGCGCAAGCACGGCGGCGAGCCCGTCACGGAGGCCGATCACGCGGCGAATCACCTCATCGTCGAGAAGATCCAGGAGCGCTATCCGCACGATGCGGTGCTCGCCGAGGAGTCGCCTGCGACCGCGGATCGGTTCGGCGCGCACCGGGTTTGGATGGTCGATCCCCTCGACGGCACCAAGGAATTCATCGCCCGCAACGGTGAGTTCGCGGTGATGATCGGGCTCGCCGTGGATGGCCGGCCGGCGGTGGGCGCGGTTTACCAACCCGACGGCGACATCCTCTACCTGGGTGCCGTGGGGCATGGTGCGTGGGTGGAGCGCACACCGGGCGAGCGGGCGCCGCTCGCGGCGAGCCGCGAGGCGGACACCGCCAAGATGAAGCTCGCGGTCAGCCGCTCGCACAAGCCCAAGGTCGTGGATCAAATCTGCCAGCAGCTCGCGATCACCCACGAGACGGCGTCGGGAAGCGTCGGCCTCAAGATCGGCATGATCGCGACCCAGCGAGCCGATCTCTATCTCCACCCCTCGGGCGGCACGAAGGACTGGGACACCTGCGCACCCGAAGCGATCGTGCACGCCGCCGGCGGCAAGATCACCGACGTGTTCGGAGAGCCGCTCAAGTATCGAGAGGCGGACGTGGAGAACCGCACCGGTGTCGTGGCATCGAACGGCGTGGCCCACGAGCGGATCATCGAGGTGGTGGCGCCGCTCTGCCAGCACCTGAAGCCCGCGTGAGCGATCCGGTCGCGATCGGCGTGGAGCAGCCCCCGAGTCGGTCGTAGGACGGGCGAGGTCGACGCATGGCGGTTCGCGAGCCCACCACCGCCTCGCTCGCGAGGCTCGATCCCAACCTCGAAGTCCGTGCGTTCCTGCGCACGGTGGTCGCGTTTCGCTGTGGCGACGAGCTGGGGGTGGGCGAAGCCATCAACCTCAGCCCCAACGGCATGTTCCTCGCCACCGAACAGCTCCCGCCGCTCGGTGGCGTGCTCGAGCTCAAGCTCTCGCTCGCCGAGGAGATCGGCAAGGACATGCTGGTGCTGCGCGGCGAGGTGGTGCGGCGCGAGATCGGCACGGCGGGCGAGCGCCAGCCGCGCGGTGTGGGCGTGCGCTTCCTCAACATCACCACCGAGGACCAAGACAAGATCCGTCATTGGGTGTTCTCGAGCGCGGTGCGCACGATCTACCAGGACGAGCTCCAGACCCGCGACGTCGTCGGCCTCGACGAAGCGCGGCGCTACGAGCTCATCGGGCTCATCGGCTCGGGTGCCACCAGCGAGGTGTTCAAGGCTTACGACGCGAGCCTCGGCCTCACCGTCGCGCTCAAGGTGCTCAAGGCCCACTACGTCGAGGACGACGAGTTCCTCGGCCGCCTGCGCCGCGAGGAGCGGCTCTTGGGGCTGGTCGAGAACGAGCACGTCGCGCGGATCTACGGCTCGGGCATGCTCGGTCGGCGACCCTTCATCAGCATGGAGTTCATCCCGGGCATCCAACTGAGCCGGCTGATCGTCGACCGCGGCTGGCTGCCCGAGCAGCACGTGCTGGATCTCATGATCGACGCCACCGACGGAGTGGCGGCGGCGCACAAACAAGGGATCGTGCACCGCGACCTCAAGCCCTCGAACCTCATGGTCACGCCCGAGGGTCGAGTGAAGGTGCTCGACTTCGGCATCGCCCGAGCACGCGAGGACATGCGCATCACCCGCGCCGGGGACTTCCTCGGAACGCCGGCGTACAGCGCGCCCGAGCAGCTCGTGGGCGCGAGCGTCACGCCGCGAGGTGACGTCTACTCGCTGGGATGCGTGCTGTTCGAGGCGCTCACCGGCCGCTTGCTTCTGGACGCGGACAGCATCCGCGGCATCGTCGAGCAACAGATCCATTCCAACGTGCCGTCGCCGCGCGCCATTCGCCCGGAGGTGAGCACCCCGCTGGAGCGCGTGGTGCGGCAATGCTTGGCGCCCGATCCAGCCGATCGCTATCCGGATGCGGAAGCGCTGAGGCGGGCGTTGCTGGCGGTTCGTTCGGCTGCACCGAGCGCCGGCGCTGCGGCGAGCCAGGCACCCAAGCGACGGCGTGCGCTGGTGGCGGATCGAGACGACAAGTCCGCGGAGCTGGTGCAATCGGCGCTCGAATCGGCGGGATTCGACGTGGCGCGCCTGCAGGACGGCTACAAGCTCGTCGAGCTGGCGCTCGAGAAAGGTGCCGACTTGGTGGTCTTGAGCGCCATCCTGCCCAACATCGATGGGCTGGAAGCGGCTCAGATCCTGCGCAGTAGTGCGCGCACCAAGGACGTGCCGATGGTGTTGATGTCCGATCGCGAAGGCCACCGCGACGTGGTGGCTTTCATCGGTCGTTGCCAATTCCTCAAGAAGCCAATCCTGCCCGAGGGCTTGCGCGCGTGTCTTGCCGTGGCCACGAGCGGAGCGCACGCATGAGCGCCGCCCGTCCGCGGCCTCTGCGGAGCGTGTGTCCACTGCTGGTGATCCGCATCGCGCTGGCACTCGTGCTGGCGGCGGCGAGCACCGCCGCACGCGCGGAGCCCGGGGATTACTTCTCGCCGGCGATCGACGCACGATTCCGCGCCTTTTGCGCCGACGCACCGGCGAGGTTTTCCGGTGTGCCGCTCGATGGTTATGCGCTGCGCTGCCGGCAGCTTGCGACCAATCGCGAGTGGTACGCCGTCCGTTTTCTCGGGGGATCCCATCGACGCATCGCCGCGGCGGTGCGCAGCGACGTGGGGACGGTTCACACGGTCTTCTATCCGTTCGGCGGCCCGGATCTCACCACGCCCTTCACCGTGTACCCCGACGCCCAGCGGGTGATCGCGGTCGCGCTCGAGTTGGTGGGCACGCCAGCGAGCTTCGCCGCCGATCCCCACGAGAAGGCGGTGGTGTTTCCGGAGCGCGCCGAGGAGCTCAGCGAGCCGAGCTCGGTCCGGCTCGCGCTCACCGCGTTGCTGCCGTTCTACGGCGTGGGCTACTTCACGGTGGACGAGCCGTTTCCGTCCGTGCCGGTGTCGCACGTGGTGCTGCTTCAGGCGATCCACGACCTGGGCGCGCGTTTCGAGCGCGTGAGGCGGATCGCCCTCGACGCCGGGGGCGCGATCGTCGACTCCCCCGTCGACGGCAACGGAATCGAGATCGTCTTCCGCGATCGCAACGGGGTGCGCCGCACCTACCAATACTTCACGGCAAATCTGGCGGACGAGAAGTTTCCCCGCGATGGAGCGCTCGCCGGGCTACTCGCGAGTGCCGCGCCCGACGGGGTCCTCATCAAGGCGGGCAGCAACCTCATCGTCGAGCCGGGCTTCTCGAACGTGCGCGCGCTCGTGCTCGGTCGTGCCCGTGCGATCGTCGAGGATGGCGAGCTCGCAGGCGAGGGCGGCACCATACCGGTTCCGGGCTTTCGTCACCGGGAGATTCCGCTCGAAGGGCTGGGCTTCGGGTACGCCCAGCACGCCGCCCTGAACCACGTCGATCTGTGGATCCGCGAGCCAGCGCAGCCGCGTCGAGACTCCCCATGAAACTTCTGGTGCTGGGCAGCAACACGTTCTTGGGTCACCAGGTGGTGCGCGAGGCGGCGCGCCGCGATCACGTCGTGAAGACCTTCGCGGGCGAAGCGGTGACGCATCACCGGAACGCAGGCGATCCCGATCTCCTCGAGCTCGCTGCGGGCGACGCTGCACAGCGTGCGGCATTGCTGCGGTTCGCCGAGGGGGTCGACGCGATCGTTTCGACGGAGCCGCTCTCGCGGCTCGCGCCGCCGCGGGTGGTGCCGCAGGTCGAGGCGAGCTTGCAGCGAGCGCGGATCGCCCTCGACGCCGCGGCGGCGAGCGCCGCGCGCCGGCTGGTGTGGGTGGGCTCGGCGCTCGCGGTCGGCTCGTCGGTGCTCAAGAGTGGCCGCTGCACCGCGCACGATTGGACGCTCGGCAAGAGCGACGCCCGGGTGCGCGCCTACGTCGAGTCCGAGCAATGGCTGGTGCGCGAGGCGCCGGCACGCGGTGTAGCCCTGATCCGCGTGCTGCCGACGCGCATTCTCGGCCCGGGCTCACCGGAGCCGGCGCGCGACCTCAAGCTGGTGCGCGCGTACGCGCGCTTTCGGCTCGGACTCTTCGCTCACGGTGGCCTCAACGTCATCGACGTGCGCGATGCGGCGCAGGCGGTGGTGAGCGCGACGGAGATCGGCGTCGACGGTGCACGCTATCTCGTGGGTGGGCACGATCTGAACTACAAAGCCTTCTATTGCGCGATCGCCGAGGTCATCGGGTCGCGCCATCTCCATCTCGCCGTGCCGCGAGGGCTCGCGATGGCCGCATTCGGCGCCGTGGAGATGGCCTGGCTGGTCGCGGGACGGTCGGCACCGCTCGATCGCAACTTCGTCGATCTGCACTTCGGTCGCTATGCGTTTTACGACAGCGCCGCCGCGCACGCGGCGCTGGGCTTGGCACCCCGAGCCGTCGCCGAAACCATGGGCGACAGCATCACGAGCCTGCGTGCCGCGGGGCTTTTGTGATGCGCCGCCGATGCGGCGTGCTCACGGACCGAGCATGCGCTCGACCAGCTCGGCTGCCAGCTCGCGGGTGAGCGAGATCACTCGGTCGCGGTCCGTCGCACCGCCGACCAGGCCGCGCACGTCGGTGTGACGCTTTCCCGAGACCGCGAACGACTGGGTGTTTTCCGGGTTCGCGGGATCGACGAGCGTTGCTTCGAGCTCGAGCTCGAGCCAGCTGGTGTCGGATGGGTAGTCGAGGGCGATGAGCCCGCCCAGGATCTCGACCGACCCCGCACCTCGATAGAGCGAGCCATCGAAGCCGATCTTGAGCACGCGATCCGCGCCGTTGGTACGCGCCAAACCGGCATAGCTCAAGCGCTGCTCGATCTCGTCCATCGAGGCCGTGGCAGCCGCGCTCAGCTCCTCGCGGCGCACGATCGCAACACGCACGCCGTGCCCGACCAACGCGTCGTGGAGTGCCAATGGCGCCACCGCTTCGACGACTTCGACCAGCAGCCGGCGATCGGCCTCGTGGGTGCTGGAGCCGGGCTCCGGCACCAAGGGATCGAGCCGCGCCGAGGTCGGTGGGAGAACCACGATCGCCTGCGGCCGCAGCGTCGGGGCGACCGCAGGCGGGCAGCCGGTGGCGACGGTGATGCACGTGACGAGCCCGAGCCACACGTGCATACCGGCGCTGCGGCGGCGCGGCTGATGGGGAGCGCGAGGATCTGGCATGACGGCGGGGATATAGCAGACCCGGTCACGCGCGCGGGCGGTGCGCGAGGAACTGTGGGTATACTCGCGCGCCATTCCATCGGCCGAGTCGAGGGGGAGAGCTTCGTGGGTCACGCGTCGACGGGATTGCTGTGTCCCGGCCAAGGATCGCAGCGCGTCGGGATGGGTGCCCGACTTCTGGCCGACCACCCCGAAGCCCGGTGCTGGTTCGAGCGCGCCGATGCGGCGCTCGGCGAGCCGCTGAGCCGGCTGTGTCTGGAAGGGCCGGAAGAGACCTTGCGACTCACGGAGAACGCTCAGCCCGCGTTGCTCCTGGTGGGGTTCGCGGCAGGTTGGGTGCTGGGTGAGAAGGGGGTCGACGTTGCGATGGCCGCAGGCCACAGCCTGGGCGAGATCACCGCGCTCACGCTGGCCGGCGCGCTCGGCTTCGAGGACGCGATCCGGCTGGTACGGTTGCGCGGCAAGTGCATGCAGCAAGCGGTGCCGGTGGGCGAGGGTGCCATGGCGGCGCTGCGCACCGGGGATGCGGCCACGCTGTCGTCGATCGTCGCCGGCGTGGAGCCGGAGCTGGGCTTGGTGGTGCCCGCCAACTTCAACGGGCCCGAGCAAACCGTGCTGAGTGGTGCCGCGGCGGCCGTTCGCCGTGCCTTGGTCGTCGCGAAATCGCTCGGCGTCGTGGGGCGCGAGATTCCGGTGAGCGCGCCGTTCCATTGCGAGCTGATGCGCCCCGCCGCGGAAGCGTTCAGCGATGCGCTCGCCGAGGTCTCGTTCGCCGAGACCTTGCGTTTCCCCGTGGTCACCAACGTCGCCGCCGAAGCGGTGTGCAGCGGTGCGGCGGCGCGCGAGTTCCTGGCGTTGCAGGTCACCCATCCCGTGCGCTGGGGTGAGTGCCTCGCTTGCATGGATCGTGCGGGAGTGCGGCAATTCGTCGAAGTCGGTCCGGGCGACGTGCTCACCAAGTTGTCGCGCCGCATCGTTCGCGGCGCCGCGTTCCTGAGCGTCGATGGCGCGGACGGGCTCACCCACGTGGTGCGCGAGGTCGCCGCCGCGGCATGAACGGCACGACGATCGATCGAGTCGTTGGGAGGAGGTGCGCGGGATGAGGATGCCGGTCCTCTTCGAATGCCCTGCATGCGGCAAGAAGCACTACGTCGCGTTCTGTGCAGGCAACGACGGCGGCGTGGACTGCGCTCGGCCGTTCGTGTCGACGTTCTTCCCCTCGGGCCGCGATGCGCTCTGCCCGAAGCACCAGCAGGCGGCACGACCGCCGGCGAAGGGGGCTGGAGCGCCGCCGCCTTCGGACGCTGCCGGCGCGCGCTGCCCGACGACGCAACAGCAGCTCGACCTCGAACGCATCCTCGCGGATCCGACGGGAGGCGGTGGCGCGAACGCATCGTCGTCATCGTCGGCCACGCGGTCGCGCCGTACGCCGTCGTCACCTGCGATGCCGCGGCCTTCCTCGCCATCGACCCCACGGCCGCCGACGCGCGCCGCAGCGACGCCGACTCCCGCGCCGAGCCGCAGAGCGGATGTGCCGACGCCGGCTGCCGGAGTGGCCGCCCGCGTCGATGACGACGAGGGTGTGGCGCCGCCGAGCGCCGCCTACCTCAAGTGCCCATCGTGCTTCGTGATCTTCGATCGCGCGAAGAACGAAACCTGCCCGCGCTGCGGGGCCTCTCCCGATCGCGCGCCCAAGGCGCGCCCCGAGCGCAACACCGCGGCGCTCGAATCGCTCGGTGAATCGCTGACGTTTCTGGTGCTGCTGCGCTGGCGCGTGCTGGTGGTGATCGCGGCGGTGATCGTGCTCGGTCTGGGTGCGTTGGCGGCGACCACCGGCGCCATCTGGCTCACGGCGATCTGCTTGCTCGGTGTGCTGGTGGTGCTGCTCGTCGGTATCAGCGGAACGCTCGTCTACTTCCGGGCGATCGAGACGCCCTACTACAGGAACCAGCTCGCCGCGCGCGCCGAGGGTGGCGCAGCGCAGCCTTCGCTCGGCGCGTCGGTGCGCGCCGCGTGGTCGTCGCTCAAGCGAGCATCTCCGCCAGACGGCGCTGAGCCGGTGGCGCTACTCGACGATGCGCCGTCGACGGATCTGGCTGCTGCATTTCCGGCGGATGCGGATTGGGCCGCGGCGGGCACCGGAGCGATCGCACCGAACGCTTCGCTCCGCGTGTCCGCCTGTTACGTGGGAGGCGATCCCTCGTTCGTCGGGGTGCGTTACGGGCGGCTCGGGATCGAGGGCGGTGGGGTGACCTTCGAGGGCCGCCGCGGCTCGCTGCGCTTTCCGCCTGGGGTCGTTCAGCAGGTGCGGCTGCGTTGGTTCGGGTTTGCCGTGGCCGTGCTGTTCGCAGCCGGATTGGCGGTGGCGCTCTATTTCCTCAAACCGCCACCGCTCGTGACTTATCGGGTGCCGGAGTGGATTCCGTGGGGGCGGGATTTCACCATCGCGCTCGCGCTCGCGTACCGAACCGCGCTCGGCTCGATGGTCGCCCTCGGGGTGCTCGCGGCGCTCGGATTGGGGTTCGCCAAGCACGTGGGCGTGAACCTGGTGTGCCAGTCGGGCGACGAGCGCAAGGTGGTGCGCTTCCGCACGCATCTGCTGGGTGCGTTGCGCGTGGCGCGTGCTCGAGGCTGAGCCCATGCTCGAGGGCTTCCGTGTGCTGGTCGTCGACGATCGCGACGACCACGGCTACGCGTGCTCGCTCATGGTGCGAGCCCTCGGCGCCGAGGTCGACGTCGTCGCTTCCGCGCGTGCGGCATTGGAGGTGTGCGAGACCGCGCCGCCCGACATCGCGATGATCGACTACATGATGCCGGAGATGGATGGGCTCGAGCTGCTGAAGGAGATCAAGCGCCACGACCGCGACGTCGAAGTGGTCATGATGACGGCGTTCGGCACGATCCCCTCGGCGATCGATGCCGTCCGCAGCGGCGCTTTCGACTACCTCGCCAAGCCGTTCGGTGCCGCGGACCTGGAGCGAGTGCTGGGCAACCTGCTCCGCCAGCGCGGCAAGTCGTTGGAGAGCCACCGCCTGATGCGCGTGGCGCGCGGCAGCGGCCATTTCGGGCCGATCGTCGGCTCGTCTCCGGCGATGCTCGAGATTCTGGACGTGATCCGGCGCGCGGGGCCGAGCGAGTCCACGATCCTCATCCAAGGCGAGAGCGGCACCGGCAAAGAGCTGATCGCTCGCGCGATCCACGACGTGAGCCGTCGCCAGGGCAAGCGCTTCGTCACGGTGGATTGCGG
Source organism: uncultured bacterium (assembly GCA_964447125.1). Taxonomy (GTDB): domain Bacteria; phylum JADJOY01; class JADJOY01; order JADJOY01; family JADJOY01; genus JADJOY01. The sequence goes on along the minus strand of CAYUSL010000119.1, from coordinate 4,064 downwards.
ATCGATCCATCCGAATCTGATCCAAAGCGAGCTCTTCGGGCACGTGCGCGGGGCCTTCACCGGTGCCACGCAATCCACCGAAGGTCTGCTTCGTTGGGCGACGGGCGGCACGGTCTTTCTCGACGAGGTCGGTGAGCTGCCGCTCGATACCCAAACACAGCTCCTCCGCGCGATCCAGGAGAAGGCGATCCGGCCCGTGGGCAGCACCAGCTACCACGAGGTGGACGTGCGCTTCCTCGCCGCCACCAATCGCGATCTCGAGCAAGCCGTGCGCAACGGCACGTTCCGGCAGGACCTCTTCTATCGCTTGCACGTCGTGCAGGTGCGGGTGCCACCGCTACGCGAGCGAACCCAGGACGTCGCGATGCTCGTCGATCACTTCCTCGCGCAGCACCAGCGCGACGGAGAGACGCTGCGCGCGTCGCCCCAAGCGCTCGACAAACTGGTGCGCTACCCGTGGCCGGGAAACGTGCGCGAGCTCGAGAACGTGATCGAACGTGCCGTGGCGCTCGGTGCGCGCGGTTCGGTCGAGCCAAGCGATCTGCCGCGACACGTGGTCGAGTGGCGTTCGGAAGGATCGCCAGCGGCCGACTCGAACCTCGCCATCGATTCGCTCGAGCGCGAGGCGATCGAGCGTGCGCTCCGGCGCACCAACGGCGACAAGGCGAAGGCCGCCAAGCTGCTCGGAATCGATCGCAGCACGCTCTACAGGAAGCTCAAGCGATACGGGCTGGATGAAGCCAGTTGATTCAGTCCGAGTGTCGCAGATTGCGACACTCTCGCAAATTGCCACGTGGGGCACCGCACGCGCCACGCACGAAGTGACGCACCACCTCGGGATCATGCGACTAACACGGCTCTCGCTCGGAAGATTCGTCGCTGTCCGAGGCATTGATCTTGCTAAAGCGCATCTGTAGGATCGACCGTACCCCTCATTCCGTAGCAAACCGCGTTGGAGGCAGGATCGATGGCGGATCCAACGGCCGCGAGCACCGCTCGATCGTCCGAACGGTGCAGCGAGACGAACCCACCGAGCTCGAGTGATGCGCCGTTACTCGAGGATGCTGCGGACGCGGGTGGGAGAGACGGCAAGCGACGGAAACGGCGCGGTCGTCAGGCGGGGTACTCGCTGATCGAGCTACTCGCCGTCATCGCCGTGCTGCTGATCATCGCCGCGCTCGCTGCGCCCCAGATTCTCGGCATGCGCGAGAAAGCGCGTGGCAAAGAGTGTGATCGTCTCTTCCACGCGCTCGACTCGGAAATCCACAACGCGCTCGATGATCTCATCTTCACGTCGACGGAAGTCATCGACATCGTGATTCGGGCCCACGGCGACGACGACGTCAATCCGCGCGACACGCGTGCGCCCGGGCAACGCTTGCCGGTGTTCGTGCAGAACTCGAACGCGGGCGGAGCGAACTACATCGCAAACCCCAGCGATCTCGAGAGCTGCCAGGTGCTCTTCATGGGAACCGACGTGCTGCAGGTGATGTCCGTTCAGGCACGTGACAAGGCCGATCAGGGCGGCCAAGAGCGCACGTTCACCATCGGTTTGCAGTGACGGTCGCGGGGGTGACCCCGCATCGCGACGAGACGCCGGCCCGGCAGGCCGGCGTTTTTCGTTGGTGCTCGCGGCGCGGGACGCTATCGCGACCAGCGCGCCATCAGCTCGGCGACGCGTTTGCGAGTCGCGTCGAGATCGCCCGAGTTCTCGATGACGTGGGTCGCGCGCCGTGCCTTCTCGGCGAGTGGCAACTGACTGGCGAGTCGCGCGCGGATCTCGTCGTCCGACCAGCCGTTGCGGGCGCGCAGCCGCTCGAAGATCACGCGTTCGTCGGCGATGACGGCGACGGTTTCGTGGAATCGGCCCGCGCCGCCGGTCTCGAAGAGCAGCGGCGCCTCGACGATCACCACCGGCACGCGCATGAGCGCCAAGCGGAGGAAGCGCCACGCGAGCGCCTTGCGAATGCGCGGGTGAGTGATGGCCTCGAGCCTGCGGCGAGCGTCGGGATCCGCAAACACGCGTGCCGCGAGCTGGGCGCGGTCGAGCGAGCCATCGGCGGAGAGCACGCCCGCGCCGAACGTCTCCACGATCTTGGCGAGGCCGCGCGTCCCGGGTGCGACGACGTCCCGTGCGACCTGATCGGTATCGACGATCGCGGCGCCGAGCTCGCGGAACATCGCGAGCACCGTCGACTTCCCACAGCCGATCCCGCCGGTGAGGCCGATGCGTCTCACGTGCGCGCCTGGCTCGACTCCGCGTCGGCCCCGACGCTCACGGCGTCTTGCTCTGGTTGTACTTGCGCAGGAAGTCTTCGTAGCTTTCCCGCGTAGGCTCGGCGATCGGGCGTGCGCTCGGGCGTGGCACGGGTGCGGAAGGTGTCTTGGTCACCTCGGGTGGCGCCGCGGGGGGAATGTCGGCCGCCGTGACGGGCCGCGGGTTGGCGCCACGCTTGGCGTGCACCCGCCCGATGTCGTCGCGCAGCGTCACCCAATTGCGGTCCTTCGCCAGCGCTTGCTGGTAGGCCGCCTCCGCGCAGGCGTAGTTCTGGTCGCCTTCCTCGCAGATCTTGCCGATCCAGTAGTGCGGCACCGAATGGTTCGGGATGGCCGTGATCATCGCGTCGGCGGCCGCGCGCGCCTCGCGATATCGCTTCTCGTGGAAGAGCATTTCGATGAGTGCCACGCGCGCCTCGGCGTAATCCGCCTTCTCGGCGAACGCCGCGCGGTACTGGTCGACGGCCGTCGCGACGAGATTGCGATCGCGCGCCACGTCGCCCAGGATCTTGTGCGCCTCGACGAGCTTGGGATCGGCGCGTAGCGCTGCGGTGCAGAGCTCCTGCGCCGAGTCTGGGCGCTTGGCGGCGACGGCGAGCTGGCAGCGCCCCATGAGGACGTCCGGGTTGTCGCGGTCCTCGCGCGTCGCTGCCAGCAGGTCCACCTCGGCTTTGGCGCCATCGCCCTTGGCGAGCCACGCCAGGCCTCGTTTGGCACGGGCCTCGGCGAACCCCGGCTCGGCCGCCACGGCTTTCGAGAACGATTGGAACGCACGCTCGAGCTCAGCGGGGTCGTGGGTGAACTGGTAGGCGCTCCAATGAATGCAGCCTGCGTTGTACCAGGCGTCGGGGAAGGACGCGTCGAGCGCGCTCGCCTTCTCGAAGTAGCGCAATGCCTGCGGCTCGTTCTTGCCGCAGAATTCCACCAAGCCCCGATAGTTGTGCGAACGCGGATTGTTGGGCTCCATTCGCTGCGTGAGCTGCTCGGTGGCGAGGGTCGCGTCCCGCATCTGCTCGGGCTTGATGTTGCAGGTCCCGGCGTGGAGGAACGGCTCGGGGAAGATCCGCTCCACGAGCTGAATGCGGTCCTTCTTCGCGTCGGCCGTGAGATTGAGGATTCGCTGTTGAGTCTCGCTGGGGTGAAAGGTGCCGAGGCGCGTGAACCATTCGAGCTCGGTCGCGCTCGTCCACCAATCGTCTTGGCTCACCTGATTCGCGATCTCGGCAGCGCTGCGCCCACGAGGTGCGCGGAACACGTGCCGGATCGGATCTTCCAACGGCCCGGCTTCCGAACGTGCGAGCAGCCAGGTCTCGATCTGCACCTCGCCGGCGCCGACACTCGTGATCGTTCCGAGCACCACGAGCCGCGCGTCGGTCGCCTTTGCGATGCTGGTGAGAAGCGGCAGCGCAGCTTCTGGATCGCCCTTGGCGGCGAGCTGTGTGAAGCCATCGCGCTCGGTGGCGCTCAGCCCGTTTTGCATCGCCGCGTCGACTTCCGCCCGCGGGACGATGACCAGGCGCGTGTTCTGCGCGAGCTTGCTCCCTTCGCGCGCCATCGAACGCGCGATGCCGTCACCCAGCGTGGGGAGATCGCCTGGGCTGGTGCTCCAGTAGGGCAGCACCACGACGCGATAGCTCGTGGGCGTGGGGGGGGTGGGGGATATCCGGGCGCTGGTTGTGGTTGTGGGGTTGGGGGCGCTATTTTTCCGCGCTAATCGTGTTGGGGTGGGTGAGTTTGGGTAAATTGGGGGGGGTTAAGTGCCGGGGGGGGTGGGGGCGGTACAACCA
>CAYUSL010000118.1:0-14853 GCA_964447125.1 uncultured bacterium | reverse complement strand
GGCCGGCGCCGATGCCCACGGTTTGGTTCGCGTTGGCGTACACGATGGCGTTCGATTTCACGTGCTTCACCACCACCCAGGCGAAGCGCAGCGCTTCCCATTCGGCGTCGCTAGGCTGTCGCTTGGTCACCACTCTCAGGTCGCATTGGGCGAGCGTTCCCGCATCCGCGTCTTGGAGCAGCAACCCGCCGGAGACTGGCTTGAGATCGAAGCCCGCCGCGCTCGGCGCGTCGAAGGCCAGCTCGAGCAAGCGCAGGTTGGTCTTCTTGGTGAGGGCTTCTCGCGCCTCGGCGGAGAAGCTCGGCGCGATCACGGCCTCGATGAAGGTCGAGCCGATCTCCTGCGCCGTCTCCGCATCCACCGGGCGATTGAGCCCCACCACGCCGCCGAACGCCGAGTCGGGATCGGTGGCGCGGGCGTTGCGATAGGCCTCGGCGAGGGATGTGCCGTGGCGTGCCACCCCGCAGGGATTGTTGTGCTTGATGATGACCGCGGCCGGATCGGCGAGGTCGCGGGCGATGCGCATCGCGGCTTCCAGGTCGAGCAGGTTGTTGAACGAGAGTTCCTTGCCCTGAAGCTGCTTGGCAGCGACCAGCGTTCCTGCGAGCGCAGGCCCGGTCCGATAGAGCGCTGCGCGCTGGTGCGGGTTCTCGCCGTAGCGCAGCCCCTGAACCTTGGTGAGCGACAAGATCGCCTGCTCAGGCAGCGCCTTGGGGTCGCCCGCATCCTCGCGCGCCAGGTAAGCGGCAATCGCCGAATCGTAGGCGGCGGTGTGGGCGAATGCCTTTCCTGCCAGGCGTCGGCGCGTGGTCTCACCGACCACTCCGCCGTTCTTCAGCTCTCCGAGCACGGCCGCGTAGTCGGTGGGATCGACCACCACCGCGACCCACGCGTGGTTCTTGGCCGACGCTCGCACCATCGCCGGGCCACCGATGTCGATCTGCTCGACGGCTTCGTCGCGGGTGACGCCCGCCTTCGCGATGGTGGCCTCGAACGGATAGAGGTTCACCGCCACGATGCCGATGGGCGTGATGCCCTCGCGCTCCATCTCGGCGCGGTCGCTTTCGAGCCCCGGGCGCCCCAGGATTCCGCCGTGGATCTTGGGGTGGAGCGTCTTGACGCGGCCGCCCAGGATCTCGGGAAAGCCCGTCACGGCGGAGACCTTGGTGACCGGCACGCCGGCGTCGGCGAGGGTCTTGGCGGTGCCGCCGGTGGAGAGGATCTCGATGCCGAGCGCCGCGAGCCCGCGGCCGAATTCCACCACGCCGTCTTTGTTCGAAACACTCACCAGTGCGCGGGTGACTTTCAGCATCGGTCGGCCTCTCGTCGATCTCGCGGGGGACGAGCCACCGCGCTACGGGTCGATGGGATACGGCGGTAGAGCCATTCGCCGCACCGGGGCTCGTCCCCGGCGGGCCTCGTCTCGATCGTCGGCGAGGGGATGACGCCCGCACGCCACCCGTCGATGGGAGGAGGTCGCTCAGAAACCCGGAATTGGAGCCTTGAGCAAGAGCGTTTTCAAGTCCTCGTCCGTGAACGTGAAACCGGCGCCGAGGTAGGCGCTGCGTCCAGTCTCGAACTTGGTGCGATCGTTGAGGACGTCGTCCACGCCGCCCAGCACGTAGAGGTTCGGGTAGAACTGGAAGCGCGCGCCCAGCTTCAGATTGAAGTTGTCGCGGTCGTCGGGAGCGAAGTCGAACGCGTCCACGTCCAAGCTGAGGCGGTCGTCGAAGAGCAGGTAGTTGGCGCCGACACCGCCGGTGGACTCGATGATGCCACCGCGCAGCACCAGGTCGTCGACGCGCTGGGCGATCTCTGCCGAGAACTCGAGGTTGTCGTCCTTGGCGCTCAGCTTCCGCGTGGTGGTGGTGTAGTGGTAGGGCGGCGGCCCGGTGGTGAAGGGCGGGTTCCCCTCGATGGTGGTCTCTTCCACGGTGGTGACGTCGCGCACCCGTACCAGCGGGTTCGACACGAACTCGAGGAGATAGAAGCGGTCGCGGCGCGGCTGGATCTTGACGCTGATGTAGTTCTTGGCTTCCTCGGAAGCGGTGAGCCACTCGCCGCGATAGCCGAACGAGGTCTGGAGGCGGCGCGGCGTGCCGAGCAGGTCGCCGAGCGAGTCCAGACTGTCCCCCACCTTGTTGCCGATGGCGTCGTCGTTGATGAGCTTGCCGATCGTGCCTTGGCCCTTGTCGATCTTGTCCATGATCGACGACGTGGAGGCGAGGGTCTTGTCGAGCTTCTGGGTGGCGTCGCGTACCGACGCCAGGCTCGAGTCCACGTTGCCGCGGTTGGCGGCGAGGATCTGATCGAGCTGCTCGGAGACGTGCCGGAAGCTGGCGATGAGCTGGTGCAGGTCTTCGCGGTTCTCGGTGATCACGTCGCGCGCCCCACCGGTCATCTGGTCGAGGTTGGCGAGCACCGAGTCGATCTTGCCGCCGCTGTGATCCACCACCTCCTTGAGCCCGGCAGTGAGCGCGCGGACGTTGGCGACGATCTCCTTGAGGTCGGCCTCGGTCTGATCGCGGGCGATGACGTTGCGCAGGCTGTCGGTGATGGCTTTCAGGTTGTCGCCGACACCTGTCAGGCTGCCGAGCAATGCTTCGATGTCGGTGGGCTCGGCGGTATTCGTGATCGCACCGCCCTTGGCGATGGTCTGGGTGCTGGTCCCCGGCACGAGCTGGATGTAGGTCTCGCCGATCAAACCCTGCGTCTTCACCTCGGCACGGGTGTCACTGGGCACGGACACGTCGGGGCGAAGCGCCAGCGTGAGCTTGGCGCGATTGCCCTCGATGCGGATGTCGGCGACCTCGCCGACCTTGACGCCAGCCAGCTTCACCGGCGTGCGCGATTCGACACCGCTCGCCTGCGCGAACGACGCCGTCATCGGCACGGTGTACTCCTTGCCGAGGGACGCCGAGCCGACCTTGATGGTGAAGAAGATCAGGATCGCGAGCCCCGCCATCGCGAAGAGGCCCACGTAGAGCTCGATCGGGCCGCGTCTCACGCCGCCCCCCAGTCGCGCTTGAGCGCGTCGGTGATCGGACCTTCCGCGCGCCCCTGGATGAACTGCTGCACGATCGCATCCGGGGTGGCGCGGATCTCGTCCGGTGTGCCCACGAAGTGGATCTTTCCCTGGTAGAGCATGGCGATGCGGTCCGCGATCTTGTAAGCGCTCGCCATGTCGTGGGTGATCGCGATCGAGGTGACCTCGAGGCGGTGATTGAGGCCCACGATCAGCTCGTTGATGACGTCCGCCATGATCGGATCGAGCCCGGTGGTGGGCTCGTCGTAGAACAGGAACTCGGGGTCCATCGCGATCGCTCGCGCGAGCCCCACGCGCTTCTTCATGCCGCCCGAGAGGTCCGCGGGCATCATGTCCTCGACCTGCGTCAATCCCACCTGGCGAAGCTTCTCGGTGGCGATCTTGCGGATCTCGGGTGTCGAGAGCTTGGTGTGTTGCTTGAGGCCGAAGCCGACGTTGAGCCAGACGGGCAAGGAGTCGAAGAGCGCGGCGTACTGGAAGAGCATCCCCCAACGCTTGCGCAGCTCGGTGAGCTCGCGGGCCGGTATCGTACGTTGCTCGCGACCCTCGATCCAGATCTCGCCCGCGTCGGGCGCGAGCAAGCCCTGGATGCACTTGATGAGCACGCTCTTGCCGGTGCCGCTGCCGCCGATGACCACCATGCTCTCGCCGCGCTTCACCGTCAGGTCCAGCCCGTCGAGGACCTTCTTGCGACCGAAGCTCTTCACGAGCCCCTTGAGCACGACGTAATCGTCGGCGTCGGCGGTCATAAGAGCAGCACCGTGAGGAAGTAGTCGAACACGAACACCAAGATCGAGCTCACGACCACGGCGCGGGTGGTGGCGATGCCCACGCCCTCGGCGCCGCCGCGCGCGTAGAACCCGTTGTAGCAACCGATGAGCGCCACCGTGAGGCCGAATACCACGGACTTCACCAGGCCCATCCGCAGATCTCCCCACTCCAGGTACTGCCAGGTGCGCTGGATGTACACACCCTCGTCCACGCCGAGCAGCTTGGTGCTCACCAAGTAGCCGCCGCCGATGCCCACCAGGTCTGCGAACAGCACCAGGATCGGCATGGCGAGCGTGCACGCGAGGAGGCGGGGTACCACCAGGTACTTGATGGGATTGGTGGCCAGCGTCTCGAGGGCGTCGATCTGTTCGGTGACGCGCATGGTGCCGAGCTCGGCGGCCATCGCCGCCCCCACCCGGCCCGAGAGCATGAGACCGCAGAACACCGGCGCCAGCTCGCGCACCACCGAGAGCGCCACGATCGTGCCCACCAGGCTCTCCGCTCCGAATCGCACGAAGCCCTGATAGCTCTGGTAGGCGAGCACCATGCCGGTGAACACCGCAGTCAGGAGGATCACCGGCAGCGATTGGACGCCCAGGGTCTCGAGCTGCTGGAAGAGGAGCTGGAATCCGAACGGCCGGCGTGGGATGCCCTGGAGCGCGCGCACGAACAAGAGCGCAACCCCGCCGACCTCGGTGACGAACGCGACGACCTTCTCGCCGAGGCTGCGGATCGGACGCAGCAGGCGTGGCGTTTCGTCAGCGGCCATGGGCAGTGTGAAGGCGCGGCGTACGAGTCTCGACCACCACACGCTTCACTCGCGGGCCGACCGAGCACAAGATCTCGTACGGGATGGTACTCGCGAGGGCGGCGACCTCGGAAACCGTGGGGCTCGCGTCGCCGTGACCGAAGAGCACGGCTTCGTCGCCCGCCATCACCTCGGGGGAATCGGTCACGTCGACGAGCGTCATGTCCATGGTCACGGCGCCGCGAATCGCGTGACGCTTGCCGCGGATGGCGACCTGGCCGCGGTTGGAAAGCGCCACGGGCACACCGTCCGCATAGCCGAAGGCGAGCACGGCGATACGCGTGGGGCGCTCGGTGACGAAGAGGCGGCGGTAGCTGATCGGCGTGCCTGCGGGAACGGGCCGCACCTTGAGCACCGTGCCCCGCACCTCCATCACCGGTTCGAGCCGAGTGCTGCCGGCGGACGCGGGATCCGGATCGACGCCGTAGAGCGCGAGGCCGGGACGCACCAAGTTGTGACGGCCGGTGGGGTGATGAAGTGCGCCGCCACTGTTGGCGATGTGGGTGATGGGGATGCGAAACCCGGCGCGCGCTGCTTCGTCGAGCTGCGCGTCGAAGCGTGCCATCTGGCGCGCCGTGAAGCTGCGCGCGTCGTCGCTGGGGTCCTCGGCGACGGCGAAATGCGACATCACGCCTTCGACTTCGATCCCGCCGAGCGACTGGACGAAACGGAGGAACGGCACGAGCTGGTCGGGGGCGAGCCCGAGCCGGCCCATGCCGGTGTCGACCTTCACGTGGATGCGCGCGACTCGGCCCATGGCGCGCGCCGCGTCCGCCAGCGCGTGAGCGTCGTCGGCATCGTCGACCATGGGCGTGAGCCGCTCCTCGACCACGGCGCGCGCCTCGTTGGGCCGCGCACCTGCGAGCACCACGATCGGACACTCGAGCCCGCGGCTGCGCAGATACTGGCCTTCGCTGGGCGACGATACGCCCAAGCCCCACACGCCTTCGGCGACCAGCCGCCGAGCGACCGGTGCCATCCCGTGGCCGTAGGCGTCGGCCTTCACCACGCCCAGCACCCGCACACCCGCACCCACCCGCTCGCGGATGCGCGTGAGATTGCGCGCCAACCGATCGAGGTCGATGGTGGCGACCGCGCGGGGTGCGATGTCCATCGCGAGTGACGAGCCGGCCGTGGCGCGTGCCGAGCAGTGGCGCAGGAAAGGCCCGCGATCTACCACCGACCGAAACGCACCGTAAAGACGAACGATCCATGGTTTCCAGGCCGCCGGCGCGTGCCTGCGCTGCGCCGAACGGCGCTCCGCGTGAATCGAGCCAGCCGCCCAGTGTGTGTGCGTACCCGCGTCGATGGCGGAAGGATGGCGGCGTGTGGCGACGGCGCGGCGCCGCTCTCGAGCCCATCGAGCGAGACGTGTCGCCGCCGTCGCGGCTTTGCTTGGGGCGGCGCTTGTATCACGCTAGCGCGCTTGTCCCTGCCTGCAGGCTCTCGTCCATGGATTGCCCTCGTTGCCACACGACGCTCGACGGCTCGCCGCCGGTTTGCACCTGTTGCGGCATGGAGCTGGTGCAGGCGTCGGAAGCCACCGTCGCTGAGGCGCGGGATGCGAGTGGAGAGGGTTCGGGTGCGGGAGCTCGCTCGGGCGCCACCTATCCCAGCGGAGCCAATGCAGACTTTGGCGCGTCGCTTTTTCGCCCCGGTGCCCTGGTGGCCGGTCGCTACGACATCGTCGAGAAGATCGGCCGTGGCGGCATGGGCGTCGTCTACCGCGCCCACGACCGCGATCTCGACGAGACCGTCGCCCTCAAGATCATTCATCCCAGCCTGATCCCTGCCGACGAGACCATCGTCGAGCGCTTCAAGCACGAGACGCGGGTCGCGCGCCGGCTCGCGCACCCCAACATCCTCAAAGTCTTCGACCTGGGGAGTGTGGGCGACGTCTTCTATTTGTCGATGGAGTACCTGGAGGGCATCGACCTCAAGACCCAGATCCAGGTCCACGGCGCGCTTTCGATCGCCGACGGTATCGACGTCGCGTGTCAGGTGGCGCAGGGGCTCGCGTACGCCCATGCGAGCGGCGTCATCCACCGGGACGTCAAACCGCACAACATCTTCCTGGTGGACCCGGCCACGCGCGTGGGCTCGGTGCTCCTCGATCCCGAGGCGACCGAATCGCGCTGGCTGGTGAAGATCCTGGACTTCGGCCTCGCCAAAGCCATCGACATCACGCAGCTGAGCGCCAGCGGCCAGATGGTGGGTACGCCGGTGTACATCTCGCCCGAGCAAGCGAACCCCAAGCGGGGAGTGCCACTCGATCACCGCGCCGATCTCTACTCGTTCGGCATCGTCCTCTACCAGATGTTCACAGGCGACGTGCCGTTCCAGGGCACCACACCGCTCGAGACTGCGCTCTTGCACGTGAACGAGCAGCCCGAGCCTCCCCGGCTCAAGCGACCCGAGCTACCCGAGCACATCGAACGCGTGATCTTGAAGGCGCTCGCCAAGGACCGCGACGACCGCTACGCCGATGCGCGTCAGATCGCCAGCGATCTGCGCGGCAAGACCCGCTACTACGGCGAGCGCACGCCGTACGTCGCGCCGCCCGAGAGCGCGTCGCACGCCGCCGAAGCGCGACAGCGGATCGCGCCCAATCACCTCACGCCGCCCTCGCCGTTGCCGTTCGAGGACGACACGACCGGCTCATCGCATCGTTCCAGCGCCGCGGGTGGTCGTGCCGCACGTTCTTCGAACGCGGCGTGGTGGATCGCTTTGGTGCTGCTGCTCGTGGGCTCTGCCGGCATGGGGTGGCGTGTGTTCCTGCGGCCACTCTTGATCCGACTCGGCTACGGCGACGTGCTGCCCGGCTCGCCGGTCGGGCTGCCGATCCCCGACGCCCGTGCACAGGCGCGCAAGAACGTCGAGGCGATCGCCGCGGGCCTGGAGCGGCTCTTTTCCGGCGGCTCGTTCTCGTATGACGACGGCTCGGGCAATTGCCCCGGATCGAAGACGTACAGCGACGCGGGCACGCGCTTGCCGGACTTGGGCGTGACTCTCGACGGCAGCGACTACTGGTACACGATCACGGTCACCGACACCGACGACGACGGACTGTGCGAGAAGTACTCCGTCAGCGCCGAGGGCGTGCGTCCACCTGCGTCGGAGGATCCGCCGCTGACCCTCGACAGCGACGGCGCGAAGTCCGGCCCCTGGCAGTGACCGGGCGGCTGCGAGGTCTCAATCGTGCCGGGCGGTGGCGCGCAGCCGCCTGCGCAACGCCTTTCCGATGCAGTCCGCCCAGCGCGACGTCAGGACGCCGTTGGGGTGTCCGTCGCCGGGAACGATGAGGTCGGGCGTGAGCGCCTCGATGCAGCGTGCTCGCTCGACACCCGCGCTCCGAAAGAACGTCTCGTAAGGCTCCGTCGCACCGGGTGAGCCAAGCACCGCGACGAGAAACCGCGAGTGGTGGTCTTCCGCGAGCTGTTTCATGTCGGCGATCACGCGTGTGGTCACGTCGTGCGCCTGCGCCGCAGCCGGACCGAAATGCCGGCGTGCATAGACGGTCTGCATCTGGTTGACCAGCGCGAGCGTGGTGCGTAGCGGCCAATCGGGATGGTGGACGGGTGGGTGGCCGACGAGCGCGCCGCGCTCGTCCAGTGACGCGTACGGGAGCCACACGTGCTTGCGGCGTGCGGCCGTGGCCAGCGTCTTGAGCCACAGCGGGCCGGCGACGTTGCGCTCGGCGTGGAAATCGAGGAAGCCGTAGACCACGAGCTCGGCGGTGCCACCGCTCGCGTAGTAGGCATCGAGTGCCAGCAACGACTGGTAGGTCCCGTACCCCGCCGTGGCGAGATTCAGTACTCGAAACTCCGGAAACGCCTCCTGGATCTTCCAGGGGTAGGTCTCGTCATCCGAGATCGCCCAGCCCTCGGTGAACGAGCAGCCGAGGAACAGGATGCGGCGATCACCAGGCTCGAGCGTGGGCGCGGTGGCCCGAAATCCGCCGGGCCAGTTCGTCATCCGAATGGTCTGCCCACCTGGCTCGTGAGCCGGGAAGGTGAAGACACCGGGGACCGCACGCCAGCCGAGAACGGGGTCGTGCTCGAGGACCGTGGGCTCGCGCGGGTCGAGCGGCGCGTCCTGCCACGGCGCGAGGCCGACCGCGCGGGCCAGGAGCTCGCCGGCCGCCAGCGCGATCACGAACGCCAGCAGCAACCCGAGCGTTCTCCCGCGCCCCCCGATGCGGTGGGCGGTGGCTGTCGTATCGGGGCGCTTCACCGAAATGGAATCCTGGCCAATGGACGGGCGCGGAACGGCGGATCCTACAACACGCGCACCTCCTCGAAGCGCCGTCGCGGAAGATCACGAACACGCCGCGCCGGCGCGCGGTGCGGTCAGCGAAAGAGGGTGGTGACGACTTCGCCGGCGAGGCTGCGATCCGGCGATTCGGGACGGCGGGAGACGGCACGCGCACCCTCGGGAGGAGCGGTGGCTGGGGCCAGCTCGACGGCGACGCCGAGCTCGCGCACCGCGGCGAGCGGCGCCCCGTCGATCTCGTCGGCGAGTGCGTCCCACACCCGTGTCTCGACGCTGCCGAGCGATTCGACCACCTGTACCGGGTACCACCGGCTCGTGTGCACGTGGCCCTCGGGATCCACGGCGTCGAAGCGGTAGTGGATCACGCGCGTCGCGAGTAGCACGCCCGCGGGGATCTCGACGCTCGCGAGATCTCCCGCCGGGTGGAGGCGGGCTCGAAGAGGTGGACTCGTGAAGCCGCCGGTGACGTAGACGACGTCGATCGATCCGCCACGCGTCCATTCGCCCTGCGGGCGCACGTCGAGGGAGAGCGCCTGACCGCGCGTCGCCAGAAGCGGTGGGTGATGATCGAGGCCGGCGATGGCGCCCGGATCGCTCGCTTGCTCGCGGCCGAGCGCCGCCTGGCGGGCGGCTTCGAAGAGCTTCTCGAGCTTGGGAGGTGTGAGCGCCGCGCGCGGCCGCGCTTCCGGTTCGATCGCGAGACCGCGAGCGAAAGCTTGGTGGGCGAGGGTGGCGTCGCCGCCGAGGCCGCGCGCGAGACCCAGGTGGACCCAGGCGCTCGCCGCGCCGTGACACGCGCGGAGCACCTGCGGGTCGTCGCCGTCGAGGCTTTCGCGCAGCGTCGTGCAGTCCGCTGTCGAGCGAGGGGAAGCGCGCTCGAGAATCGTGCGCGCGCGCTCGACGTCGCCGGCGGCGAGGGCATCGGTTCCCGCGACGATCTCAGGATCGTCGATGGGCACCGGTGCGGCGCGCGCCGCCAGGCCGAGCGCGAGCGAAGCGATCGTGACGCTCGCGACGATGATGCTCCGGGCGCGCTCGCGTGTGCGCTTCGGCTCAGCCATCGATTCTCACCAGGTCGACCGTGACGCGCTGGCGTTCCCCGCCGCGCACCGTGACGTCGACGCTCTTGCGGCGGCCGTGCTCGCCCTCGACCTCGATGCGGTGCGGGCCGGCGCCGAGGGCGAGCGGCGGCATCGGTGTCTGATCGACGAACTTGCCGTCGACGAAGACGTTGCCCCACGGTCGCACGTCGATGGCGAGCTCGCCGTTGCGGCTGGCCTCGGCGCGCGCAGCGTCCACGGCCAAGAGCTCGCGGGTGACCTCGTCATCTCCCGGAAATGCGCGCTCGAGGCCGCTCAGATAGCGGTGCGCTGCATCGAAGTCGCCGCCGTCGCGGCGTTCGCGGGCGAGCCCGAGATACGTGGTGCGGATCAGGTGGACCTTGGCGTTCGCTTCGGCGTGGGCGGGCGCGAGCGCCAGCACCGCGCGATAGCGATCCAAGGCACCGGCCTCGGTGCCGCCGAGGTACTTCTTCTGACGCAGCAGTCCGTCGCCCTCGGCGAGAAGCCGCATCACGTCGGCGTCGTGATCGAGGCCGACGCGCGCCGTGTCGTTCACTGCGGGCTCGGGCGGCTGCGGGCGCGCGAGCGTCGGCGCGGCGGGAATGGTGGCCGCCGGCGGCGACGGTCGAGTTGCAGGCGTGTGCGGTCGCGCCGCGGCCGGCTGCGAGCGCATGCGGGTCGGCGCGGGCTCGCTCGGTGGCGCGGCGGCGGGCGCCGTGCTCGGTGGCAGCGGCTCGGAAGCGTTGGCCGCTGCAGGCACAGGGATCGTTGCCGTAGGTGTGGGCACAGGTGTGGCGACGGCTGGTGCCGTCGGCGTCGTCGCCGTTGCTGCTGTCGACGCCGGCGGGATGCTCGCGATCCTGTTCGGCTGGATCACCGGTGATCGGGAGGCGAGCGCGAAGCCTGCAGCCGCAGCAGCGGCCGCGACTCCCACCGCGAGAAGCACGTAGCCTGCGCTCACGCGAGCGCTGCCTCGTGGCGTGACGAGGCCAGGCGAAGGCGCGGCGCTGCGCAGCGTGGCGCTCCGGACCTCCGGCAGCGGCGGCGTTCGGTCTGCCGGTGGTGCCGGGACCTCGAGTGGCTCGGGCAGCTTGCCGGTGAGCTTGTCGGCGAGCAGCGCCAGCGATGCGGGACGTGCGCTCGGTTGCTTGGCGAGACAAGCGAGCGTCAGCGCATCGAGCCCTTCCGCGAGCCCGGGAACGAGGCGCGAGGGTGGCTCGACGTCGTGATGGCGATGCGCGAGAGCCAGCTCGACGGGATTCGATCCCGGGTACGGAAAGCGACCGGTGAGGAGGTGGTAGAGCACCACGCCCAGGACGTAGACGTCGGATCGTTCGTCGAGGGTCTCGCCGGGAGGCGGTCCGAACCTCATGCGCGCCGCGTGCGTGTCCTCTGCGGCGCTCGCCCGCTGGGTCGCCGCCCACGCATCGAGCCGGGGCGATCCGGTGGCGTCGATACGCACCAGCGCCGGTACCGCACGGCCCGGCGCGACGCCCACGGCGCGAGCGGCTTCGAGCTGCGTTGCCAGGCTCGCCACCAGCGCGGCTGCTTCCGCGGGTGTCGCGCGGCCACGATCGGCGAGCCAGGCCTCGAAGGGATAGCCGTGGACGAAAGACGCCGCGGTGTCGAGCGGGGCGGGCGAGGGAGCCGCGAGATTCAACGGGTCTCCGTCAGCACGAAGGTGCGGGCGACGAGCGGGCGCTCGTCCCAAGCGACCTCCGCCGTCCATTCGCCAGGCAGAAGCGACGCGGGCGCGCCGCGCACGGGGAGCCGTGCGCTCACGCTCGCACGTGGGCGATAGCCGCCTTCCCGGTTGAGCGCGATCGGCCCGCTGTCGCTTTGCACGCGGCCCAGGGGATCACGCCAGCGCACGCGCAAGGTGTGCGCGTCGAGGACATCGGCGAATGCGAGCCAGAGCGTCACGCCGGCGGAGTCGATGCCGAAGCGTGTGTCGCGCACCGTCGGTCCGGCGAGTGGGCTCGCCGCGGCGCTCGCGAACGCGTGGTCCACGAGGCGTGGCTCGATCGTGCGCGCCGAGCAACCGAGTGCGGTGATGGCGAAGATCGAGAGCGCCAGGAGGCCGAGTGGAGCGCGCGAGCTCTTCAGGATCGGCGTGGCGGCGAAGG
The DNA here is from genome assembly GCA_964447125.1 of uncultured bacterium. Lineage (GTDB taxonomy): Bacteria > JADJOY01 > JADJOY01 > JADJOY01 > JADJOY01 > JADJOY01. Next base: position 2,769 of record CAYUSL010000118.1, on the reverse strand, counting down.
TGGCTCGCATGGTGCTCGGCGCTTCCGTCTCGAACGAATGCGGGAGCGAGCAACGGCCGTGCCAGTCGAGCCGAGAACCACGCCAGGAACTGTCTCGAATTGCCGATCCCGCCACGTGGCGGGAAACGGCCTGAAAAGCCGCGGAAAGCGCCGCAGTATGCAATTCGCGACGATCACCGACATCCACGCGTCAGCAGCGCAGCGGTGAGCGTCAACGAGTCGGCGGTCCATCCAAGCGAAGTCGGCTGCCGCCGCTCAAGAGCGCGGCGTTTTCGAGAAGCTCGCGCAGCTCGCGCAGGTTGCCCTCGAACGGGCGGCGGACCAGTGCGTTCAGGCTCGCTTCGTCGAGGGCTGGCTCGGGGCGTCCGACGCGCTCGGACCATTCGGCGAGAAGCTGCGCCGCAAGCCCCGCGAGATCGGCGGCGCGGTCGCGAAGCGGTGGCACGGCGAGCACGTGGCCGGCGAGCCGCGCGGCCAGCCGCGGATGCAGTGATCCTTCCTCGCCGAGCTCCGTTGGATGGGCCGACGCGCTCACCAGCAGACGTGGGATGCGGATCCCACTGGCGAGGTCGCCGGTCACGAGGCCTGCGAGCACCGCTTGGGCGACGTCGTCGAGGTCTTCGACGTTCGCCACGAAGAGCGTGCCTCCGCGTGCGGCCTCCCACTTCGAGGCGACGCGCAGTGCGCCGTGAAGCTCGCTCGCGTCCCCGTTCGCCTCGGTGCTCGGCACCAGCGTGCCGCGCCGCAGTAGCGCTGCGGGCAGGCGGACGAACGGCTCGGCATTGCGGGGGCCGTTCGAGTGGATGGCGAGCGCCAGCGTGGCCCGCCCCGAGCCGGGTTCACCGATGATGCAGGCGTCGTCCGTGCCCTGCGCGAGCTCGCGCGCCACCTTCAGGCAAGCCTTCATCGTTTCGCTCGACTGCGGGAACCAGGTCCATGGCCGGCCGCTCGTGGGATTGCTGCGCAACACGCGATTTTCGGCCTCGAGCGCTCGGCATTCGTCCGCCAGCTCGCGCTCGCGCGCAGCCCGTTCGTGTGCGAGCCGTCTTTCGGCGACCATTTGCTTGAGCTCGGCAGCGTGGACGTGGGACCACGGCAGGATCCAGTAGCGCTCGATTCCGCCCAGGCGCACCACCTGGTAGAGGTCGTCGGTGTCGGCGTGCTGGGTGAGCACGATCAGCGCCGCGCGAGGGAACGCGGCCCGCACCTGGGTGAGCCGCTCGAGGGTGGGCTGGCTACCCGTCTTGGGATCGACGACCACCAGCTCGCAATCGCCCGTCCCGGCGAGATCCGTCGCTCCGTCGCTCACGGTGACGATCTCGACGGCCTCGTGGGCGGCCTGGAGATCGTGGCCGATCCGCGCCGCCAGCTCGACGCCGAGCCCGATCACGGCGACGCGCATCGGACGATGCCTCTTTGCGGCGGCCGTCATGGCGTACCACCCGACGAGCTGGCCGCGGTCGCGATGGCGCTGGCCGTCGTGCGCCGGAACGCCGCAGGGTCGATCCCCAGGCGATCGAGCTTCCGATAGAAAGTGGCGCGCGGGATCTGGGTACGCCGCAACGCCTCCACCACGCTTCCGCCGGTCTGGCGCAGTACGTCCTCGAGATAGGTCTTCTCGGCGTGATCCACCACCTCTTGGCGGGAGGCACCGCTCGGCGCGGTCGTACCGACGCCGGCAGCTGAGCCCGCGTCGGGCACGGTGAGCGTGTCGCGGGCACCCGCCGGTTGCACCGGGCTCGCCTCGCGCACTTCGGAGGGCAGCGCATCCACGGTGAGCACGGGCCCGCGACTCAGCAGCACGCCGCGCTCGATCCAGTTGGAGAGCTCGCGGACGTTTCCCGGGTAGGGATGCGCGAGCAACAGCTCGAGCGCCTCGGGCGCGATTGCGGACACCGACTTGCCGTGATCGCGAGAGAACTTCTCCAGGAAGTGCTGGATGAGCGGCGCCACGTCCGCGCGCCGCTCGCGGAGCGCGGGTATGCGAATGCGGATGACGTTGAGGCGGTAGTAGAGATCGAGGCGGAAGGTGCCGGCGTCGGTCATGCGCCGCAAGTCGCGGTTCGTGGCAGCAACCACCCGCACGTCGACCTTGCGTCCGTGGATGTTGCCGAGGCGCACCACCTCACCCTCCTGCAGGACCCGCAACAGCTTGGCCTGGAGGTTGAGCGGCATCTCGCCGATCTCGTCGAGAAAGATGGTCCCGCCGTGAGCGGCCTCGAACTTGCCGATCTGCGTGCGTACCGCGCCGGTGAATGCGCCGCGCTCGTGGCCGAATAGCTCGCTCTCGAGGATGGTCTCGGGGATCGCCGCACAGTTGAGCGAGATGAAGGGCTGACGGCCGCTCAGGCGATGGATGGCCCTCGCCAGCACTTCCTTGCCGGTACCGGTTTCGCCCTCGACGAGCACGGGAGCGCGCGTCGCCGCCACCTCCTCGACGATCTCCAGCACCGAATCCATGGCGGCGCTCGATCCGACGATCTCGGGGAACGCGTTGCGCAGCGGGCCAGCCTGGCGCTTGAGCTGGACCGATTGCACTTGTTGCTCGGCGCGCGAGAGCTCGAGGGCACGGCTGAGCCGGTCCTGCTCCACGAGTGCCCGGTGGAAGCTCAAGGCGTTCCGCACGTACACCAGGAAATCGTCCGCCTCGACCGGCTTGCGGATGTAGCTGAAGACGTGACCCTGATTGATCGCGTCCATCACCGCTTCGTTGCTCGAATAGCCCGTGAGTAGGATGCGAACCGTACGGGGCCAGCGCTCGCGGACCTC
>CAYUSL010000117.1:8059-14883 GCA_964447125.1 uncultured bacterium | reverse complement strand
CGACGGCAACTCGTTCTTCGTTCCCGGCGTGTGGGCCAGCATCGGGTTGTGAGCCAACCGCCGGGTCGTACTACCACCACGTCGGGTGAGGGTGAGTGATGGTTCGTCGCGTTCGCATCGTGACGGCGCTGTCGGTGCTTCTCGGTGCCACACTCGAGTTGATCTTCTGGTTCAGCACGGAGACGAGGCCCGGCTCGCATCGCACCGCAGACTGCCAGGTGTGCGGGTGCAATCAAGCGTGCGCGTTCTGACCCCTCGGCGGAACCTGAAGATGGCCGGCGAGCGGCTCGAGCGCATGCGGGCAAAGCCGAAATGAATCGCTGAGGTATCGCGGTTACTCGAAGGCGATGACGTTCGACTCCGACGACAAGATCATCGTCGCTCGCGTTCTCGACGTGGACGACATCATCACGACCCACGGCGAATCGGTGGCCGAGTTCGAGGCCAACTTCCACGCCGCGATCGACGACTACATCACCGCCTGCGAGACCCTCTGCGGCGCGCCCGAGGAACCAGCGAGCGGCAAGCTCAGCTGCGTCGTGGCGGGCCGAGCGGGCGCTTCCGTACACGGCATTCGCGCGAGCAGCGCATTTCGATCGGCCCGGCGTCCGGCTCGGCGTCATCGCGCATTATGACCAGCGACCCGGGCCGTCCATTCGCCACGTTCTCGGCCGCAGCTTCCGAGTCGCGCGAGCCGCGGAACACGATCATCCGCCGCGCACGGCGCGACGACATCGATGGGTTGGCGCGCCTCGCCGCCGAGCGCGATGGCGACACCGTGGCGATCCACGCGGCCTCGTTCGAGAGCGCCATCGCGCGCGCCGAAACCGAGCGCAGCTCGCTCGTCCTCGCCGCGGACATCGACTCGCACGTCGTAGGGTTCAGCAAAGCTCGCTACCTCGGCGCACGTGATCTTCCTGCCGGCGACCCCGCCCCCGAGGGTTGGTACCTCACCGGAGTCGTCGTCGATCCCGCGTTCCGGCGGCTGGGCGCGGGATTCGCACTCACCACCGAGCGCTTGCGCTGGATCGCGGAGCGCGCCGACGTTGCCTACTACTTCGCCAACGCCCGCAATCGCGTCAGCCTGGCGCTCCACGAACGCTTCGGATTCGTCGAGATCGCCCGCGGTTCCACCTTCGCAGGAGTCAGCTTCACCGGCGGCGAAGGCATCCTCTTCCGCGTCGACCTGCCGGCTGCGCTGTCTGCCGCCACGAGCTCAGCAAATAGTCGCTGATCCACCACCTCCGCAACTGTCGCCGGCCGGGTCCGGCCTACGATTCACGCGATCAACCGCGATTCGCGGCGCCCGCGCAGTGCCGCCAAGCCAGCGGACCGGAGCGATACTGATTCTCACTGACTATTCCACGGAATAGAGTTCGGGAAGGTGTTGCGCATCTCGTCACTTCCCGAGCAGGATCCAAGGCACCTGAGTGCCGGCCGGGAGGCAATAGAGCAGCCACTTGGCTTGGACTCGCCCTCCTCGTGGACATTCCCGACATACGGCGCTTGGTGCGACCTGCCTGGATCGCTCTCGCAGGGAGTCGCGCGAGCAATGAGCCCTCCGTGATGGGGTCGCTCTTCTCTGCCGGTAGTTGGTCCGACAGCTCGCCGCGATCTGCTGGACTGGGGAACGGCACGGGGTCAACATTGCGCCGCCGGCGTCGAGACGAAAGCAGCGCTCGGGTGAGCTCAATGCTTGCCGCTGCGGCGAGGTGACGAGATGCGCCGCCATTTGCACGACTTCCGTGCACCCCACCGGGCGCGTGTCGCCATCGCAGCGGCACTCTTCATGAGCGTGCACTCGGCGGCGCCGTCTCGCGCCATCGCTGGGAACTCACCTACCCGAGCGGCCGGCCGATCCGATCCATTCGGTGGTGCTTACCCGAAGATGTCGAACAATCGGCTCGCAACGGTGCTCGCAAGCCGAGGCATTACCGCCGAGGCGATCACGAGGCTTCGATTCGTGGGGGATGAATCGTCGTACACCTCGGGCCTCGCGGTCGTCGAATCCGATGCCGCGACGATTCAGTGGATCTGGAATCGGATGTTCGAGACCGCCGAGCCGTACCACTACTGGGTACCTTCGGGGAATCGAACGATCGAGATTTACGTGCGAGACAAGCGAGAGGTGGCTGCAACGCTTCACGTGAACGAGACCGACGCGACCAGGCTCGACGGTCACGACGATTCCTACATGTGTCACGGGCTGGAGGATCTCGTTCTGCGGCGTCTCCACGATTCACGATCCAGGAGTTCGGGCACGCCAACACCCTGAGCTTCTGCCTCACCGATCAGTCGCACGGCGCCACGCGAGCCGACTTCATGCGCCTACAATACGATTCCCGGCGCGAGCCGAGGCCGCTCCGATCCCCGTTCCGTTCCGAAACGCGAGCGGCACGCGCCAATAGGCGCACCCTAGCATCGCGAGGCGAGCCGTGAAGCTCCCGGTGATCCTCGGGGTGATCGAGCGACGGATCCTCGTGAACTACCGCGTCGATCCTTCGATGCTCGCGCGAAGTCTGCCGGCGCCGTTTCGGCCGAAACTGCATTGCGGGCGCGGGATCGTCGGCATCTGCTTGATCCGGCTCAGCGGGGTTCGGCCGCGCCACTTGCCGAGCTTGGTCGGCCTCTCGTCCGAGAACGCTGCGCACCGTGCCGCCGTCGAGTGGCAGGACGGCGAGCACGTTCGTGAAGGCGTGTTCATCCGGCGGCGGGACACCAGCTCGTGGCTCAATGCGTTCAGCGGCGGCCGCCTCTTCCCGGGGGTGCACTCGCACGCATCGTTCCGTGTGCGTGAGACGAACGACCACTTCGAGGTTGCCATCGGTTCCGATGACGGGGCCACGCAACTGACCGTGGTCGGCGATGTCGCACCCCGGCTGCCGAGGACCTCCTCGTTCCAATCGCTCGAGGAAGCGTCGGCTTTCTTCGAAGCGGGCTCTATCGGCTACTCGGCAACGCCGGACCCGCAACGCTTCCACGGGCTGGAATTGCGTTGCGACGGGTGGCGAGTCGACCCGCTGGATGTGAGCTTGGCGAAATCGAGCTACTTCGACGACGCCACCGTGTTTCCGCCCGGCTCGCTCGAGCTCGATTGTGCCTTGCTCATGCGCGGCATCCGGCACGAATGGCATAGCCGCACGGACCTCTGCAGCGGCTGACCCGGTCGGTCCCTCGCAGGCGCGACCGAGCCGATCGCCCAAGAGGACTGCGCGACTGAATTGCTGCGGGGATGCGTCACCGCTGGCGCAGGACGGTGGTTCCACCGTTGATGCGGGCGCGCATCTCGGGGGCGAAGAAGAGATAGGGGTGGACGAGCTCGGGGCGGCTGGCGGCGTCGAGGTGGTTGGCGAGCTCGGGCGGGATCGAGAACTCGAGGGCGCGCAGGTTCTCTTCGAGCTGCTCCAAGCGCGTGGCGCCGATGATGGTGGACGTCACCGCGGGGCGGTTGGTGATCCAATTGAGGGCGGTTTGGGTGGGGCTCTTGCCCAGCTCCTTCGCCACCGCCACCAGCGCGTCGACGATCTTCCAGTTCCGCTCGGTGAAGAGTTTCTCGAATCCGGGATTGCCGCTGCCACGGATCGCCGCGAGGCGGCCCTGCCCTTCCAGCGCTTCGCCGTGGGACTTGTACTTCCCGGTGAGCATGCCGCTCGCGAGCGGGCTCCATGGGCAGACGCCCATGCCGAGCTCCAGCGCCGCAGGGATGTGCTCACGCTCGATGTTGCGCTCGACGAGCGAGTACTCGAGCTGGAGCGCGCACACGCGCTCGAGCCCACGCAGCTCAGCGATCGTCTGGGCGCGCGACAGGTACCACGCAGGCACGTCCGAGAGGCCGATGTGACGGATCTTGCCCGCGCGCACCAGCGCATCGAGGGTGTGCACGACTTCCTCGACGGGCGTCACACCATCCCACGCATGGAGCCAGTAGAGGTCGACGTAATCCGTGCGCAGACGCCGCAGCGAACCCTCCAGCGCGCGGTGGATGTTCTTGCGCCCGTTGCCACCGGCATTGGGATCGCCAGCACGGGCGTTGAACGTGAACTTGGTGGCGAGCACCACGGAGTCGCGCAGGTTGCGCTCGGCGAGGTACTCGCCGATGAGCGATTCGCTGGTTCCGTTGGTGTAGCCGTCGGCCGTATCGATGAAGTTGCCGCCTGCTTCGAGGTAGCGCGACAAGATCGCGAACGCCGTTTCTTTCGGCGCGCCCCAACCCCACTCGGTCCCGAACGTCATCGTACCGAGGCAGAGCGGGCTGACCCGCAAGCCGCTGCGGCCGAGCAGGGAGTACGTCGCGAGGGTGGGAATGGTCGGGCTGGCTTCGGTCATGGTGCGGCTCCGGAAGACATCGCAGGCGCTGCGGGCGTGTCGCTTTTGCGCAATCTGATCGTGCACCTGGGAATCGTTCGAACCGACATCGCGTGACGAGCCGCAGGCGTCCGTGAGGCTGCGTCTACACCGTTTGGATGCACGGCTCGCCCGCCGCGTACGTCTCGACGATGCGTGCTTCGTCGAGACGATCGAGCGGCAGCGTCCAAGGATCGGCATCGAGGACGATAGCGTCGGCGCGGGCGCCGGGAGCGAGCGTGCCGATCTCGCCTTCCATGCCGAGCGCTACCGCCGAACCGCGCGTGTACATGCGCAGCACCTCGTGAATGGCCAGCGCTTGGCTCGGAAAGACCGCACGTCCGTCGGCGAGGCGGCGCTCCGCGGCGACGCGCACCGCGGTCCACACATCGAACGAGTTGACCGGCGCGTCGGAGCTTCCCGCCAGGCTCACGCCCGCGTCGGCCAGCATGCGGTAAGGGTGGAAGGCCAACGAACGCGGCAGACCACTCGCCAGCAGGATGCCGCCGGTCTCGAGAAGGTGCGCGGGCTGCACCACGGCGCAGGCGCCGACATCGGCCACCGATCGCGCCGTGTCGTGGCTCGAGAAGAAGAGGTGCTCGATGCGCCGTGGCGTGCCGGTCCGTCCTCGCCGCCCCCAGACTCGCGCGAGGTCCTCCACCGCCTCGTTCCCGCCCGCGTGAACCGCGACCGCGTAGCCGCGCTCCTGCGCCAGGGCGACCATTCGCTCGAGCTCCGCCGCGTCGAAAAGCCGGAATCCTGTGTGGATGGAAAGTCGCGAATCGATGCGAAAAGGCTGCTCCTGAGCGAGCCGCCACGCCACGGTGGAACGCTCGCGAACGGTGCGCGCGAGCATCGTGCCGAACTGGAGCACGGCGTCACGCATGCGAAAGCAGAGCGCACAGCTCGTGCCGCCGTCGGCGAAGAGCTTCATCGCGCCGATCGAAAGCCGCCCGTCGCTCCAGCCCGTGGTACGCCCGCTGAGGCGATCGAAGGGCGCCGCGAAGAGGCTCTCCGCGAGCGGCATCATCGTGATCCCCAAGCGCAGCTCGCCGCGCCGCTGCCATTCGACGAAGAGCTCCTCGAGCGATGGTGGCACGGCGGCGTCGGCCAGGTGCGTGATGCCGGCAGCGAGCACGCGCCGCTGGTACTCGTTCACGGCACGAAACCAGCCTTCGCGATCGGCGCCCAGGCGCGCCACACGCACGGCAGCCTCAGCGGGACCGAACGAGCGCTCCGCGACGTAGCCGTCGAGGGCGCCGCCGCGGGTGCGACCGAGCCGTCCGCCTTCGGGTGCGCGGCTCGTCCGATCGAGCCCGAACAGAGCGAGCCCGCGCGAGTTGAGGACGCCCTCGTGAAAGCTGTGATGGATCGCGAGCACCGGATGATCCGGCGCCACCGCATCCAGCTCCTCGCGCGTGGGGCGGCGCAGCTCGGCGAGTCGCGCCTCGTCGTAGCCGTAGACGGCCACCCAGCGGCCGGGGGGAGCGAGCGCCGCCTCCGCGCGGACCACCGCGAGCACGTCCGCGAGCGAGCGGCATTGCGGCCAGCGCACCTCGGGGAGGCTGCCGTGGGCCACTGCCAACCCGATGTGGTGATGCGCGTCGACGAAGCCGGGGGCGACGACGGCTCCGCCGAGGTCGACTTCCTCGACGGGACCAGCGAAGGCGGTGCGCACCTCCGCGAGCGTCCCCACCGCCGCGACTCGGCCGTTTCGAAAGCCGATCGCTGCGGCGACGCTGCCCGTGTCGTCGAGGACCCGCACACGTGCGTGATGAAGGATCCGTCCGCCGCTCACGATCCCTCCCTCAGGGACGATCCAGCAGCAGCTTGAGCGCCAACGCCACCACCACCGCGAGAAACACCGGCCGAATCAGGCTCGCGCCACGGCTCACGACGAGGCCCGCGCCGAGCTGAGCACCCACGATTTGGCCTGCAATCATGATGAATCCCACGCCCCACGCGATCCTCCCCAGCGCCGCGAACGCCAGCAGCGCGGCCAGGTTGCTCGCGAGGTTCGCGACCTTGGTGTACGCGGTGGCACCGCGCAGCTCGAGGCCGAGAAGCGCCACGCACGCCACGGTCCAGAACGAGCCTGTGCCGGGGCCGAAAAAGCCATCGTAGAAGCCGAGCAACACGCCGCCGCCGAGCGCGAACGCGTGCGGCGCGACGCGTGGCGCCCGCGGTGCCGCACCGAGCGACGGCTGAAACACCATCCAGCAGGCGATCGCCAGCAGCAGCACCGGGATGATCGCGCGCAGCGCCGTGGGATCGAGGCGCGACACGCACGCGGTGCCGGCGAGCGACGCCACGAACGAGGCCGTCACCGCCAGCCGCACGCGTGGCCAGTCGAGCCAGCCTGCCCGAGCGTAGCGCCACACCGCCACGGTGGTACCGAGCGACGACTGGAATTTGTTGGTGCCGAGCGCCACGTGGGGCGGCAGTCCCGCCCACAAGAGCGCCGGCACGGCGATGAGCCC
>CAYUSL010000117.1:2868-7959 GCA_964447125.1 uncultured bacterium | reverse complement strand
TGCACCACGGGCGGCTCGCTCGGCACGTGGAAGGCCCGCATTCGTGCTTGCACCTCGCGGTCGGCGAAGGTCATGCGATCGTGCTGGCGCACGTGCTCCACCCACGACTCCACGACGAATGCCTCCATCTGGCGCGCAGGATCGGCGACGTCGCCGAACAATCCCCACGCGTAGGCGCCATCACGCCGCCGAATGGCGCCCATGTCCTCGGCGACCGCCCGGAACTCGTCCGCGCGCGCCGGATCGATCCTGTACTCGATCGTCACCAGCACCGGACCGCGATCGGAGTCGAGGGGCGCCGCCGGCGTGGGCGCCGGATAGAGCCGCGACGGCTCGAGCGCTTCCGCCCGTCGATCAGCCACCCGGAACGGCCGCCCCAGCACCACGCCCGCGAGCAATCCTGCGGCGGCGACGAGGAGCGTCGTATCGAGGCCGATGCGCTCGGCGAGCGCCCCCCAGAATGCCGCCCCGAGCGCTAGCCCGCCCTGGAAGACCAGCATGTAGAGCGCCATCGCTCGCGCACGGATCCAGCCGGGCACGGTGGTCTGGGTGAGCACGTTGAACGTGGCCATCGCCGTCAGCCAGCCGCCTCCCGCCACCGCCATCGCGAGCCCCACGAGCACCGACTGGCGAAGCATCGCGAGCGCCACGCCCGAGCTGGCGAAGGCGAGCGTGCCGAGGGCGATTCGTCCCTCCGCCGAGAGCCGGGTGCGGACCGTCGGCAGCGCAGCGGCACCGGCGACGGCGCCCAACCCGAGCGCGCCCAGAAGCAAGCCGTAGCCGTGCGCGTCGAGGTGGAGCTTCTGGCGCGCCACCAGCGGCATGAGTCCCCACGTGGCACTCGCGCACGCCACGAAGAGGCCCGTTCGCACCAGCACCGCGCTCAGCTCGGGAGCGTTTTGCACGTAGCGAACGGCTGCGCGCATCGCGCCAGCCACACGCTCGGCCGGAACCAGGCTCGCGCGCGGCGTGCGCCGCCACCTCGCAAGCACGGCGATGACCGCGAGGAACGACGCTGCGTTGACGAGGAAGGCACCGCCGGGTCCCCAGCGCCCCACGATGAAACCACCGATCGCCGGGCCGACGGCCCGCGCCAGGTTCACCGAGATCGCACCGAGGGAGACCGCCGCGGGTAGCTCGGCGCGCGGCACCAGATCGGGAGTGAGCGCCTGCCACGCGGGGCCGTTGAGCGCGTTGCCGACTCCCAGCGCGAAGGTCATCAAGAGCAGCACCCACGCGGTGGTGTGACCGCCGGTGGTGAGGAAACCGAGCGTGGCCGCCGCTGCCAGCATCCAGAGCTGGGTGCCGAGAAGCAGCCGCCGTCGATCCACCACGTCGGCGATCGCTCCCGCGGGGAGCGCGAGCAGCAACATCGGCGCGGTCCCCGCGGTCTGCACCAGCGCCACCATGAGCGGCGACGGCGCGAGCGAGGTCATGAGCCACCCCGCGCCCACTTCGTGCATCCAGCTTCCGACGAACGACACCAGCGACGCGCTCCAGATCGCCCGGTAGAGCGGATGCCGAAACGGCGTCCACACCGAGGGCTCGACCTCGATGGCAGCGGGTGGCGTGGGCGGCAGCGCGGTGGCCATGGCGAGCGATTCCAGCGGGCGCAAAGGGGACTGAGCGTAACAGCGTGGAGGAGCGCTACAGTGGTGAGTGGGTGATACCCGACGAGGAGGGGACGGGATGGCGACTCGGACGAAGTGGCACCGGTGGGGACTGGCGATCGCACTCACGACGGCGAGCGCGCTCGCGCACGCTACGCCGACCCGTGCGAGCGAGTGGCGAGCACTCTTCAATCACGTGCACTCGATCTACAGCACGGACAACGCGGGCTGGGAGTTCTTCAAGCCGACGGTCGCTCAGATCGTCGAGCACGCGGCGCAGGTGGTGGCCGCCAACGGGCTCGAAGGTGCCATCACCCTCACCGATCACAACACCATCGAGGGCTGCTTCGATCCCGGCTTCGCGCCCATCGGAGCCGTTCAGCCCATCTGCGGCGAGGAGTGGAGCGGCGGCGGACACGCGGGTGTGCTGAACTTCGGAGCCGACGTCGAGGTGACGCCCGGGATCTCGAAGGAGGCGATGGTGGCCGAGGTGCACGCGCGCGGCGGCATCGTGATCGCCAACCATCCCCGCGCTGGATCGTGGGAGACCGACCGCCGTCTCGGAGTCGACGCAATCGAGGTGTGGTCCGTGTCCTTCTGGGATCCGACGGACGAGCTCGCGCTCGACTGGTGGCAATGGCTGCTCCAAGCCGGCGAGCAGGTGACCGCCGTCGGCGCGAGCGACTCGCATTTCTGGTTCGCGCCCAGCGAGCTGCCCACCAATCGGGTGCTGAGCGAGAGCAACGCGCCGAGCGACATGATGGACGGCGTGCGCGACGGCCACGTGGTGATCGTCGCCACTCCGGCGGCGCCGCGCATCACCCTCGAAGCCGATCGCGATCTCGACGAAACCTTCGAAAGCACCGTGGGCGACGTGGTGCCCGTCGGCGACGGCGGTGGCGAGACCACGGTCGGGTATCGCGTGGTGGCCCAGGGCGCCGCGACCGGCGATCGACTGGTGATCGTCGAAGGAGCCACGGAGACCACGCTCGACCTGCTCGTCGGCGACGGCGTCGTGTACGAGGCCACGCGCACGTTCGGGCCGAACGAGCGCACCTTCGTGCGTGCGGAGCTGCGCCAAGCCGGCGGCGGCGCGCCCTACTGCCTCACCAATCCGATCTATTTCGTCGGACCCAACGCACCGCAGGGCACCGAAGGCACGATCGCCGGTGTGGTTCGCGCCAACGGCGTACCGCTCGCGGGCGCCACCATCACAGCAGCTCCCGGAGAGAACTCGATCGCCACGTCCGATGCGAACGGCGAATACGGCATGATCGTGCCCAATGGCACCTACACGCTCACCGTGCAAGCGAGCGGCTACACCACCCGCACCGTCACCGATGTGATCGTCGCCTCGGGCACGACCACGGTGGACGTGGATCTCACCACCGGCTGCGCCGCGATCGGAGCCGAGCACGGAGGCGCGATCGGCGACGCCACGGCAGCGTGCCTGATGGCTCTGGCCTGGCGGGTGAGCGGTCGCCGCCGCGTCAGTCGTGCCTCAGCAGACGCTCGCGAACGCGCGCAGCCGCCTGCAAGTTGAGCCGTTCGACCCACACGCTCAGCTCGCCAAGCCCGCGCCGGAGCGAGAGCTCACTGGCCGGCACGAGGAGTCCATGGTGGATGCCGTGGGAGCGCGTGGCGCGCACGTAGCGAACCTCGGCCACTCCGCTCCACGCATCCGCGCCGCGTCTCAGCTCGATGGGCTGGTGGCTGCCCACCTCGTGAGCGAGCGACGCGAGCACGCCCAAGCCGTGCGGGCTCAACGCCACGACACGGCACTCACCTCCCACGCCGAACGACGCACCGAGGGCCGCGTCGGGAACCGTGTGCCGGAACACTTCGCGAACGTAGATGTCGCTCGATTCGCTCGTCACTTCCACGGCGAGCTGGCGACCGCGATCACCCGAGCCTTCTTGAGACACGAGAATGCGGCAGGTGTAGCAGTAGACGTCGCCACCGACCTTCACGCGCAGCTCGCAGCGATCGGTGAGCAGGCGGTGGGCCGTGTTCACCAGCTCGATGGTGGCCCGCGAGCGCGTGACGTCGAGCACCACGCCCGCGTACGCCACGTCGTCGGACTCGGCGCCGAGGTAACGCACCTGCACGTAGCCGCCGAGCTTGAGCACCGTTCGCTCCGAGGTTGCGATGCGCCGCGCGGAAGGCGCGCGCCCATCCCGAAGCATACGGTCGCCACGCAGCGCGCGTAACCCCAGCCGCAACCGGCCTCATCGCGGCTCGCGCGAGAGCCATCCCACCAGCTCGCGCGAGAGCTCGCCCCAGATCAACGTGGCCAGCACCCACCAGAGCGAGATCCAAAGCGGTACGCCGGCGAGCCAGCCGAGGGCGTAGTGGTGCAAGTGACCGACACGGATGAGCACGATCTCGGCGAGTGGACCGACCAACGCTGCGATCGCCGCGAGCCGTCGCTCGCGCTCGCCCCACGGGAAGAGCAGCGGGTGGAGCACGAGCGCTCCAGCGAACGGCAGCCACGAGAGCCACGGATCCGCCCACAGGCGGTAGATCGCTTGCCGAGTCACGAGCACCAGCGCGAGCAGCAGCAACACCCGCAGGATCGGGCGCCGCGTGACCGAGCCGCGCACGACCTGCCGCGGCCCTGATTGGCCGAGACGTGGATCGAGCGCCAGCGTCGTGACCAGGCGCAGGATCAGCCCCCAATACGCGAGCATCCAGGCGGGGATCGACGAGAGCGGCGCGAGGTCGCTGGGCACCCCGTACGAATAGACGCCGTGGCGAACCACGGTGTTCCAATCGTTGAGGGCGCCGAGAAGTGCGCACAGCACGAGAAACGCCGCCTCGCGCGCCATCGACAGCGGACGCTGGCTCGCGGGTAGTCGCATCCACGCGGCGAGACGCGCTGCGTAGACCGAGGCGACCACCCATGCCAGCCGCGTCGGACGACTGGCGTCGATGCACGCCGCACCGCCGACCACGACGACAGCGGCGATGTCGATCGTGAGCGCGCGAACGCCCTTCACGCAACCCCCAGGAACTCCTTCACCTCGGCGACGAGCGAGAGTGGATGCACGAGCCCGTGGGCGTACGCATCCGTCGAGTAGTTCTGCGCCCAGTTGCAGCGCGCGCCGCAACGGCTCGCGAAAGCCGCGGGATCCACCTGGCGCGCGCAGTGATCCCACAGCGTGTCCACGTCGTCGAAGGCGAGCACGTCGGCGCGCAGCGGCTCCACCGCCACCGAGGCCTTGCACGGCCAGAAGAGCGTGCCGTCGTGGTCGACGTGCGGCTTGAGCGTGTTGCGACAGACCAGCGGCTCCGAACCGAGCAAGCGCCGATTGAGCCGCGCCGAGCCGTTGATGCGATGGCCGCGGGCCTTGCGCGCGAGAATGAGCTGGGTGAGCTCGAGGTAGGCCGGGTCGTCGTGAAGCTCGCCGAGTGCCGCAGGCCCGCGATTCTGCGGCACTGGCGAGAACCAGAGTCCCAGATCGCACGCCAGGTCGAGGAC
>CAYUSL010000117.1:0-2768 GCA_964447125.1 uncultured bacterium | reverse complement strand
CTGCCGTTGGTGTTCACGATGATCGGGAAGTACGCCAGATCCCGCGCGTGACGCACCAGCTCGGGCAAGTCCTTGCGCAGCGTCGGCTCGCCACCGGCGAAGTACACGCTGGTGGCGCGGGTGCGCATCACCTCCAGCAAGCGCTTCCCCTGCGCGGTGTCGAGGGCGCCGTCTTGCGGCAGATCCGGGTAGCGCTGGCCGCGGTGATCGTCGCAATAGCTGCAGTGGAAATTGCACGCGCGGTGGGTGGTCCAGATGAAGTAGAGCGGCAGCAGGTCTTCCCGTCCTGCTCGCGCGCGACGGCGGTTCTCGAGGAAGCTGCCAGCGGCGGTGAGCACGCTGCGGCCTCGCCGCAACGCATCGACCGCCCACGGGCGCGGCCGCTCGAGCTCTGCTTCCAGCTTTGTCGCGAGCGCTTCCGCGCGCGCGGCGAGCGCGCTCCAATCCGGATGGCCCGCCGCAGGCCGGTAATGATCGAAGCGGGGCATCGTGTTCGCCATGGCGATCACCGAGCGCGCACACCGCGACGAGGCGTTGGCGCGCGATGCGAAAAGAGCCGTTCGAGTGCCCCCGCGGTGAGCTCGACGAGGACCTCCTCCGCGTCCGTGCGGCGAGTGCCGGGCACCAGCACGTAGCGCAAGCCCACGCGCAGCCAGAGCGCGAGCAAGCCGTGGGCAGCCAGGTCCACGTGGCGCCGATCCGCACGAGCTCCGGCACGAGCGGCGAGCGCCGCGGTGAGGGTTGCGAGCGCCGGCGGGTTGATTCCGGTGGCGAGGGTCTCGGCCGTGAAGCCCGACGCCGCGCGCTCGGCGTAGAAACGCACCAGCACGCGATCGTGATCGAGGGCGCGCAGGAAGAGTCGCGCCGCATCGGCGATGACGCGATCGAGTGGCTGCTCCGCCACCGCGAGCAGCGGGGCCAGCTCGCGTGCCAGCGCGTCGTTGAAGTCCTGGAGCAGCGCATCGGCGACGGCCTCGCGACCGGCGAAGTGGACGTAGACCGTCCCGTGGGCGACGCCCGCCTCGCGGGCGATGTCGGCGACCACCGTACCGGCGTAACCCTGACGCTCGAAGCAGCGCCGGGCCGCCGCCAGCAGCGCTTGGCGGGTGGCTGCCTTCTGATCGCGGCGAGAGGCGATGGGCGGGCGCGAGCGCTTCACTGACATAATGTCAGTGATATCGTATCAGCGAAAATGAATCAAGCGCTGCAAGCGCCACGCGCGCTCGATTGGCTGGACGACCGCGCCCGGTCGCCACCGCACGATCCGGCGCGTGGCTCTTCCCGTTGGAACCCGGGGGGCGAGCGGCGGGCGCTCAGGCTTCGATGGCGCTGCCGAGAGCCGCGACGTGAGCGTTGTGGCCGCGCGCCGTGCCGTCGGTCCGCATGCGTGCCAGCGCGCCACCTTGGCTACCGACGGGTCGCTCGCGGTACGACGAGAACGGCTGAGAGCGCTTGCGCAAAATGCCCATGCCGTTTCGCACCAAACGTCGGAGCCGCGCCTCGGGCAACCAGCCCACCCATCCGCGGCGGATCCGCGCCCGCGCCACCTTCGAGTAGAGCCGTCCCAAGCGCCCGCGGTGCTTGGCGTCGACGTAGCCCGAGAACTCGTGGACGTCGCAGATGAAGCGCGACCACGCTGGCGTACAGGCGACGTTCAGATCCTTGAACTCGGCCGTCACCCAGTCTTCGAGGCGCGACGGCGGCACCCAGCCCGCGTTCACGGCCACGTCGTAGAGCGGCGTCCCGGGATACGGCGAGAAGAGCGAGCAGTTGTAGACGAAGGCATCCGGGTTCTCGTCGAGGAGCCGATCCATCAGCCTCAGCGTGTCGGTGACCTCGGCGAGCGTCTCCTCGGGAAACCCCACCATGAAGTTGTAGTGAGGAACGATCCCGGCTTCGCGGAGCTTGCGATTGGCGACCAGGCACTCGTCGAAGGTCGTGTACTTGTCGATGCGCTGCTGGGTGGTGTCCGAGCCGGACTCGATGCCGATGCGCAGCTCCCGGATGCCGGCGCGGCTCAGCATCTTCAGGAACTCGACGTCGTAACGCGAGATGTAATCGATGCGGCAGTTGGCGTTGTAGAACTCGACGTCGAGGCCACGCGCGAGGATGCGCTCGGCGATCTCTCCCACCCGGCGCTTCGACTGGAAGAAGTTGTCGTCGAGCATGAACACGGCCTGGAGGCCGAAACGCGTGACCAAGTCCTCGATCTCGGCCACCACTCGCGCCGGCGAGCGCGCCCGGAAGCGCATGTCGTTGAACTCGAGGTTGTAGCAATAGCCACACGGGTGCGCGCAGCCGCGGCTCGACTGGTACGCGAGCGACGCCTTGCCGGTGTAGAACGCCGTGATCTTGTAGGCGTCGATGTTCGGCATCAGCGTGTAGTCGATCGAGGGCAGGCGCTCCACGTCGAGCAACCCACGCGGCTTGGTCCGCACGGGAGCCCCGTCGCGCTTGAAGCCGATGCCGTCGACGGTCGCGAGGTCACGCCCTTCGACCAGCGCGCGCGCCACCTCCGTCGCCGTCACGTCGCCCTCGCCGATCACCACCACGTCCACGTCCGGATGGGCGAGCGTCTGGTCCGGCAGCAGGCTCGGGTGAACGCCGCCCCACACGACCGGCACGCCGGGCGCGGATTCTTTGCAGATCCGGGAGGCTTCGAGCCCACCCTTGATCTGCACGCCCGTCATCGACGACACGCCGAGATAGATGGGGTGCTGCGCGAGGGCGTTGCGCAGCCGCGCGGGCCAGTCCTCGTGAACGCGCTG
>CAYUSL010000116.1:10348-14943 GCA_964447125.1 uncultured bacterium | reverse complement strand
GAGAACGAGGCGAGCGCGTCGTTGTGGTCCGTGGCGGCCACGGCGATCACGTTCGAGTTCGGGTAATTCGAGGGGTAGTTGGGCACCGAATCGTTGTCCGACGCCGCGTTTCCTGCAGCAGCGATGAACAAGATGCCCGCGTTCTCTGCGGCGGTGAGCGCGTCCTGGAAGCTCTGGTCGTAGCCGCCGCCACCCCACGAGTTGCTGGTGAGCTTGACCCCGCGGGCGGTCGTGTACTGCATGCACTCGGTGGCGTCGGCGATGGTGCCCGAGCCGCCCGAGTTGAGGAACTTGCACGCGAGGATCTTCACGTTCCACGCGACACCCACCACACCCACGCCGTTGTTGCCCACGGCGCCGATGGTCCCCGCGGTGTGCGTGCCGTGGTAGTGGTCGTCCATCGGATCACCGCTGCCGGTGATCGTGTTGATGCCGTGGATGTCGTCGACGTAGCCGTTGCCGTCGTCGTCGATGCCGTTGCCGGCGATCTCACCCGGGTTCGTCCACACGTTCGCCGCGAGATCCGGGTGGTTGTAGTCGAGCCCGGTATCGATGTCTCCCACCAGCACCGTGCTCGAGCCGGTGGTGATGTTCCACGCCTCCGGCGCGTCGATGTCGGCATCGGCCGTGCCGCCGGTCTGTCCCGTGTTGTTGAGGCCGTACATCTGCGGATAGCTCGGGTCGTTGGGCGTGGCCATCGTGTGCACGATGTGATTCGGCTCGGCGTATTGGACCAGCGGGTTCTGGCCCAACGAGGCCACGCTCGCCTCGGTGTCTTTGACCTTGATCCGGTGCACGTCGTTGATCCAGTAGTGCTTGATCACCGTCGCGCCTTCGCTGGCGAGCACCGAGTTGATCTGGTTCGTCCGCACGCCCGCTTTGAAGCGCACCAGCACCTCGCCGGGCACGTACTCCGGCGCCGGCGACTTGGCCTGCGCCAACTGGGCCCAAACGGCAGTCATCAGCGTCAGAAACCAGACCCAACATGCCCGTCTCTTGTGACCGACCATGCACCCCTCCCCTTCGGTTGTGAGCAGATTCTCGCGAAAGCGAGACTCGCTGATGCTACGCCCCCGTGACGCTGGGGGTCAATGCGGCAACCGTAGAGTGGCGACTGCCAGGCATTTCTGCGAGCGTCGAACGCGCGTCCGAACGCCCGCTTGCACCGGAGCACCAAGGTCGTTATTGTAAAAATATGCAAGAACTACCCGAGCGATGCCCGGTGGAAGCCGCCGGGAAAACCTGCTGCATCGACCATTTTCGTGAAACATTGCAGGGACTTGGCAAGCGTTTGACCGACGAGCGCCGGGCGCTGATGCGCGCCATCTGCTCGATCGAGGGCCATTTCCGACCGGAGGACCTGGAACAGATCCTGCTAGCGCACGGGTACTCGATCTCGCTGCCGACCATCTACCGGAACCTGCCGGTGCTGATCGAGGCGGGGATCATCCGGCGAACGGATGCACAGGACGCACAGGACGGAAGTCAGTACGAGCACATCTGGGGTCACGAGCATCACGATCATTTGGTCTGTGTGCGTTGCAGGAAGCTCATCGAGTTCCAGTACCCGGCGATCGATGCCCTACAGGAAGTGGTTGCTCGCGAGCACGGATTCGACCTCATCAACCATCGACTCGAGCTGCTGGGAGTCTGCGCCGATTGCCGCGCACCGACGTGAACGCGGTGGCGAATTCTCGAAGGAGTGTTGAGAATGAGTCTCAAATCGAATTTCGATGGCCACGCCACCCTCGATCAGATCGCAGTGGGGCAGACCGCGATCGTGATCCAGGTGGGCGAATCGAGCGAGGTCCGCGAGCATCTCGCCGCGCGTGGCATCGGTCCGGGAGTGCCGGTGCAGGTGCTGAAGACCGGCGACCCGCTGCTGGTGGCCGTCGACCAGTCGCGCTGGGCCATCGGCCGCCGCCACGCTCGCGCGGTCGCGGTGGTCGCCGACGGACACGAGCCATGACCCAGCTCTCCGATCTCGCGCCCGGCCAGAGCGCCGTCATCGCGGGCTTTCGCGATCACAGTCCGCTGGTGCAGCGCATGATGAGCTTGGGCGTTCTCGAGGGAAACGAGGTCAAGGTGATCCGTCTCGCGCCCGCCGGAGATCCCATCCAGGTCGAGGTGCTGGGCTACTCGCTCTCGCTCCGCCGCAGTGAAGCCGCGCTCATCGACGTCGAGAACGTGCGATGAGCGGCCTCGTGACCGGCGAGCGGGGCGCAGAGGTGCCGGCGCCCGTTCCCCCTGCCGGAGTGGCGGAGGCCGGCGTGCGCCGCGCCACCATCGTCGTGATCGGCAATCCGAACACGGGCAAGAGCACCATCTTCACGGCGCTCACGGGCGTGCGACAGAAGGTCGCCAACTATCCCGGTGTGACTGTCGAGAAGCGCTCGGGCCACCTGATCGTAGGCAACGTCGAGATCGAGCTGGTCGACCTTCCCGGCACCTACTCGCTGGCAGCCCACAGCCCGGACGAGATGGTGACCGTCGACGTGCTCTTCGGCGGGCTCGAAGGTGTCGAGCATCCCGATGCTGTGCTGGTGGTGGCGGATGCCTCGAACCTGCGCCGGAATCTGTACCTGGCGAGTCAGGTGCTCGAGCTGGGCGTGCCGGTGGTCGTCGCCCTCAACATGGTCGACGTCGCCAAGTCGCGCGGCATCGAGATCGACGCCGCGGCACTGGGTGAGCGCCTCGGGGCGACCGTGATCCCCATGGTGGCAAGCCACGATCAGGGGCTCGACGAGCTGCGCACCGCGCTGGCGGCGGTCGCCCGCGGAAGCGCTGCAGCACCCGACATCCACGTCCTGCCCGAGCTGGTCACGGAGGCGGAGCGCATCCGCGATCAGGTTGCCGCCCAGGGCCACGCGGTGAAGCGTTACGAGATCGAACGCGGCCTGATCGACGCCGGCGCTTTCGCGGAGAGCCGCTTGATCGAGCGCGCCGGCGACGGCTTGCGTGCCGAGCTGGAAACGACACGGGCGAAGCTCGGCGGCGGGCGGCCGCTGGCGGCGCTCGAGGCGCAGCGGCGCTACGGGTGGATCGCGCGACAGCTCGACGGCGTCGAGCGCCGCGCGCCCGCGCCGCGGACCTGGACCGACCGCATCGACGCCGTCATCACCCACAAAGTCTGGGGCTCGCTGGTGTTCGTGGGTGTGATGGGCGCCGTGTTCCAGTCGGTGTTTTCGTGGGCGACACCGCTCATGGACCTCATCGACGGCGCGTTCAAGGATCTCGCCAGCGCCGTCGGCGCAGCGCTTCCGCCCGGTGCCCTCTCGAGCCTCGTCACCGACGGCGCCATCGCGGGCGTGGGCAGCGTGCTGGTCTTCTTGCCGCAGATCCTGATCCTGTTCCTCTTCATCGGGATTCTCGAGGACTCCGGCTACATGTCGCGGGCCGCGTTCCTCATGGATCGGGTGATGCGGTTCTCGGGGCTCTCCGGGCAATCGTTCATTCCCATGCTGTCGAGCTTCGCGTGCGCGGTGCCGGGAATCATGGCCACACGGGTGATCGCCGATCGCCGCGACCGCTTCGCCACGATCCTGGTGGCGCCGCTCATGTCGTGCTCGGCGCGGCTGCCCGTGTACACGGTGCTGATCGCCGCGTTCATCCCACACCGCCACTTCCTGGGTGGCTGGCTCGGCCTGCAGGGGCTGGTGATGCTGAGCCTGTATCTGCTCGGGATCGTGCTGGCGGTGGTGGCGGCGTCGCTCTTCAAGCGCACCGTGCTCAAGGGGCCGACGCCGACGTTCCTGATGGAGCTGCCGGCGTACAAGTGGCCGCAACCGCGGGCCATGGCGCTCAGATTGCTCGAACGTGCCAAGGTCTTCGTGCTGCGCGCCGGCACGGTGATCTTCGCAGTGAGCATGGTGGTCTGGGCGCTCTCGTATTTCCCCCGCTCGCCCGCGATCCACGCCGATTTCGAGGCGCGGCGGACGGCGGTGACCGCCGAGCTCGAAGCAGGCCCGAAGCGCGACGAGGCGCTCGCCGCGCTCGATGCCGGCGAGGACGCGACCTACCTCGAACAGAGCATCTTCGGGCGTATGGGGCACGCGATCGAGCCGGTGTTTCGTCCCCTCGGGTGGGACTGGCGCGTCGCGATGGCGGCTATCGCCTCTTTCCCCGCCCGCGAGGTGGTGATCTCGGTGCTCGGCACCACGTATGCCCTCGGCAAAGACGTGGACGAGGGATCCGACACGCTGCGCGCGGCGCTGAAAGACGCCCACTGGCCCGACGGGCGACCGGTATTCACCGCCGCCACCGCGCTCGGGCTCATGGTGTTCTTCGCGCTCTGCCTCCAATGCGCCGCCACCGTGGCGACCATCCGGCGCGAGACGCAGTCGTGGAAATGGCCGGCTTTCGCGTGGACCTACATGACCGTGCTCGCGTATCTCGGAGCGCTGCTCACGTACCAGCTCGGCTCGCGGCTCATGGCCGGCTGATGTCGAAAGGCGAGGTCGAACCGTGACCGGACAAGAGCTGATCGCGCTGGCGGTGGTGGCCGGTGTGGTCGCGATTCAGGGCTGGTCGATCCTGCGCCGTCGCGGCCGTGCGCAGCGCGCTCCGGGCGCGTGTGGGAGCTGTGCTGCATGCCC
>CAYUSL010000116.1:0-10248 GCA_964447125.1 uncultured bacterium | reverse complement strand
CTCACGGTCGTTCTGGACTCCGCGGGACGCGTGGCGCGCTACGACTTCGAGAGCGACTTCCCCGAGGATCTCGCCGCTGGCGGCTCGGAATGACGCACCGTCAGATGGGATCGCCCTTCGGGTGATTCAGCGATCGATTGAGGCGCGCAGCGAGCGTCTCGGCGAACGGGTACAGCGCCCGCTGAAATCGGTGCGGCACGAAGTATTGCGGCCACAGGAACTGCTTCCAGCGGGCGCGCGAGCGCGGTGTCACGGCGTGACGCCGGATGCGCGCCACGGCGGCGGCGTCGAGGGAAGTCGAGCCCTCCACCAGGCGATACCTCGGCTCGCTCGCGCCCGCGCCGAGTGCGAGGCGTAAGTGCTCGACTGCCTGCCAGGGATAGTCGAGCACGTCGCACCAGAACCGATCGCCGGCGGCGACGTCCCGGTGCGCGACCAGGCGATCGATCCGAACCGGCACCGTGAAGTGCGGGCCGAGGCCGGAACCGAGGAAGGTGCCGCCGCCCAACGAGATCGCCGGGCGCATGAGTCGCGCTGCCGCCGCGACCACGCGATCGAGCACACCGGGCACGCGATGGAAATCGCCTTTGGTGGATGCGTAGAGGGCGCCGTAGAGGTTCTTGGTTGCCGCGGTGATGCCACATTCCCAGTGGTATTTCGGCGCATACGCGTTGACGACCAACACGTGAGGGTCGAGCATCGCCATCGGTACGTCGAGTGGTGCGTCGAGACCCGCAACCTGAATGCGCGCGCGCTCCCCACGGCTCAAGCTCTCGAAGCTCGCGCCCTCGTCGAGGAGCAGCTCGTCGTAGCCGCGCGCTTTCAGTAGGCGCGCGTCGGCACGGCAGGCGCGTTGATCGCCCTCGGCTACCGCCACCTCGGCGCCGCGCGCACGCGCCCAGCGAATCACGCCCCGCACCAGATCCGGATCGGTGTACGAGCCGGGGCAACCCGGCAGGCCGCCACCCAGATTCACCTTGACGAGCACGCGCTGACCCGGTCGCACCAGCGCATCGCCGTCGAGGGCGCTGAAGGCCGCTCCCACCGCCGCTTCCGGATTCAATGCGGAGAACGGGCCACACCACACGCGGGCGTCGGCGTCGATCGTCGCGCTCTCGACTTCCTTTCCTTCCCACTGGCCACGCTTGCGCTCGAGGTCGACCCACGGCACCAGCGCGCGCCCGTACTCCTCGCGCAATCCCTTCTCTGCCTCGTCTCTGGCCATCGTGTCGGGCTCCCTCTATATGAGATAGCACCCACGCGCGCTGGTCGCATGCCCGCCGCGAAGCACGTCGCGGCGCTCGGAGAATCCGATGCTCGATCCCCGGTTCCGCCTCTTCGCCGAAGAGCTCGCCGAGCTCGCCGGCGAAGTCATCCGCCGCTACTACCGATCGAGCGTCCACGTCGTCGAGAAAGCCGACGCCACCCCGGTGACCCAAGCCGATCGCGAGGCCGAAGAGGTGATGCGCGACCGCATCATCCAGCGCTTCCCCGACCACGGCGTGTTGGGCGAGGAACACGGCGAGGTGAATCCCGGCGCCGAGTACCGGTGGGTGCTCGATCCCGTGGACGGCACCAAGAGCTTCGTCCTCGGCATCCCGATGTTCGTGACGCTCATCGCCCTCGAATACCGCGGCCAGCCCATCCTGGGCGTGATCGATCAGCCGGTGCTGCACGAGCGAGTGATCGGCGACGGTCGCGAGACCCGCCTCAACGGTCGCCCGATTCAGGCGCGGCCTTGCGCCGCCCTCGAAAACGCATACCTCCTCGCCACCGATCCGTTGCTCGTCGAGAAGCACTTCGGCACCCGCGGCTTCGACACGCTCACCCACGCCGTGAAGTGCTTCCGCGCCATCGGCGACGGCTATTCGTACGGGCTCCTCGCCGCCGGCTTCGCCGACGTGGTGCTCGATCCGATCATGAATCCGTGGGACGTGGCAGCGCTGATCCCGGTGGTGCGCGGCGCAGGGGCCGTGATCACCGACTGGCACGGCGACGATCCGGTCGGAAAGCCGAGCACCGTCGCGGCCAGCGCGACCATCCACCCGCGCGTGATCGAGATGCTGAACCGGGCGTGATCCGGGCGTGATCCGGGCGTGATCGCGCCCGGCCCTACGAGCCCGCGAGCACGCCTCGCGTAGAAACGAGATCGACGAGCGCGGGAAGTAACTCGACGCAATCTCCTTCGAGCCGCACGGTCGCGACGTCGTCGTGCGCCGTGGGTCCGCGGTTCACGATCACGTACGGCGCGCCACGGCGGCGCGCGGCGAGCGGCACCAGGGCAGCGGGCTGAACCTCCAGCGTCGAGCCCACCGCCAGCACCGCATCCGCACGCTCGGCGGCGGCGAACGCGCGCTGCGTCTCCTTCTCCGGCATCGACTGGCCGAACGAGATCGTGGCGCTCTTCAGGAAGCCACCGCAGGCGCAGCGCGGCGCGCGACGGGTGCGCCGGAATTCCTCCATCCACGGCCCGGGCTCGGTGCGCGCTGCGCAGCGCAGGCACTCGATCCAACGATTGGTGCCGTGGATCTCCACGACTCCATCGGCGCGGCTTCCCGCATCCTGATGAAGTCCGTCGATGTTCTGCGTGACCAGCAGCTCGACGCGACCCGAGCGCTCCAGATCCACGATGGCGCGATGCGCGGCATTGGGGCGCGCGTCGCGAAACTGGTCCCAGGATTCGAGCTTGAAATCCCAATGCTCGACACGCGCCTCCTCCGAGGCGAGGAAGTCCTGGAAATAGACGGGCTTGCGCCGCTTCCACACCCCGTTCGGCCCACGAAAGTCCGCGATGCCCGAGCCCGTCGAGATGCCCGCGCCGGTGAACACCAAGAGGTGCTTCGCGCGCGCCAGCACGGTAGCGGCCTTGTCGAGGTCGGACTTGCTCATGGCCTTCCTTCCCGGCGAGCCGAGGCGAGCCGAATGCCACCCCGCGACTGGCGGCGCCACGCACGACTCGGGCGGCGTTCGTCTGCTACCGTTTGCCGCTACCCACCATGAACGTTTCCAGCACAGCCAGCTCCGCCGTCGAGACGCACTACGCCGAGTTCTTCGGTGCCATCGCCGACATGGCGCCCGGCCTCACACATCTGCATTACGGCGTGTGCGAGTCGGTGCCAGCCACACCGTGGCATGCGTTTCGCGCGTTGGCTCAGGGCCCAGCGACGCTCCTCGAAGCGCTCTGGCAAGTGGGGGAGGTGGCGCGCTTGCCCGCGGGCGCACGCGGTCTCGACATCGGCTCCGGGCTCGGCGGAAGCGCCAGTGAGCTGGCGCGGCGCTTCGGGCTCCGCATGGCGACGGTGGATCGCACCCGCTCGCAGGCGCGCCGTGCCCATCAGCGTCTGCGACGCGTCCCACACGGTGGGCGCGTCCAAGTGACGCAAGCGGATGCCACCGCCCTTCCCTTCGCGGCCGAGAGTTTCGCTCTCGCCGTGACCATCGAAGTGCTCTTCCACATCGCCGACAAGGCGGCGGTGTTCGCCGAGGTCGCTCGCGTCTTGGTTCCTGGGGGCACCTGGCTCGTCGTCGACCAAGAGAACCACGACGCCGAGAATGGGCTTCGCGAGCTTTTTCATTTCGCGGAGCGCGGAGACATCGAGCGCCTCGGCGCTGCCGTCGGGCTATCGCTGGTGCGCGAGGAGGATCTCTCGCCCGGGGTCGCGCGGTGGATGGGGCTCTACGCGCGTATGGCCTCGCCGGCGTGGCAACGGGCGCTGGTACCGCTGGCGCTCGTGCGCGGCGGTCCCGCGCTCGCGCGCCGCTATCTGCGCGGGATTCGAACTTACGAGCAACTGGTTCTCGCGCATGCCGCCCGCACGGGTCTCGCCGCTGGCGAGGCCAACGGGCGCGGCGCGATTCGGCAGCTCAGGCTCCACACCCAGCGCTGCCTCGAAGACGGCAGCGTTGCGTACAAGATCTGGGTGCTGCGCCGCGAGCGCTGAGGCACACGCGACGCCTCGCGGACCGTGCCGTCAGCCGGGGAGCTTCACGCGGCGAGGGATGCTGCGGACGCCGTCCCGAGCGGATAGCGATCGGCAATCTGGGACGAGAAGCGGGCGTCGACCCAGCGATGCGCGAGCGCGAACAGTCGATGCCATCGCGGGTAGCGATCGAGGAGGTGCTGCTGATAGTCGAGGAGCGCTTCGCGCTCGGCGAGCTCGTACTCGGGGGTGCCGTCGAAGAAAAGCGGCGCCCACAAGCTCAGACGCTCGCGTCGCACCCGATCGTCGAGTGCTTCGAGCAGATCCATCGCCTCGCGAGCATCCATCGTGTGGTGACGGAAGAACGGCTGATTGGTGCGGCCGTCGTTCCAAACCTCGAGCCCGAATCGAGCGCGCGATTCGGCGCTCAAGAGCGGGACGCCCTCCATGCGGGTGTTGAGCAGCGCGAGCAGATAGAAATCGGGGCGGGTGCGCTCGAGCAGTCGATGGGTCTCTTCGATGGTGCCGCGGGTTTCACCTGGAAAACCCAGGACCAACGTGACGATGGTCGATACTCCCAGCTCGCGGCAGCGCACCAGCGCTTGCACGTTCTTGTCGACGGTCTGTCGCTTGTTCATGGCGTCGAGGATGAGCTGACTTCCCGACTCGGCGCCGATGTGGACCTGGGCCAGGCCTGCGTCGCGCATGCGCGGCAGCAGATCGTCGGTCACGAGATCGTCGCCGCGGGCGTAGCAGATCCACCGCACGTGCAGGCGGCGACGCCGTAGCTCGTCGCAGAGCTCGCGAATCCGCGAACGAGGCACGGTGAAGAGCGAGTCGAAGCAGCTCACCACCTCGACGCCGAGCTCCTTCACGTAATGCTCCCACTCGTCGGCGATGCGCTTGGCGCTCTTCACGCGAAACGACGTGTCGTCGAACAAGAACGGGAAATTGCAGAACTCGCACCGATACGGACAGCCGCGCACCGACTCGTATCGGATCATGCGAGGCCGGCGCCCGGTGCGCCGCGCCCAGCCTGCCCAGTCGGCGCTCGGCAGCGCATCCAAGCTACGGCCCTCGGGCCGCACGGCGCGCAACAGAACACAACCGGCGCGCGATTCGACGGTGTACGCCTCGGCGGGCGGGAACGCCCGATAGCCCGAGCGGATCCACGCAGCGAGCGCCGGCACCAACACTTCGCCGTAGCCCACGGCCAACACATCCACGCCTGCCATGGGCTGCCAACGCCCGTGCACGATTCCAACCAGCGCACCTCCGAGGACCACTCGCAAGCCCGGACGCGCCACCATCGCCACCAACGGTTCGAGCTCACTCAGGTCGCGGATGAGCGTGGTCGAGATCAGCACGCAGCCGTGCTCGGCGAGAAGACGCTCGCGGTCGGTGGCACTCGCGAAGAGCTCGCTCAGGGTGACGCTGGTGATCTCGATCCCTTCCGCTTCCAGAAGACCCGCCAGCACGACCTCGGTGAGCGTCGGTGTCTCGGCCTCGAGCCGCTTCTCGAAGTAGCGCTCGACCGCTGGACGCCACGCCGCCGCGGAAGGCAACGAGCGCTGCGCCAGCGCATGGGTGAGGAAGAGCTCGATGGGAGTGAGCTTGACCTTGAGATCGAGCAGGCTGCGCGAGCTCGCGACGTATTGCGCGCGCTGTTTCTTGAGCTCCGACCAGACCGACGCGTGTGAGCCGGAGATCAGCGAACCGGTCACCAGCAGCACCCGTTGGTTCCGAGCAGTCATCGTCGCGTCCGCGGGCAAACGAAAGACCGAATCAGGCCGATTGCGCCCCCGACACCAGCCGTCCGTCGGAAAGAACGTAGCGAGTCGCCGTACGCTCGACCACACGTGGATCGTGGGTGGCGATGAGGAACGTGGTGCCGTGACGGCGGTTGAGCGCCGCCAGGGTGTCGAGCAACGCGAGTCCGGTGGTGTGATCGAGATTCGCCGTGGGCTCGTCCCCGAGGACGACCGGCGGTTCCTTCACCAGCGCCCGCGCCACGGCGACGCGTTGCTGCTCGCCACCGGAAAGCTCGGTGGGTCGCGCATCCGCTCGGTGCGCGACTCCCAGCTCCTCGAGCCAGCGTCGCGCGCGCTCGGCGCGCTCGCGCGGTGCGATGCCGAGGAGCGCCAGCGGCAGCTCGACGTTCTCGCGCGCGGTCAGCACGTCGATCAAGTTGTAGCTCTGGAACACGAAGCCGATGGTGCGCTTGCGGAAACGGGCGCGCGCCGCAGCGTCGAGCGACGAGACCTCCTCGCCACCCACCCGCACCACACCTGCGTCCGGCCGATCGAGGCCGCCGATCACGTTGAGCAGCGTGGTCTTGCCGGAGCCCGACGGCCCGACGAGCGCGGCGAACGCCCCTGGCTCCACCGTGAAGCTCACGTCGTCGACCACCCGGGCGCTGCCATACCGCCGCACCACCCCGCGAAGCTCGATGGGTGCGCGCCGCTCGCCGTCGTTCACGCTTCCTCCCGTTCTCGTCAGCGGTGACGCAACGCCGCCACCGGCTCCAGGCGCCATGCGCGCCAGGCCGGCAACGCTGCAGCCACCAGACCTGCGCCCAGCACGACGGCTGCGGCGACGAGCACCTGGCTCGGCTCGAAGCGGCCGCGCAGGCCCTCGCCGATCGAGAACCCGCTCACCGAGAATGCCGCGGCGGCGTCCAGACCGGGGATGCCGACCCGTGTGATGTGGATCGCCACGGCAGCGCCGAGCAACGCACCAATCCCCACGCCAGTCCCCAGCAGACAGAGCGCCTGCGCGAACACCAAGCCGACCAGCTCGCGGGGGCTCGCTCCGAGCGCACCCACGGTGCCGAGGTCGCGCAGCCGCTCTTCCAGGCCGAGCCATAGGATGTCCGCGACGGCGAGCGCGACCAGCAGCACTTCCAGAGCCAGGAACACCCGGTAGACCGCGATGTTCACGTTCACGTAATCGACGATCGCTGGCGCGACCGCCGTCCACGCTTCGGCGGTCACCCCCGCGGCTTCGGGAAGCAAGGCGCGCAGCCGCGCCACCGCGCCGGGCAATCGGTCGAGCGGGCGTTGCGAAGGCGGTAGCGCCACCGCCACCTCGTGAACCATTCCACGAGCGTCGAGCAACGCTTCGGCCAACCCCCGCGGCGCCAGCACCACGAACGCCTCGACGTCACGCGACGCCGCATGAAAGAGACCTGCAACTCGCGCACGCGCTGCGCGAGGCAAGCCGAAGCGATCGGTGGCCACGAGGTCCACGAGGTCGCCGACGCGCAGGCCCAGCGCCTCCGCCTGCACCGGGCTCAAGAGCACGCTCGCGGAGGCTTGGCCGTCTCCCGCGGTCGGCGTATCGAGCGGCCCGAGCGGAGCGACGTCGGGCGAGAGCTCGGCCTCGCGAGCAGGCTCGATCCCGTAGAGGAACGCGGCGCGCTCCGATCCTTCGGTTCCGACCAGCACCGGCACCACGAGGCGGGTCGTGATGCGCGACTCGCCGCCGATCGTGCCGCGAATGCTGTCGAGCACCGGTGCTGGGTCGAACACGTCGGCGGTGCGGCGTGCGGCGACGCTCGCACCCTTCGCGATCACCACGTCACCCAGCAACGTGCCGGTGGCACGATCGAAGAGATACCCGGCGAAGCCGGCGAGCGCCGCGAGCACGACCGCCACCACCGCCGTGCCGATCGCTACCGACGCGATCGCGAGCCAGGCGCGCTTGGGCCTACCCCAGACCAGTCGCCACGCGAGACCCAGCACCGCCATCGCCCCCGTCAGACCGCGCGCAACGCCTGCACCGGATCGAGTGCCGCGATGCGGCGCGCTGGCCACCAGCCTGCGGCTGGCCCCACCACCAGTGCCAGCGCGGCGCCGACGGCGACCTCGGCGGGACCGATGTAGGCGCGGATGATCGGCGGCATCACCTGCCCGGCGACCGCGAGCGATTTCGCCGACGCCGAGAAGTCGAGCCCGTGGCGGGCGAAGAACCAAGACGCCGGCACGCTCAATGCGACGCCCGTCACGGCTCCCAGCAGGCTCGTGATCCAGGCTTCGAGCTGGATCAAGCGGTTGAGATCGCGCGGCTCGAAGCCGAGCGCCGTGAGCACGCCCAGCTCGCGCGTGCGGTCGATGACGCCCAGCACGAACGTGTTCGCGACGCCGATCGTCTGCACCACCGCCAAGATCACCACCAGCAACTGGACCGCGCGGCGCTGCACTTCGGTGATGCCTTCCACATCAGGCGCGGTCTCGCGCCACGAGACGACCACCAGCGACGGGTCACGAAGCGTGCGTCGCACGTCGTCCAGACGCGCCAACGCTGCGGCCGTCGACAGGCCGCGGTCGAGCTCGATCCCCCACGACGTCACGGCGCGCTCGCCGATCAACGCCTGGAGATCGTCGAGCGCGAGCGCGATCGTCGACCGACCGGGTGGCGAGCCAGCGCCGGGCGGGACAGCGACGAGGGTCGCGGTCACGGCGACTTCGACCCCGGCTGCGTCGCGAAACCGGATGCGCGCGCGGCCGTCCGCCCCCACACCGAGTCGCGCTGCCAATTCCTGCGAGACGCGGCCTGCGACCTTCGTGGGCCGCGCCCCGAGTCCCTCGACCGCAGCACTTCGAAATCCGCGGCGTGTCGCCTCGAGCTCGACGGGCGCCTGGTCGCGCGGGCCTTCCACCAGCGCGGGCCATTCCAGGATCGCGGTCCATCCCACCGCCAGCGTCGCTGCGCGCGTGGGATCGATCGGCTCGGGTTGCTCACCGAAGCGCAGCCTCGGATCCCGCGAACGATGACGCTCCGGCCGTTCGACGTGCCCGAGCCCGTGGCCGGTATCGCTCGTCAGTCCGAGCAGCGTCTCGTGGCTCCAACGCTGAAGCCCGAGCGACAGCGCCACCGCCACCACGCCGAGCGCGTTTGCTGCAACCAGTACCCCGGTGCGGCGGCGATGGGCGCGCACTCCGCGCCACGCCACGCCGCCGAGCGCCGCGAACGGCGCTCGCTCCGTGGTGATCGCCGCTTCAGAGGTAGCGCCGGACACGACGTCGATACTCCTCGTGGGCCACGCCGAAGCGTTCGCCGAGCAAACGGTCTTCCTCGACGGCGAGCTCGTGGAAGCCCAGGATCAGCGCCAACACCGAGAGCGCGCACGCGGCGCTCGGGTTCCAGAGCCATTCGCCGACCAGAAAGAGGATCGAGCTGGCGTAGACCGGGTGGCGCGACCGCGCGAAGGGCCCAGCAACCACGAGCTCCTCGGGCGCGAGCGGGCCCGTCTCCTCGAGCCCCACGCGCAACGCCCTTCCCATCGCCAGCTGCGACCAGATCATGCCGACGTGTCCTGCACCGGCGATCACCCACCCCGCCGCCGCGGGGCTGACCACCAGCGGGTGGCCGAAGGCGGTGGCGCGAAAGCTCGGGCTCGAAAAGTGCGAGATCACCGCGATCGCCCACGCCAGCGAGATCCCACCCATCGCCCCCTGAATCCGACGGTGACGAGAGGCCGCGCGCCGCATCCAAGACGCATGCGGGAACGTGCCGAACCGCACGCGATACACGAGGCTCGTGCCCAGAAATCCCGCGAACACGTGCCACGCGACGAACGCGAGCTGAAAGAGGGCGCTGCGATCCATGCGGTTCGCGAGCGGCTCGCATCACGAGCGAGACGCGCCCACCGAAGGATGGGGATGGCACGCCACGGCTCAAACGAGAAGAGCGTGCGGCACGCGTGCCCGCAGCACGCGTTGGCGCGTGGTCGGGCGTCGGGGTACGATCGGCGGGCTGCACTCGCCGAACGCACACGGTCTGCGAAGGGAGTTTCGATGCGTCTGGTCTTGATCTCGCCGAAAGGCCCGCTCTACAGGCATCGCGGCGGCATCTTCAAGAAATCGCTGCGCTACGCCCCGCTGACGCTGGTGACACTGTCGGCGCTCGTGCCGGAGGACGTGCCCGCGGAGATCACGATCATCGACGAGGGCATCGAGGACGTGCCGCTCGACGTGCAGGCGGACCTGATCGGCATGACGGTCATCACCGGTTCGTCGCCGCGGGCCTACGAGCTGGCCGACCATTTCCGCGGACGCGGGATCCCGGTCGTACTCGGCGGACCGCACGTGACCCTCGTGCCCGAGGACGCGGCCCCCCACGCGGACGCGATCGTCACGGGTTACGCCGAGGACACCTGGCCCCAACTTCTGCGCGACTTCGCCGCCGGCCGAATGGCATCGCGATACAGCCAGGCGGCGGATTTCCAGCTCACGCACGAGAACCTGCGCTTCCCACGTCGCGAGCTCCACCAGAGCAAGAACTACATCACCACCGCGGTGGTCGAGGCCACGCGCGGCTGCATCCA
>CAYUSL010000115.1:0-14961 GCA_964447125.1 uncultured bacterium | reverse complement strand
GGGTGGCTGCGCTCTTCGACGAGGCGATCGACGGCTGGCGCGGCGTGCCCCAGGGGTACATGGTCGACGAGTACAAGGACGAAGGAATCATGCTGGAGGGCGCGCAAGGGCCGCCCGACCTCATCGGCCCGGGGTTGCCGTTCGTCGGTCCGGCGTTCAAACAGCTCGTCTCCGACCTGTCGCGCGTCGCGATCTTCGGCGTGATGGTGTCGGACACCAGCCACGGCCGCGTGTGGAACGTGGCGGGCCGTCCGGTGATGACGTATCAGCTCAATCGCTTCGACACCGAACGCATGGTGAAGGGGATCGGTGTCCTGGCGCGGATCTACTTCGCCGCCGGCGCCAAGCGCGTGATGCCGTCGGTGTTCCGCTTCACGGAGCTCGCCCGAGAGTCGGACATCGAGACCTTTCAGCGTTCAGCGATCCGCGCCAGCGACGTCGAGCTGATGGCGTTCCATCCGCTCGGTACTTGCCGCATGGGTGCGGATCGGCGGCGCTCGGTGGTCGACTCGGAGCTGCGCGCGCACGACGTGCGCGATCTGTGGATCGTCGACGGCAGCGTGTTTCCGACCTCGCTGGGCGTGAACCCGCAGGAGACGATCATGGCGTTCTCGCTGCGCGCCGCCGATGGCCTCAGCGCTCAGTTGAGCGGCTGATTGCCTCCCCCCGCGATGGGGCAGGGGACGATGGCGTAGGTTTCGGCGCCGGCGAGCGCGTGGTCTCGCGCGGCTTCGGCGAGAGCGTAGGGCGGTCCACGCCGGCGCGCTGCGTCCACGATGCCGTCGAAGGGTGGGAAGTAGCTCCACGTCGAGCGCGGGTCGAAATCGTCGCGGTCCACGACCCAATGGGTGACGCCGTGCTCGGCGCAGAAACGGTTCACCTCGACGGGCGTCGCAGCGGTGTAGGCGGCGAGCATCGCTCCCATGAGCGTGCGCACCGTCTCGTAGCGACGCACGAACATGGGCGGCATCATCTCGTCGCTCACCAGCACCCGTCGCTCGGCGAACGCAGGAACGAAGTCGAGCAGTCGCGGAGGACCCGCGATCAGCGCGTCGCGGGGAGTCTCGGCGAGCGCTCGATAGAGCGGACGCGGTGATGCAGTGACGTGCGACGCGTAGAGCTTGGGAATCAACGCGATCGCAACGATCAGCGCCGTGGCCACTGCGGCCGTGCGTCGCGACGAAACGACGCGGATGCGCGCGAGCGCGCGCACCGCGTTGGCGCCGCCGACGAGCGCGGCTACGAGCGGCAAAGTGACCACAACGAAGCGGACCGGTTGGTAGAGGAACACCAGTTCGCGCGCCGCGAGCCACAAGGCGAAACCGCTCGCCGCCATCGCCCCCATCGCGAGTGACGGTCGCGCCCGCTCGCGCCCGGCGAGCAGCGTGCTCACGGCTGCGAAACCCAGGAGAAAGAGCGTCGGTGCATCGAGAGCGAGCCCGCTGCGGTCGTTGCTCAGGCTTCGCCAGGGATCGTCGAAGAAGAGCGGACTGCGGCCGCGCGGGCTGAACTCGACCATCGAGCGCGCCTCGGCGAGGGTGAAGAGGCGCCCCATCTCGCCGCCGTGGTACGCGAAGCTCTTGGCGGCGAGGATCAACCCGCCTGCGGCGACGCCCGCCACGAGAATCGCGGCCGCGCGTCGGGGGGGAACGCTGGCTGGAACGCGGCGATCGGGGGAGAGGCGAGCGGCGCTCGCCGTGCGTTGTGGCAGGGCTGTCGCGAGTGTCACGCAGGTCGCGGTGCCTGCCAGGATCAGGAATGCCGGCGGATACAGGTGAGCCGCTGCGACGAGCAAGATCGCGGCGCCGAGCCAGCGGCTCGCATCCAGGCAGACGATGGTCCCGGCCTGAAAGAGTGCCAGGAAATCGCCGGCGTCACCGGCACCCCATTGGGGAGGCCAGCGACTCCACGAGTGCAGCGACACGAGCGCTGCCGCCGCCAGCCCTGCGCGCGAGCCCCAACGCCGAGCACCCGTCGCATACACCACGAGCGCCAAGAACGGTGACGCGAAGAGGGGGATCAGCTTGGTCAGCGTCAGCGGATCGACGAACCGCGCGAGAGCGCGGTAAGCGAGCGCCAGCGCGGTCGGCACGTAAAGCGCGGATTGGTGAGCGTTCGGGTCGGCTGCGCTCGCCGCGTCGCGCATCACGAGACGTGCCTGGTAGACGACTTGTCGCGCATCGTCGTGGACCGTCCACGGATCGCGGAGAAGGGGCCCTTC
Source organism: uncultured bacterium (assembly GCA_964447125.1). Lineage (GTDB taxonomy): Bacteria > JADJOY01 > JADJOY01 > JADJOY01 > JADJOY01 > JADJOY01. Next base: position 12,740 of record CAYUSL010000115.1, on the reverse strand, counting down.
GAGGGTCAGCGCGGGGATCCAGCCGATCGCGAATGCAATCAACCACGGCCCGGCGCGGCGCGCTTGCGGCGTCGCCAAGCTGTTGCTGCCGGCTTCGGCGCGTGCGTCGGACGCCAATCGAGCTCGTCAGCGCGGTGCCGTGCCCGCACCCTCGGACCGGGCCTGGCGTTCGCTGATCCACGTCCGTACGTCGTCCCACGTGAAGCCCTCGGGACGGATGCCGGAATCCGGGGGATCGCTGTAGAAGTGGACGAGCTGCTTCTGGCGCAGCGGGAATCCCTTCTCGACGGTGATCTCGTGCCGAATCGGCACGAACAGCACGGAGATCCGCACCGGCACGATCCACCGCAGCAGCGCGCGATTCGAATCGACGACCAACACCGCGTCCTCGGGCTGCACTCGCACGCGGTGTTCTTGGGCCAGCTTGAGGAGCGCGGCGTTGCGCTCCGTGGGCTTGGCGTAATGCTGCGAGAGCGTGGGCTTGCCGTTGAGATCGAGGATGGTGCCTTCGTCGTAGTAGAGCGTGTCGAGGGCCAGCCTGAGCGGCGCTTCCATCGCCGTGGCCTTGGTCCAGACGCGGATGAAGCCGTAAGCAGCCACCATCGCCACGCTCAGCACCAGCCACACGATCACCCGAGCGATCGTGGCCTGGCGAACCCGCTCCCGCACCGGCTCCGGGACGATGTCGGGAATCTCTTCGAGCGGGACGACTGCGCCGAGCGCGTCCACGAAATCGGGAAACACTTCGAGGGGGAACCACTTGCCGCCGTCGGCCTTGGCGTGGTCGCCCGCGGTGAGCTTGTGATCGGCGATCCACTGCTCGATGGTCGGTCGATCCAGGTCGGCCACGATGCGGCCGTGTGAGATCACGGACCAACGTGCGGTCGGTGGCGCGGGAAAGAGCGGGGCGCCGGGCGTGAGCGCGCGTCCGCTGGTGCGTGGCCGCGGGGCGACGGGTGCTGGTGGCGGCAGGGGTAGCTCGGGTGCGCGCACGCGCTGGGGATCGATCTTCCGGAGATCGATGGTCGCGCTCGCGGCCTCGCGGGCGAGCCCCGCGCCGCGGCGCAGCTCTTCCGCGAATGCGAGCGTCGACGGCTGACGTCGGCTGGGATCCTTTGCCAGCGCGCGGAGAATCGCGTCCTCGACACCGGCCGGGATCGAGGGGTTGAGGGACCGCGGTGTGGGCGGCAGCGAGTGGATGTGCTGGAGCGCGGCTTCGATGGGATCGCCGGCTTTGAACGGCAGCTCGCCGGTGAGCATTCGGAACGTCACCACACCGAGGGCGTAGATGTCCGTCCAGTAGTCGACCTTGCCGCCTTGGCTCACCTGCTCGGGTGCCATGTACGACGGTGTGCCGATCATGCTGCCGGTCATGCCGGTGGTGGAGCCGTCCAGCACCTTGGCGACGCCGAAATCCAGCACCTTGATCTCGCCGCCGAGGGTCATGAAGACGTTCTCCGGCTTCACGTCGCGGTGCACGAGGTTGGCCTTGTGGGCGACATCGAGCGCCGCACACACCTTGGAAAGGATGTCCACCGTGGTCTCGAGGTCGAACGGGCCTTCGTCCTCGAGGATCTCGTCGAGGTCACGCCCCTCCAGGTACTCCATCGTGAAGTAGACGGTGCGCGCGGCCTCGCCCAGATCGTAGACCTTCACGATGTTGGGGTGCGAGAGCTGGCGCGCCGTCCGGACCTCCTGAAGGAAGCGCTCGTACACCGTGGGGTTCGCCGCGTGGTGCGGCATCAGCACTTTGAGAGCGATACGGTCTTTGAGGCGGGTGTCGATGGCTTCGTAGACGATCCCCATGCCCCCGCGGCCGAGCTCGCGTCGGACTTCGTAGCGATCGGCGAAGAGGCTGCCGATCTGGGCTGGGTCGCCCGAGGGCAGCGATACCGGCTGGGGCGGGGCGGAGCCGGCGAGGGCGCCACCGCAGGTGCGGCAGAAGCGGTCGCCGCCAGGTGTCTCTGCGCCGCACTTCGGACAGAACAAGCGTGCTCCGGCTCAGCGGCTCGCGACGGGGCTTGCGGGGGGGAGCTCGAAGCGCGCGATGGGGTGGGGACGGCCGTCGACGCGAAGAACGACCTCGAGTGCCGTGGCTGCTGAACTGCGGGGCCAGCGCACTTCGAGCGTTTGATCGGGCGCCCGCTCGACCGGTAGGGCGATCACCGCGGGGGCGTCCCCTGCGGTAGGGCCAGCGACGAAACTCGCGGGGTTCGCCGGGCCGGGGCGTCCCGCCCGCCCCTGGCAGCGTGCCGCTTCGGCGAGCAGGTCGACGAAGACCGGGGCGCGCTCGCTGTCCACCCACACCCAATGGCTCGCGGCGGCGGGCTCGAGGGCCGAGCGCGCCAGAGCATCTTCGGAGAAAGACCCCAGGTAATCGTCGAGTGGGTCGAGAGCCGCGTCGGACGCGACCAACCGGTGCAGCCCCTCACGCAAGTCGCGGAGGCTGCGCACACGAAGGCCGCCGATGCGCACGCTCGACTCGTTGCCGAGGCGTACCTCGAAGCGCGCCCCTTCGCGCGCCGTCGGGATGCCGAAGGTCGCCGTGTAGCAGCGGAAACCGATGCGAGCGGCGAGGTCGCTATCGACGCGCCCGCGCGCCTCGGCGGGTTGCGACGGCGGCGGCGCGTCCTTGGGCTTGGCCGGGACCATCGAGGTCCACCCCGACGGCTCTTCCTCGCCTGCGGGTAGCGTGGGGGTGATCGCGTCCGAGTCGATCGGCAGGTTCCCGTCCGTCGGCTCGGTCGTCGACGGACGTGGCTCGCCGCTGACATCGATGCCCCGTGGCGGAGCTGGCTGCCAAGTTCGCGGCGCCTGCTCGACGATGATGGTCGGAGGCGCGGGTGGCTCGGCCTCGCTCGCGCGCTCCACCTCCCAGCGGTAGCGCTGCAGCAGGTCCTGCGCCTCCGCGTAGCTGCGCGACGAAGCGGGCACGCGCTGGAGCCGCGCGATCACCGCCTGCGCCTCCGGCTGCACATACGCATCGCGTTGAAAGCGCTGTACCAAGTCGCGGTGCATCGCTTGGGCGTCCAGGAAGTCCTGGGACTCGGGCCGCCGCAACTCCAGGCGATCGATCGCCAGAAGCAGCAACGCCGGAGCGCACGCGAGCACGAGCCAGCCCAGCCAGCTCGAAACGGGAGACGCCCTGCGCGGCGGCTGGCGTCGATAGCGGCGCGGCAAGCGGTGCCGCACCGCGCGGCGGACGCGCTGGCCCGTGTCCGGACTGGGACGATCGGCGCTGGCGTCGGGAGCGGAAGGAGGGGGCGACTCGGGGTTCACGTCGAGTCTCGATCAGGCGTGTGGTATAGCAGCGCCCGTAACCAAGCCGCAACAATCGTTTTCGTCGAGAAGCGCTCTTCTGCCTGGAAATCAGGGAGATTTGACAGCGCGTCGGACGAGTGTATCCTGCCCGGCCTCGTTGGTTCCGCGTTGGAGGAAATTTCGCTCATGTCTACGGCGGCCGCCTGGAAGGGCCAAGAAAAGCGCCTGCTCACGATGCGCAAGGCGTTGCTCGACGAGATCTCCGAAGGCATGAAGGCCGGTGCCGACGACAAAAAGGACATCGGCGATCTCTACGACCTGGCGTCCAACGAGCGCGAGCGCGAGCTGAGCTTGCTGCTCGGTCATCGCGACCGCGACAAGCTGGCGCAGATCGAAGAGGCGCTGAGCCGCATCGCCGATGGTACCTACGGGATCTGCGACGAGTGCGGCGGCAAGATCGGCGCCGAGCGCATGAAGGTCATGCCCTTCGCCCGGCTCTGCATCGACTGCAAGGCGGAGCTCGAGCGCACGACGATGATGAGCCCGGACCTCGATTCGGGCCGCAGCTATCGTGACAGCGCGATGGGCGACGTCGACGACGACGATTGACCCGCGGCGGGTCTCGGCAGACGCGCCGAGACCGACGCCGACCGGTGGACCCATCCGACGCCGCCGCGGATTCCCGCGGCGGCGTCAGCGCGTCTGGCCCTGGCCGAGCTGGAACTTGCGCACCGCGCGCTCGTGATCGGAGAGTGTTTCCGAGAACTGGTGCGTTCCGTCGCCCTTGGCGACGAAGAACAGGTACGGCACTTCGGCGGGTGTCGCGATCGCTGCCAGCGACTCGGCGCCCGGATTCGCGATCGGCCCCGCCGGCAGCCCGGCGATGACGTAGGTGTTGTACGGCGTGGGTGTCCGCAGGTGTAGCCGCGTCAGGTTGCCGTCGAAGTTGGGGATTCCGTAGATCACGGTGGGATCGCTCTCGAGCCGCATGCCGCGTGCCAGGCGGTTCAGGAACACGGCTGCGATCAGCGGGCGCTCGGCTCGCTGGCCGGTTTCCTTTTCGACGATCGACGCCAGCGTGACCGCCTGGCGCAGAGTCAGGCCACGACTCGCCAGGTGCGGCGTCAGCACCTCGCCCGCCACTTGTCGGAAGCGGTCCACGAGGGTGCGGACGATCGCGTCGGTGGTGGCGCCGCGGGGGAAGCGATACGTGTCGGGGAACAGATAGCCCTCCAGGTCGGCGCCCTGCGAATCCAGGTCGTCGACGAGTTGGGGATCGGCCGTTGCGCGCAGCAGGTCTGCTTCGTCGGAGAGCCCGCTCGACGCGATGATGTGCACGATTTCGCGACGCGTCAGGCCCTCGGGCAGCGTCACCCACACCTGCAACACGTTGCCAGCCGCGAGTCGCCGCAGAACCTGACGCGGGGTGAGGCTCGCCGAGAGCTCGTATTCGCCGGAATGAATTCGCGTGTCCACGTCCTGGTAGCGAGCGACCAGCGCCAGCACGCGCGGATGCGAGATGAGGCCCGCGGCGGCGAGATCCTGGGCGATTTGGCCCACCGATCGGCCCTTGCGCGCCTCGAAGATCTGGGTTGGAGCACCAGCTCGTGTGGGGCGATCGAGCCAGCGTGCGGTCCAGAAGTACAGGGCCGCGAGGGTGCAGCCCACCGTGACGAGCGCGATGGCGAGTAGCGTCGCGACGATCCGCTTGACGCGGCACGCGACTGCCGGCCGCACCCGGGGACCCCTGGAGGACACGGGCTCAGTCACGCCGCGCCGTGACTCGCGCTGCCTCGGCATCGAGGAAGCTCTGCAGGATGAGCGTGGCTGCGGCCTGGTCGATCACCTCCCGGCGCCGATCCCGGCGCAAGTCGGCCTCGAGCAAGGCACGCTCGGCCTGGCGCGTCGTGAACCGCTCGTCCCACGTCCGGATGGGAACATCGACGGCGTTCGCGAGCCCCGTCGCGAATCCGCTGGCGTACCGCGCCGCGGCGCCCTCGCTACCGTCCATCGCCAGCGGCAGGCCGACCACCACCAGCGCCGCACCTTCTTTTTCGATCCAGCGTCGCACCTCGTCGACCGTCTGCCGTAACGAGCCACGCACCTGGACGGTGGTGAGTGGGAACGCAACTCGGGCATCCGGATCGCTGACCGCGAGCCCGATCCGCTTCTTGCCGACGTCGACGGCGAGCACCTTCACGAGCGTGAGTATACGAATCCGGCGCTGCGGCGAAGGTTGACAGCGTCGCCCTGCGCCAGCTAGACGCCGTGTCCGGGCGGACACAGTCGTTCGGTTTTCAACCAATTTCCCGTTGACATTCGGCGACAGTGTCGCCTATTATTCCCGACGATATCCAGTTGGGCCCAAGATATAGTGTGTGATTCCCAGAAGGAGCACAATATCTTGATCGAGATGATGATTCGGGACGACTCGATCTCCCGCGAGCGACACCCGGCGTCGTCGTCGTTGCGCCGCTGCATCGCCATCCTGGTAGCGGTTGCCCTCCTCACGACGATCGTCTCGCTGCCCTCCTCGGCGCGTTCGCCGAATCGAGCGCGGCTAGGCGCGCCTGCCGGCGCCGACGCCGGAGCGTACGGCGCGCGCGCCGAAGCGCGAAGCTCCGGTGCGCCGGGTGAGCCTTCGCGAAGCTTGCCGCGCACGCACACCATCGCGCGCGGCGAGACCGTCGCCGGAGTGCTCAGCAACTTCGACGTCGCGCGTCAGGACATTGCGCGCCTCGTCGGCAGCGTCACCGAGCGTTGGGACGTGCGCAAGGCCCAGGTGGGCTCGCAGCTCGAGCTCACCCTCGATCCCACCACCGGGGCCGTGCAGGGCTTGGCGATCGAGACGGACGACGACCGTCGCGTGGAGGTCAGCCGGGCGGCGGATGGCTACGTCTCGCGCGTGGTTTCCATCGATTCCTCGTCCATGCCACAGCCGGTCGCGGCACCCGAAGAATCGGAAGCGGGCGATGGCCCTGCCGAGTCGGTGGAGCCAGCGCTTGCACCTGCCGAGTCGAGGCCCGCCAACGTGGTGCGCGCCGAGACATTTCGTCGCGGCGACAACCTCGACAAGGTTCTGACCCGGTTGGGCCTCTCGGCCGATCAGCGCGCTCGCGTCGCAAGTCGGGTCGTGAAGCAGTGGAACGTGCGACGAGCCGACATCGGCACTCGGCTCACGCTCACGTACGAGACCGGCACCACGCTGCCGGTCTTGCTGGCGATCGTCGAGTCTCGGCCCGAATCTCCGCGAATCGAGGTCTCGCTCGTCGACGCGCCGGGCGCTCCTGCAGTGAACGCCATGCGCGCCGAGCAGGCGGAGAAGTCCGCTCCCAGCCGTGTGGCCGATGGCGCCTCGGACGGTGATGCGCCCCTGGTTGGGCGCGCCGCAACGCTCGCGAGGGGGGCCTCGATCGCCGGGGTGCTCGGTCAGCTCGGCGTGTCGCGTAGCGACGTGTCGCGGGTCGTGTCTTCGCTGGACGGCAAGTGGAACCTGCGTCGAGCGCAGGTCGGGACCCTGATTCAACTGGCCGTCGATCCCACGACCGGTGAGGCTGCCCGCGTGACGGTTCGGCCGCCCCAGGGCGCGAAGCCGATCGACGTGACGCTGCCGTCGGGCATTCGCATCGCCGGGGTCGCCGGCGATGTTCTTCGCGCCCCGCCGGCGCCGAAAGTGGCGGTAGAGGCGTCGCCGGCGACGGCTGTGGTCACGAGCACGTCGATCCGCGAAGACGTGTTGAAGCGCGGTGAGACGGTCGGGAAGCTACTCGACGAGCTCGGTGTGGCGTCTGGTGACGTCGCCAAGGTATCGGCGGCCATCGGACGCAAGTGGAACCTGCGTACGGCCAAGACCGGTGCCCGGGTTCAGTTGATCGTCGACAGCAAAACCGGGCGTTCATCCGAAATCCGGATCACCCCGGTAGCCGGTGCGCGTCCGTTGGTGGTCAAGCTGGCTGCAGCCATCGACCTTGCGCCGCTGTCGAAAGCATCGGCGCCGCCGATCGTCGCCGCGGCGGCACCGCAGGTCACCCGCCGATCCGACGCGGCTGCGAAGCCGGCTACGAGCCCGGACAACGACGATTCGCAAAAAGTACCTCAGCTCACGGTGGTATCGGGCCAGGTTCTGTCGAGCTTCTACGATTCGGCCGTGAAGGCAGGTCTCGACCCGGCGGCCATCAGCGAGCTGGCGTCGATCTTCGCGGGCGAGGTTGACCTCAAGTCGGACGTCGAGCGCGGCGATCGTTTCCGGGTTCTGCTCGACGCACCCAAGAGCGGCGCGCGGCGGGGGCGAGTGCTCGCCGCAGAAATCATGACGGGTCGGGAGCCGCACCGGGCATTCCTGGTGAGCTCGAGCGATGGGCGTCCCGAGTACTACAACGATCAGGGCCGGACCGCCCGCCGCCCGTTCCTGAAGAGCCCGCTCGACGTGACCAAGGTGAACTCGGCATTCTCCATGGGTCGCTACCACCCCATCCTCGGTTACGATCGTCCGCATCTGGGTGTCGATCTGGCGGCGGCACCTGGCACGCCGATCCGTTCGGTGGGTGACGGCGTCGTCGAGTACGCGGGCTGGCGAGCGGGCGGCGACGGTCGCTACCTCAAGATCCGCCACGATGCGACCTATGCCACGGCGTTCAGCCATCTGTCGGCGATCGCACCGGGGATTCGCGAGGGCAAGAAGGTCAAGCGCGGTCAGGTGGTGGGATTCACCGGTTCCACTGGACTTTCGACCGGCCCGCACCTCCACTACGCATTCCTCAAGAACGACCAGTTCGTCGATCCCATGCGGGTCAACGTGACGGGCGGGCGGGTGCTCACGGGTCGTGAGCGGCGTGAGTTCGACGGCCTTCGGGCTGCGCGTCTGGCGGCGATGGGCTCGGCCGGTGGGTCCGGCAGCTCGCAGGTCGCGATGGCTGGGCGCTGAGCCGCAGTCGCGCCTCCGTCCGCTCCCCGGGCCGGGGGGCGGGTTGGCACGCCGGCGCAACGAGAGACCGTCCATGAGCCAGCGGCCGTCGTCGGGTGCACCGCGTTGGTTGATCGTTCCGCTCGCCTCCGGATTCGGCACGGGCTACGCGCCCGTGGCGTCGGGGACGTTCGGGACGCTCGTCGGCATCCCGCTGGCGATGCTGCTCGCACCGTTGGGATCCTTCTCGTGGTCGATCGCCACCGTTGCCGTCACCCTCGGCGCGTGCTGGGTTGCCGGCCACGCCGAAGGCATCTTCGGTGAAAAGGATTCGGGCAAGATCGTCATCGACGAGATCGCCGGGTACCTGGTCTCGATGGCGTTCTTGCCCGCCAACGCGTCCCATCTCGCACTGGCGTTCTTTCTTTTTCGCTTCTTCGACGTGCTCAAGCCACCGCCGGCGCGACATTGGGAAAGAACACTGCCCGGCGGCTTCGGCGTGGTGATGGACGACATCGCCGCGGGCGTGTGGGCGAACCTGGCTCAGCGGCTGGTGTGGGTCGTGGGAGCGTGGTTCACCGGCTGAAGCGGGCGCGCGCTGCACGGGTGTCGGTCGCCGATCGACCCGCGGCAGCGATCGTCGCCGTCGGTGACGAGCTGCTCTCCGGGCGTACCCTCGACACCAATTCCCACTGGTTGGCGGCGCAGCTCACCGAGCTGGGGATCCGCGTGCGTCGCGTGTTGGTGGCACCCGACGAGCTGCGATTGCTGCGGGAGTCCTTGGCTACGGCCGCTGGTGCCGGCCAGCTCGTGGTGGTGACCGGCGGGCTCGGTCCGACACGCGACGATCTCACCTTCGAGGCGCTCGGGCGACTGGTTGGCTCGCCACTCGTCGTGCGTCGCGAGGTGCTCGACGCTCTCGAGCGTCACCACCAACGACGCGGGACGACGATGCCCGTTGCCGAGCGTCGCCAGGCGCGCCTCCCCCGAGCTGCGCGAGTCGTGCCCAACCGTTTCGGCACCGCGCCGGCGGCATGGCTCGACTGGCGCGGCGCGATGGTGTGCGTGCTCCCGGGTGTTCCGTCGGAGATGAAAGGGATCTTTCGCGAAGAGCTCGTGCCGCTGCTTGCGCATCGCTTCGCACGAGCAAAGCCCCAGCGCGTGGTGCAGATCCGTACGGTGGGGTTGCCCGAAGCCGAGCTCGCCGATCGCGTCGCCGTGCTCGGTCCCGCGGGCCGCGATGCGTACCAAGTGACGGCGCGGGGCGTCGATTTGCGTCTGCTCGTGCCGACGCGCGGTGCAGCGCGAGCGCTCACCCTGGCGCGAAGGGTGGCCTCCGCAATCGGCCCCTACGTCTACGAGGTCGGCGATCGCACGCTCGCCGCCGTGGTCGTCGATGCGTTGCGCGCTCTGGGCTCGTCACTGGCTGTGGCGGAGAGCTGCACCGGCGGCTCGCTCGGAGCCACCCTCACAGAGGTGAGTGGTGCCAGCGACGTGTTCTGGGGCGGCTGGATCACGTACGCGAACGCCGCCAAGGAGCGAGCGCTCGGGGTTCCTGCGCGACTGCTCGCCACCCACGGTGCCGTGAGCGCACCCGTTGCGCAGGCGATGGCCGCAGGCGCGCGTCGCAATGCGCGCACCGATTGGGGGATCGGGATCACCGGCATCGCGGGGCCGGGTGGCGGCTCGCCGGTCAAGCCGGTGGGCACGGTCGCCCTGGCGTGGGTCGGTCCGAATCGCGCACGTCACGTCGAGGTGCACCGCTTCGAAGGCGACCGGGAAGCGATCCGCGAGGCGGCGGTGACACGGGCGCTGGACGGGTTGCGCCGTGCGCTCCTTGCCCTGCCGTGGGCAGGGCAAGGGTGAGCGCGACCTGCGCGCGGCTCTTCGTCGCCGTCGAGATACCCGAGGCGCTCGAGCTCACCCTCGCCAGCCGAGCGCGACGTCTCGCGGCCATCGACGCGGGCGTTCGGCCGATCGCCGCATCCGCCATCCACCTGACGCTCTCGTTCTTGGGTGAGGTCGAGCGTTCGCGCATTCCCGCCCTGGCGGCCACGCTCGAGCGCGCTGTGGCGGGGTGTGCGCCGTGTGACGTCGAGCTCGTCGGGCTCGGTGCGTTTCCCAAGCCGGCGATCGCGCGGGTCGTTTGGGTCGGCGTGCGCGTCGGCGAGCCACTGCGTGTGCTGGCTGCCCAGGTCCAAGCCGCGCTGGCCGACCTTGGCTTCGAGCTCGACCCGCGGCCGTTCCACCCCCACGTGACGATCGGTCGGTTGCGTGCGGGTGGGCGCCATTCAGCCCTCGCCAAGGCACTGGCCGAGGCTGACGCCGAGTGGATTGGCGCGATGCGGGTGAGCGGTGTGACCTTGTTCGAGAGCACGCTCTCGCCTACCGGAGCGACTTACACCGCGCTGGCCCGCGTGCCGTTGTGCGGAGAGGTTGGCGCCTCGCTTGCGTAGCGGGTTCCCAAGCACGCCCTGCCGCACGAGTTCGCGCCTGCGAGGGCGCAGCCGCAGATTCGGCGGTGCGCCCTCGGGGGCGCGCCCGCGCACCCGGGAAGCGAGCAGTTTCGACAGGCAGGACTCGGTAGGGGAACGAGTGTTCACTAATGGCCCGATCCATGCGTATACTGGCGCGCCCAAGCCGCTCGAAGCAGCGCGCACGCGCGCCCGAAGGGAGAGACGAAGACATGGCCAATGCAGACGAAGCACGCGAGAAGGCGCTGGAGGCCGCGGTCGCCGGCATCGAGAAGCAGTTTGGAAAGGGCTCGATCATGCGGCTCGGTGCGGACGAGCCGCTGGTGCGCGAGGTCTCGGTGATCTCGAGTGGATCGCTGGCCCTCGATGCGGCGCTCGGGATCGGCGGATACCCGCGCGGCCGCATCATCGAGATCTTCGGACCCGAATCCTCCGGCAAGACCACGCTGACGCTCCATGCGATCGCCCAGGCGCAGAAGGCTGGTGGTGTGGGAGCGTTCATCGACGCCGAGCACGCGCTCGACGTCGAGTACGCGCGCCAGCTCGGGGTGCGCACAGACGATCTCCTGATCTCGCAGCCGGACACCGGCGAGCAGGCGCTCGAGATCGCCGACATGCTGATCCGCTCGAACGCGCTCGACATCATCGTGGTGGACTCGGTGGCAGCGCTCACGCCGCGCGCCGAGATTGAAGGCGAGATGGGTGACGCGCACGTGGGGTTGCAGGCGCGCCTCATGTCGCAGGCGCTGCGCAAGCTCACGGCGTCGATCGCGCGTAGCCGGACGCTGGTCGTCTTCATCAACCAGATCCGCATGAAGATCGGGGTGATGTTCGGCAGCCCGGAAACCACCACCGGCGGCAATGCGCTCAAGTTCTATTCCAGCGTACGCCTCGACATCCGCCGCATCGGCGCTCTCAAGCAGGGTACCGACGTGGTCGGAAGCCGCACCCGTGTGAAGGTGGTCAAGAACAAGATGGCGCCTCCGTTTCGCGAGGCCGAGTTCGACATTCTTTACGGTCGCGGCGTGAGCCTCGAAGGCGATCTGGTGGACCTGGGTCTAGCGCACGGAATTGTTGAGAAAAGTGGCACGTGGTACGCTTTCGACGGTCAGCGCCTGGGCCAGGGCCGCGATAACGCTCGCGATTTCCTGCTCCAAAACACCGATTTGGCGAATCGGCTCGAGGGACGGATTCGCGAAAAGCTGAGCTTGAAAGTCGCAACGGCCACGACCGAAGCATGAGAGCCGCGGCGCCATCGCGCCGGGGCGAGGCCGAATGAGACTGCGCCATCACCGGTGCGGTCGGGGATGGTCTCGTGAGCGTTTCCCTGCTCGATGATTTCAACAAGGTGCTCCGAGTCGGCATCGAGCGCGGTGCCTCGGACGTTCACATCAAGGTCGGCCTGCCGCCGATCTTTCGGATCGACGGCAGGCTGATTCCCCTCAAGGACGCACCTCGCTACACCACCGAGGACGTCACCCGCCTCGCCCACGACATCATGGGCGACGAGCGCTACCGCGAGCGCTTCCGCGAGCACAACGACATCGACCTCGCGTACGGGGTCGGGGGGCTGGGGCGCTTCCGCGTCAACATCTTCCAACAGCGCGGGACCCTCGGCATGGTGTTCCGTCTCATCCCGCCGGCGGTGAAGAGTTTCGAGGAGCTCAACCTCCCGCCGGTGATGGAGCGGATCGCATCCGAGAATCGCGGGCTCGTGCTCGTGACGGGCACGACGGGTACCGGCAAGTCGACGACCCTCGCAGCGCTCATCGAATACATCAACCAGAACCGCACCGAGCACATCATCACCATCGAAGACCCGATCGAGTTCCTGCATCGGGACAAGAAGTCCATCATCAATCAGCGCCAGATCGGCGTGGACTGCTTCGAGTTCGCGCGCGCGCTGCGCAGCGCGTTGCGCGAGGATCCGGACGTCATCCTGGTGGGCGAGATGCGCGACTTCGACACCATCGAGACCGCGATCCTCGCCGCGGAGACCGGCCACCTGGTGTTCTCGACGCTCCACACGTTGGATGCCACCGAGACCATCAACCGCATCATCTCGATCTTCCCGTCGTACCAGCAGCGCCACGTGCGCATGC
>CAYUSL010000114.1:0-14982 GCA_964447125.1 uncultured bacterium | reverse complement strand
TTGGCGTGTTGCAGTGTGCCGAGGCGCTTCTCGACCTGTGGATCGTCGCGGGGGGCACGCCGCCGATCGGTGCCAGTGTGTCGGAGATCTTTGCAGCGGCGCCGCTCGCCGAATACGCGCGCCGCCTCGTCGCCGATCGGCTCCGCGAATCGCCGACGAGGCTCGGCTTGCTGGCGAGCCCATGGATCTACCTCGTGGTGCTCGCTGCGTTGTCGCTGACCTGGCCACAGGTCTCGCCCGAGGGTGCGGCGGAACGCGTCGGGTGGAGCTGGCTGATCACGGTGCCGAGTGCGCTCACCGCAGCCTGGGTCCTGATCGATCGCACGAAGCGTTCGTCTGCGACACGCCTCGATCGCGCGGTCGCATACGCGCTCGCGATCACGTTCCTGTGCTTCGGGCTCGCGGCCGCCGGCGATCTCGGCTGGCCATTCGATCTCCATCGTGCGCCAGCGCTGGTTGCGGTCGTGCTGGAGATGCTGCGTGCCCTCGGTGCGCTGATCGGCGCACTGTTGCTCGGCTGGCTGGTCGGTCGGGAAACGCGGCAGACCGTCGAGCTGGCACAGGAGCGGGGGCACGAGCTCGGCCGTGTGCTCGAGGGGTTGGAGCAGCGCGTCGCCGCACGCACGGATGAGCTCTCGCGCGCCAACGATCATCTGGCGATTCTGCGCGATGCGCTCGATTCGTCGCTCAACGCGTTTTGCATCGCCGATCTCGAGGGTCGCGTGCAGTACGTGAACCCCGCGTTCGCGACGTTGTGGGAGCTCGATTCTCCTGCCGACGCGATCGGCAGGAAATCGGCCGACTTCGCGGCGTCTCGCGAGGAGGGCGAGCAAGTCCTCGCTGCAATCCGGAACACCGGAGCGTTCGACGCAGAGGTCGACGTCTGCGGGCGGCGCGGCCGCCGCTTTCCGGCACGAGTCTCCGCGGTCCTGGTGCGAGCCGCATCGGGTGCGCCGATTGCGGTGATGGGCTCCCTGCTCGACCTCACCGAGACCCGTGAAGCCACTGCCGCGCTGGAGCGCGAGCGCGAATTCGCGCGTCGGCTCTTGAGCGTCGCGCCCGCGCTGGTGGTGGTGCTCACGCGCGAAGGGTGCATCCAGCACGTCAATCCGGCGTTCGAGCGCCTCACCGGATTCACCTTCGAAGAGGTCCGCGGCCAGGAGTGGGTCACGTTCCTCCCGGCACGCGACCGCGAACGCACCCGCGCGCTGTTCGCGCGCGCAATCGGAGGTCATGCAACCCGAGGCAACGTCAATCCGGTCGTGACGCGTGCTGGTGAAGAGCGCCAGATCGAGTGGTACGACGAGGTGCTCCGCGACTCCGACGGTGGCTTCCTCAATCTCGTCGCGGTCGGCATCGACGTCACCGATCGGCTCGCTGCCGAGGCGAGGCTGCGCGCCGAAGAAAGCCGCAACCAGCAAGTCCTCGACTCGCTCTTCGGCTACGTCGGCGTATTCGACCTCGACGGCATCTGCCTCCACGCCAACCGCGCCCCGCTGGAGTTGGCCGGGCTCGAGCTCTCCGACGTGGTCGGAAAGCACCTCTGGGATACGTATTGGCTGAGCCACGATGCTGATTCGCGGGCGAGGGTGCGCGAGGGAATGGAGAGCGCCGCACGGGGCGAGACCGTTCGTTTCGAAGCCAACGCGCAGGTCCGCGGCGGCAGGCAGATCATCGTGGATTTCACGTTCGGCCCGGTGCGGGACGAGCGTGGCGCCATCACGTACGTGGTCGGGTTCGGAGTGGACGTGACGGAGCGAGTGCTCGCCAGCAGCGCGCTCGCGGAAGCGAACCGGTACAACCAAGCCTTGTTGCAGATGACGCACAGCCTGGAACGCGCGAGCCTGTACGAGGACGTGTCGTCGGCCGTCGCGGAAACGGTCGCGAGCACGCTGGCCTATCCACATACGGCGCTGGCGGTGATCCGCCCTGACGCTGCGCACGCGCTGCTCGCCACACGCGTGGGCGGGCGAAACGGCGACACGAAAGTCGCGGTCGTGGAGCAAGAGCTCGACGGCGAGCGCGGTCGAGAGCTGCGCGAGCTCCTTCGCGGCGCTGGTATCGAGGTGCTGCCCGTGTCAGCAGCCTTGGCCGCGTCACTCTTCGGTGGGACTCGGCAGGACGCGATCGTTCGCATACCCGTGAAGCTCGCGGAGAACGACCTCGGCTTGATCGCTCTGGCTGGGGGCGACGACGCCGGTGTGCGCGACCCGAGCGCGGCGGAGCGCGAGTATCTCGCACGCCTGGCGGCACACGTCGCCGCAACGCTCGACCGGATCGGTTCGGCGCGTGCGCACGCGCGTGCGGAACGGGCGGCGCGCGAGCACGAATCGCGCTACCAGCACCTGCACGACAGCATGAGAGATGCCTTCGCCGAGGTCGACATGGCGGGCCGGATCGTCGGCAGCAATCCGGCGTATCGCGCGATGCTCGGCTATTCCGACGAGGAGCTCGCCCGGCTGACGTACACCGACCTGACGCCGGTCGAGTGGCACGCGAGTGAGCAACGGATCGTCGAGGAACAGGTCCTGAGGCTGGGGCACTCGGACGTTTACGAAAAGGAATACCGGCGGAAGGATGGCTCGGTCTTCCCCATCGAGCTGCGCGCCTTTCTACTCCGCGATGCGGCCGGCGCCCCCTCCGGGATGTGGGCGATCGTGCGCGACGTGACCGCGCGCCGCTCCGCCGAGCGCCGGCTTCGCGCCAGTGAGGAGCGCCTTCGTCAGGCGGTACGGGTGGCGAGCTTCGGGGTCTTCGACCACGACCACGTAGCCGGGGACATTTACTGGTCGCCGGAGGCGCGTGCCCTCCACGGCTGGGATGCAGAGAGCCCGATGGCGCTGGAGGATGTGCTCGCGCAGGTTCATCCCGACGACGTCGAGATGATCACCACCGCCGTCCGCAACGCGCACGATCCCGCTGGCAACGGGCTGTTCGCGGTCGAGTACCGTGAGGTCCGCCGCAGCGACGGCGAGCTTCGCTGGCTCGCTGTGCGCTCACAGACGTTCTTCGCCGGCGAGGGTGTGGCGCGTCATCCGGTACGGACGATCGGTGCGATGCTGGATCGGACCGAAGCCAAGACGCTCGAGCAGCGATTGCGCGAGTCGCTGGCGGAGAAGGAGACGCTGGTTCGCGAGGTCCATCACCGCGTCAAGAACAACCTACAGATCATCTCCAGCGTGCTGCATTTTCAGGCCAAGAAGATCCAGGATCCTCGTGACGTGGCGGTCCTCGCCGAAGGTCGAGATCGACTGCGCTCGATGATCCTGGTTCACCAGCAGCTCTACCGTGCCACCGATCTGTCGCGCCTCGACTTCGCCGACTACGTGCGCTCGCTGGTGCACGAGCTGATGGCATCGCACGGTGCGACCCAACGCGGGATCTCCGTGCGCGTGGAGGCGGAACCGTTGAGCCTGCCGATCGATCGCGCGCTGCCGTGCGGCATGGTGGTCGCGGAGCTGCTGACCAACAGTTTCAAATATGCGTTCCCCGACGGACGTCGTGGTCACGCGGACGTGTGCGTGCGGCGCCGCAACGGCGACTTTCAGCTCAGCGTGAGGGACGACGGCGTCGGCTTACCGGTGGGCTTCGAGTCCCACGACTTCGGCTCGTTCGGCTGGCAGTTGATTCGCAGCCTCGCACGACAGGTCGGTGCGTCGATCGAGATCGATCGCGAACGAGGTACCTGCGTCTCCTTCACCGTGCCGCTCTCGGCGGAGCCACAACCGTGATCGGCGTAGGCATGAGGAGCGAGCGCTTCGGAAGCGGGGGGAGCCGGCGATGATCCCAGGGCGGGTGTTCGTCGTCGAAGACGAGGCGCTGGTGGCGATGGAGCTCGAGGATCGGCTCATCACGCTCGGATACTCGGTAGTGGGCGTCGCTGCCGACGGCGACGCCGCGTCACGGGCCATTCGCGAGACGAAGCCGGATCTGGTGCTGATGGACATCCACCTCGCGGGTTCACGATCCGGTATCGACGTGGCCGCCGAGCTGCGCGCCGCCGAGCTCGATCTGCCCGTGGTCTTCCTCACCGCGTATTCGGACCCCGCGCTGCTGGAACGGGCAAAACACGTCGAGCCCGCGGGTTACCTGGTGAAGCCGTTCGAAGAGCGCGAGCTGCATGCGACGGTGCAGATGGCGCTCTACAAGCACCGCGCCGAGGAGGAGCGCCGCCGCCTGCTCGCCGAGCGCAACGCCGCCGAGCTGCGACTGGCCCACGCCCACAAGAGTGAGAGCCTGGGCCGCATGGCGGGGGGCATCGCGCACGTGTTCAACAACGCCTTCACGGGCATCTTGCTGAACCTGGAGCTGGCGAAGATGAAGGCGACGGAGCCGCCGACCGTCGAGTCGTGCCTCGCCAACGCGATCGCCGCCGTCGAGCGCGCCGCCGAGCAGAGCCGCGCGCTCAGGCGCTACGTCGAGTCGATGAAGAGCGTGGACGCCGTGGTGGATCTGGTGCAGGCGTGTCGCGAGGCGCTGCCGTTGCTGCCCGTGGTACTGCCCGCCGGGGCAACGCTTTCGGCGTCGCTTCCCGACGTGACGCTGCGGGTGCTCGCGAACGGCGGCCTGCTCAGGCAGGCGATCGTTCAGCTCGTCACCAACGCGGGTGAGGCACTCGTCGATGCGGCCGGCGAGGTGAGCGTGGGGATCGGGCTGGCGAAACGCGAGCACGTGGAGGGGTGGCGAACGTATCCCGAGGAGTGGCGGGCTCGTTCGGACGAGTATGCCGTGGTTGCGGTGCGCGACACCGGTCGCGGGATCCCCGTCTCGGATCTCGACAAGCTCTTCGATCCTTTCTTCACGACCAAGCAGCTCGGGCGTGGGCTCGGTCTGGCGAGTGTGTTGGCGGCGGTGCGCGCCGGCGGCGGCGCCGTGGCCGTTCGGAGCGAGGTCGGCGGCGGAAGCGAGCTGCGCATGCTGCTACCGATCGTGCGTGACGCCCTGATGGCAGCCTCCGAATCGGACCAGGTCGACTAGCCCGCAAAATTCAAGAATCGGAACCTGCGGCCGCGACGGAGTGCGGCCCTCCATCCTTGTTGCGCGCGCAAATCGATGGAGGGCGACGCTCCGTCGGCGCCGACGCGCTGTCGCGGGCACAAGCCACGGCCACTCGCGACGAGCGAGCGGAAGAATGTCGCGACTTCTGGCGTCTCGACACAGCGTTCGCGAATAGATCGGGCTAAGTCCGGCGACCGCGCGGCTGAGGATGGACGTGCGCCAGCGGAGCGGCGACGGCGCAACTTCCTTCCCGTCGTCGTGACGCCACGCCTGCGCGGCCGCAAGCCCATTCGATTCGGACGTCGATCGCGGCTCGCGATCTCTGCTGCCCCGCGCAGCATCTCGAGTGCGTCGCACGCGGATCCCTCGCTCACCCGATCGGCCGGTGGGAGCGGTTTCGTTCGGGTTACGGCGCGCCGCGTCGCCACCGTGCTGGTGTGATCGAATCGGAACGTTCGTACCCGAGCTTCGGGGCGCGGTGTGAAATATGGGCGCCCAATCCAAGCTCGCCTTAGCTGATGTCGGTACCGGCAGGTATCGGAATGCTGCATTCCGACCGAATTCGTCCCGTTTTTTGTGTGACTTCTCGACATTCGCGACGGTCCGGCACGGGTCGTGAGGCCTCGCTGCGTCCCGCGTGAGAGTCGGGTTCGTTCGGTGGGTGTTCGCCGCCGTGCACGAGTCGTCCGCGCTCACGACGGATTCCCCACGGAATCGAAACCGATCGCGGCGCTGGTGCCGCGCCTCAACGATGGAAAGGGAAAGGGAGGGAATCATGAGGTCTCGAGGATGGAAGACTCTCGGCCTCGCCGCATGCGTGGCGATCGTGCTGACGTTGGTGGCCGGTGCGCTGAGTCAAGTGCGAGCCGAGGGCTCGGGCCGCGGCGAAGTGATCTTCCGTGCGGCGTATTCGGCTCTCTCGGACGATCGCGGTGGTGAGGCGTTCACCGACACCCTCGGCTTGAACGGCACGAAGAACGACGGGACGGGCGGGCTGGGAATCGCTGCGGCCCTCGATCTGTCGCTGTGGGCCGGTGAAGACATGTCGTGGATGCCCGGCGACGCCACCGTGGTGGGCGAGATCTTCGTCGAGTATTCGAAGTTCTCCGACAAGTACGTGCAGCAGACGACGGGCACGATCATCGACAACATCACGGGCGAGCCCACCGTTCCTGCCCAGAGTGTCGTGAGCGTGAGCCAGCTCGAGGTGGCCGTGGCGCCCAAGGTGAAGCTCAACTCGTCGGGCATGATTCAGCCCTTCGTGATCCCGATCGGTCTCGCGTTTCTGGTGCCGTCACCGCCTTCCCCGGACACCACGTACCTCGACCTCGGCCTCACGTTCGCCGCCGGCATCGACATCAAGTTCTCGAAGCCGCTCTCGGCGGGCCTGGATGTCCGCTACACCAAGAGCCTCCACGAGACCGACACCGACACCAGCTATCTGAGTGCGGGTGGGTACGTGGGCGTCAACTTCTGATCCTCCTCCTCGGGGAGCGTCGCCGCGCGGAGGAGGGGCCGCGTGGCGACGCTTTTTCTTTCGCGCGCCGCGTCGACGAACACCGACGCGGCGCGTGCTCCATTCATCCCCAGCCTTGCTTTCGAGCCTCGTTGCGCGCTTCCGCCTGCATCTGGTGGGGGGGCGGGGTGCGGACTATGCTGCGGCCGCGCGCGAGTCGGGTGTGGGGAGCGCGCGGACAGAAGGGACCGTTCCCGGTTCGAGGAGGTGTCGCGAGATGTCGCACCGCAAGCTCAAGCTGCAGGGCTTCAACAACCTGACCAAGACCTTGAGCTTCAACATCTACGACATCAACTACGCGACCAACGAAAACCAACAACGCGAGTACATCGCGTACATCGACGAGACCTACGACGCGCGGCGCTTGACCGAGATCCTCACCGAGGTGGCGCACATCATCGGGGCGAGCATCCTGAACATCGCCCACCAAGACTACGACCCGCAGGGTGCGTCGGTCACGATGCTCATCTCCGAGGAGCCGAGCGGCGTGGACGTGATCACGAGCGACGCGTTTCGAGAGGAGACGCCGGGACCGTTGCGCGCTCCGCTACGACCGCCCCCCATGCCCGAGACGGTGGTCGCTCACCTCGACAAATCGCACATCACGGTTCACACGTATCCCGAGTCGCATCCCGACAACGGGATCAGCACCTTTCGCGCCGACATCGACGTCTCCACGTGCGGCCGCGTTTCCCCACTCAAAGCGCTCAACTTCCTGATCCACTCGTTCGACTCGGACATCGTCATCCTGGACTACCGGATCCGCGGTTTCACGCGCGACATCCGCGGTACCAAGTTCTTCCTCGACCACGATCTCACGAGCATCCAGAACTTCCTGACCGAGGACGTTCGGGATCGCTACGACCGGGTCGACGTGAACGTCTACCAGGAAAACATCTTCCACACGAAGATGCGGGTGAAGGACTTCCGCCTCGACAACTACCTCTTCGGCATGGGATCGGACGACATCTCGCCGAGGGATGCTGCACAGGTGCGCGAGCGCCTGCAGCACGAGATGGACGAGATTTTCTACGGGCGCAACATGCGCAAGGGGAAGCCCGTTCGGTGAGCGTTTTCCGGGGGGCACTCCGAGACCCCCGCCCGTCGCGGCTCGCCGCTGACGAGCGGAGAGATGGCGCGTTCGCGTGGAAACGACCGTCGTGCGCGGCCGCTACCGACGCGTCTTGAACGAGCGCGTGCGGCGACTCCGGCGGCGCCCCGCGAGCCACGCCGCAAAGAGCGGTCCCGCGCCGTAGAGCGCCAGGTTCGCCGTTCTCACGCTGCGGGCGTGTGCCCCGGTCGTGAGCCTGCCGCTGGCACCGAGCTCGGCGAAGCTGCCGCACGCACGGGGCTCGCACGCGTCACCGTAGTGGGTGAGATCGAGATCGGCCTGATCGGGGTTGGAGACCGATGGGCAGTTGTCGCACGCGTCGCCCACGCCATCGCCGTCCTGGTCCGCCTGGCTCAAACCCGACTTGTTCGGGCAGTTGTCGGAAACGTCGGGGAAGGTGTCGTTGTCGTCGTTTCCGTCGCAAACATCGAGCTGGCCGTCGCCGTCGGTGTCGCGCGGCGAGATGCGAAACACCAGGCCCGGCCAGTATTCGTCGACGTACATGTTTCCTGCTGCGTCGAAGACGACGTCCATCGGCGTGTTGAGACGCGTGGCGAAGTGCTGGCTCGAAACCACCGCCACGCTGCCGCTGGTGGTGTCGATCTTCACGCGCTCGATCTTGCCGCGGAGCTTGGGGTCGCTGAACGCATCCGAATGGAAGAACGCCATGAAGGCGTCGCCTTCGTAGCCGCACCACTGGGTATCGGAGTAGGTCGTGATGCCGGTGGGAGCCTGACCCTTGGGATAGAGCTGGAGAGGTGCCACCGTGCCGCTTCCCGGCGGTGGCGTGCCCCAGTAGGTCGGCCACCCGTAGTCGGCGCCCTGCACGATCTCGTTGAGCTCGTC
This sequence comes from uncultured bacterium, assembly GCA_964447125.1. Taxonomy (GTDB): domain Bacteria; phylum JADJOY01; class JADJOY01; order JADJOY01; family JADJOY01; genus JADJOY01. The sequence goes on along the minus strand of CAYUSL010000114.1, from coordinate 6,511 downwards.
GAAGGATTCGGGGCCATTGTCCGGCGCGAGCCAGTGCCCGTCGATCGTGCGCGTGATGTCGGTGGGATTGCGAATCCCCGTCGCCAACACGCTCGTCACGCCAGCGGGCGTGATGCGCAAGAAGACGTTGTTGTAGACGTCCCCGCCCGCAGCGCCCACCAGCAGGTCGTCGTTCGTGTCGAACGCGAGTCCCTGGACGGAGAACGGAAAGCAGAAATTGCAGATGCCGGACACGAAGGTCTCGCGTGAGTCGGCCACGCCGTCGGCGTTCGAGTCGGTGAACCGCTCGATCTTGCCGTCGTTTTCGGAGACGTAGAGCTTGCCGTCCGGGCCCCACGCGAGCCCGTAGGGCTGGTAGAGGTCGTCGGCGAAAGTGGTGACCGTCGCGGGGATCCCGTGGCTGCCGTCGATGCTTCGAACGCGTCCCGTGTGTTCCGCCACGTAGAGGCGCCCGTCCGGGCCCACCGCCATGTAGACCGGCAGCTCGAGCCCGGTGGCGAAGAGCTCGACCTTGAACTCGCGCGGCACCTTCACCGCCGCGGCGAGGTCCTGGCAGTCCTCGTCGACGCCGTCGCAGTCCGAGTCGCGCTCGTCGCCGCAGTAGTCCGTGGCGTTCGGGTGAATCTTCGCGTCTTCGTCGTTGCAGTCGCCGCCCGCGGGCGTCCAGCCGTCACCATCCGCGTCCGCGTTCGCGTTACCGACCGCTTCGCACTTCCAATTGGCGTCTGGCGGGCAGTTTTCGTTCGAGTAACCCGGCCACGTGAGCGCCGCGATCTCGGCGCCGTTCGTGACGCCATCGCCGTCCGAGTCGAACGACGCGGCGTTCTGAATGGCGCAACTGGCGTTGCTGCACGGCCCGCCGTCGTCGACGAACTGCTCCTCGATCTCGTGGCCGTAGGCGTTGCGCTCGCCGCCCACGTCGAAGCCGTAGTCGCTGCGGTGGCAGACGCCGCATTGGCTGCGCCCACTGGCGTCGAAGAGCGTGCCGCGTACCGATGGATAGAGGTTGTTGAACGCCCTGCGAATGCCCGGGTACGCCGCCGCGTCGCCGGTGGCGCTCGCCACGAGGACGACGCTCGAGACCCACAGTGGAAAGCGACGGGCGATGGACATGAGGAAAACACCACGGGCCGGCGAAGTGCGGCCGTGCGAGCTCGTATCCATGATGTCATCCCGAAATCACCGCGAGCAACACGTCCCGACCACACCCGGCGCGGTCGCGAGCGTGAGTCGACGCGGACGGCGGCGGGGCCGCGCGGGCGCACCCGCCCGTCAACCCAAGAGAAGCTGGAGATCCTCGGCGGTGAGGGTCTGGATGAGACTCTGATCGGCAGTGATGATCGCTTCGGCGAGCGTCTTCTTGCGCGCTTGCAGCGCCACGATCTTCTCCTCGACGGTGTCGCGGGCGATGAGCCGATACGCGAACACGTGTCGCTGCTGGCCGATGCGATGGGCGCGATCGACCGCCTGCGCCTCGACCGCGGGGTTCCACCAGGGATCGAGGATGAAGACGTAGTCGGCGGCGGTGAGGTTGAGGCCCTGGCCGCCGGCCTTGAGGCTGATGAGGAAGAGCTGGCAGTCGGTGTCGTCCTGGAAGTGACGCACGTGGCGCTCGCGGTCGCGGGTGCGGCCGTCGAGGTATTCGTAGCGCATGCTGGCCTCGTCGAGGCGCGCGCGCACGATCGCGAGCAGGCTGGTGAATTGTGAGAAGACCAGCGCTTTGTGCCCGCCCTCGATGACCTCGCGCACCTGCTCGATGAGCGTCGTGAGCTTGGCGCTCGGGTCCTTCACGCGCGCCGGGTCCACGAGCCCGGGGTGGCAGGCCGCCTGGCGCAAGCGCAGCAACGCTTCGAGCACCTGGATCTTGCTGCGCTTGATGCCCACCGTGTCGATTTGGCCCAGGAGCGTGCCGCGGTAGTGTTCGCGCAGCTCGTCGTAGCGCGTACGTTCCTCGGCCGAGAGCTCGCAGAAGAGCGTCTGCTCGGTTTTCTCGGGCAGCTCTTCGAGCACCTGCTCCTTGGTGCGCCTCAGGATGAACGGTCGGAGCGCCTTGCCGAGCATCGCGATCGAGCCGCCACCCTCCTCCTGGCCGTCGTCGCTCGAGTGCCAGGTGAGCGCCGCCGAGCGGCCGAGCATGCCCGGGTTCAGGAATTCGAAGATCGACCACAGCTCGCGCAGGTGGTTCTCGACGGGAGTGCCGCTCAACGCCAGGCGCCTGCGCGCTCGGATGATCCGGCACGCCTTGGCGGCTTGCGACGTGGCGTTCTTGATCGCCTGCGCCTCGTCCAGGATCGCGTAGTCGAACTCGAGCTCCTTGAGCTTGACGATGTCGCGGCGCAGCGTGCCGTAGGTGGTGATGACGAGATCGAATTCGCCGAGAGCGTCCAAGCTGCGCTCGGCGCCCGTGTAGTCGAGGATCTTGAGGTCGGGGGTGAAGCGCTGCGCTTCCTCGACCCAGTTGAACACCAGGCTGCGTGGCACCACGACCAACGACGGTAGGCGTTCGCTGCGAGGCCCGCTGCTGCGCCGTTCCTCCAGCAATGCCAGGATCTGGATGGTCTTCCCCAGACCCATGTCGTCGGCGAGGCAGCCGCCGAAGCCGAAGCGGTCGAGGAAGCCGAGCCACGCCAGACCTTCCTTCTGGTAGTGGCGCAGCGAGCCGGTGAAGCTCGCCGGTGGCTCGGTCGCTTGGATGCCGTCGAACGCTTCGAGCTCCTTGCGGGCGTTGCGGAACGCCTCGTCGACGTTCGGCGTGCCCTGGGCCGAGAGCAACGCGTCCAGAAGCAGCACCTGGGAGCGCGCGAAGCGCAGTTGATCACCGTGGACCTCGCCCAGATCCGCGAGCCCGGCGTAGCGGACCAACCATTCCTCGGGCAGCAGCCCACGCGAGCCATCGCCGAGGGTGACGAACGCGTCGCCGCGTCGCACTGCCGCCAGCAGCTCCGGCAGCCCGACCTTGGTTCCCTCGAAGTCGATCGAGGCGCTCAGGTCGAACCAGTCCAGCCCGGTGCTCACGGTCATCTGGAATTTGCCGGGCCGGCGGATCTTGTGGCCCTCGGCCTCGACGCGGAAGCCCGAGTCGAGCAGTGCCGGGACGGCGGTCGCGAGCCGCCGCGGGTTGAGCTCGAAGTGGCCCACGCGCCCGGTGCCGCGGCTGAACGAGCGGAAACCGAGGGGCGGCAGCTTCGCGAGCGCTTCGCCTTCCTTCACCAGATCGCGGTGGATCACGATGCGCTGATCGCGCCGTACCAGGCTCGGCACTTCGCTGCTCGCGGGTGCGTGCAGGCCCTCGTATTCGAACGAAACCTCCGCCGAGAGGCTGGCACCGTGCCAGGCCTCGTTGGGGGGATGGATGCGGATGCGGGGGATCGGCGCGGGACGTCGCTCACGCCACCGGAAATCGGAGGGCAGATCGAGCGGCGGTGTTCCCGGTGTCTGCCACAGCCGCTCGACGAGCGGCTCGCCTTCACGCGCCGGGACCACCAGCGGGCCTTGCTTGCGCAGATTCAAGATCCACTCGAACGACTCGGTGCTCGCGAGTCGCGCGATGCGATCCTTGAAGATCACCAGACCGTGGGCGAGGAGCATCTCCGGCGCCTCGATGTCGAGCTTCTCTTCGCCGCGCATCAGCCGACCGCGCAGCACCAGCCGATCCTCGTTTTTCTCGCGTTCGCGCCTGAGCTCGAGCTCGAAGCGCCACGGATCGCCCGAGTCCCACACCAGCGGCCGGGGCAGGTCCGCGGTGCGTCCCTGACCCAGCTCCTCGATCCAACCGAAGCGGCCGGTATCGCTGAGGCGCGGCAGCAGCAAGTCGTAGAGCGCCGGACGGATCGCCGCGCCGGCATAGCGCGCATTCGGCCCGACGAAGTCGTGTCCGTAGCCGAACTGGTCGGCGTGGCGAACGTTGCCGAGGATCAGCGGCACCAGCTCCCGATCCTCCGCATCGAGGAGATGATCGGCCTCGAGCTCGCTCAGGCGCACCGGCTTGAGCTGGCCAAGCTCACCGGTTTTCTTCACCGGCCGCTGGTGGAAGAGCACCACCAGGTGGCCGCGCGCGAAGGTGCTCGCGAGGTCTACGACGTACCAGATCTCGCGTGGGCGACTGGCGTCTGCGGCGTTGAGCTTGGTCCAGCGGTTGTGCTCTTCGAGGGCGTGGCGGATCTGGTCGATCCGCACCTTCCAGCGTGCGCCGGCGATGGGTCGGCGCTGCAGCACGCGATCGTTCGGCGTGGATGGGCCGCGTCCACCGCGATCCCGGTCGCGCGCTTCGCGGCGCACGTGCCAGGCACCCCGGCGCACCGGGCCCAGCTCGGCTTCCGGCTCCGGCATCGGTGGCCGCTCCGGCTCGACCGGTTCGCCCGTGGTGTCGTCGTCGTCGGCGCGGAAGCCGGGCCCGGATCGCACCACGCGGATCTGCCCCGCGCCGTGGAGGTCGGGAGCTGGACCGTGCTCGTCGAGGTGGAGCAGCGTGGCCCATACGTGCTTGCAGAGGACTCCGTCGCTGAAGCGCGGGCACTCGCAGTAGGCCTTCGCAGAGTCGATGCCGTCGGCGGTCGCCCACTGCAGATCGACCACGTACGTGCGTCCGCCGCTGCCCGCGACGTGCGCCCGCACGCCGTACGACGAGTGATTCGCGACCCGCACACGGCGCTGACGCGCGTAGGCGGAGCCGCGCTCGCGATCCAGGGGATGGAACGCCTGGGCGGCGCGATGCGTGAGCAGCGGAGACGAGCGGGGAACCGGCCGCATGAAACGACGACGAGCCAAGATCAGTACCGAGTCGGGCAGAGTTGCCGACGACGAAATGGATGTTCTGGGCGACGATGCATGCGTGTCGAGCCTTCGATGAGTGGACGAAGCGAGAGAGGAGGGGATGGGCGCGCGCGAGCGACGGATCGAGCCCCTGCTATCTTGGGCGCGCGCGCGGGGACGGCGAACGTAGCGCCCCGCGCTCGAGGAGGCGAACCGTGGCGACGGCGAACCAGGTGATCAGGGGAATGCTCCTGTCGATGCTCATGCTCGGCACTTCATCCCACTGCGCAGCGGGCGACGGGCGCTTTCCGCGCCTCGAACGGTGGCGCCAGATGCGCGAGGGCCAATCGGCCCCCGAAGCGGGAACAACGGGTGCTGCTCGCGAAGCCGAGGCGCCGGCGAGCGGTGGCGGCACGGATCGAGACGACTCGATCGCGGTCGACGGGCGCCAGCGTACCTTTTATTTGCACCTTCCGTCTGGGATGAGCCCCTCCGGCTCGTATCCGCTGGTGTTCAACTTCCACGGCGGGCGCGGCGACGGCCGCCAGCAGGCTGGGCTCTCGCGCATGAACACGCTCGCCGATCGCTACGGCTTCGTGGTGGTCTACCCCGACGGCATCGAGAAGAACTGGAACGACGGCCGCGGCACCACCGAGCCCTCGAAGATGGGCATCGACGACGTGAAGTTCGTTCGTGCGCTCTTCGAGAAGCTCAAAGCCACGTATCCGATCGACGCCAAGCGCGTCTACTCCACCGGCATCTCGAATGGCGGCATGTTCAGCTACCGTCTGGCCTGCGACATGAGCGACGTGTTCGCCGCGATCGGACCGGTGGTGGGCTCGCTCGCGTCCAAGCATCGCCCGAACTGCAAGCCCACGTCGCCGGTGGCGGTGGTGTCGATCATGGGCGACGCCGACGAGTTCGTCCCGCTGCAAGGTGGCGAGGAAGGCTGGAAGAACGGTAAGGGCGACGGCGGTCAGCTCGAGTCCGAAGCGTCGATGAAGGATTTCTGGGCGAAGCACAACGGCTGCTCGACGGAGCCGCTGGTGAGCCAGCTCCCCTCGCGGGTGGACGACGGCACCAGCGTGAAGAAGACCGTCTACTCGGCCTGCCGCAACGGTGCCGACGTGGTGTTCTACACGATCGCGGGCGGCGGTCACACGTGGCCCCCGTACGAGTTCAAGTCGTTCCTGCTCAACCGCATGGCCGGCAAGTCGTCGCAGAACATCGATGCGTCGCAGGTGATCTGGGACTTCTTCTCGCGCCATCCCAAGCCCTGAGCGGGTGGCTTGCGTCACGAGCCGCCCCAGCACGACTTGATTCGGTCGTCCTGGCCAGCGCGCACGTACTGGTAGCGCTGCCAGAACTGGTCGTCGATCTTGCGCAGCCGCGCGGGCGTGCGCGGATTGCCGACACGCTCCGCGCCCCGCTTCGGCCCAGCGTGATAGATGGCATACGCGGTGCGTGCAAGCTGCGCCTCGTTGCCAGCCCGGCTCGCCACGCCTTCGCCGGCGGCGTACTCGGTGAGGTAGCGCAGCAAGATCTCGACGCCAGCGCGCGCGTTGTAGTCGATGTCGTCGCGCAACGCCCGCAAGTCGTAGAAGCCGCGCCACGAGCGTTCCAGCACCTGCATGATCCCGACGGCGCCCGCCCGCGAGCGGATCGGCTTGAGCTCGCCGCTGCGGCCCTGGGTCCAATGCCGCCAGCAGCTCTCCTGCCACGCGGTGGCGAGCACCAGCGAGCCGAACCAGGGTCGCTC
>CAYUSL010000113.1:12230-15100 GCA_964447125.1 uncultured bacterium | reverse complement strand
ACTTCGACCCCAGGTGGAAGAAGTAGCAAGTGCACCGGCATTTCCTGAGCGGCTGTTTCGGCTGTTGGGCGGCAGCCACCGTCGCTGAGGCGAGCAACGCCGCCGCGCCGAAGAACGAGATCCCGAGAGCCTTCGCTGTCCGTCGCATGAGCTCCTCCTTGGGGTGAATGAGGCTCGACCCCGCTGGGTCCCGTCGATCGGGACGGCCCGGATCGAGCTCTCGCGCCGAGATTGGCGCGGCTTTACGCCTCGTTGTTGATATCGAAAGCGGCGACCGGAACCCGACATCGACGTTCTAGGAATCGTGATTCGTTCACGACGCGTGTCGCCTTCCGGGCGCGGGTTTCGATTGAAGGAGTAGCAGCGGCCGGCGTGCCCCCCCGGGGGTGGCGCGTGATGAGAGCGTACGGCCTCGCCGGTTCACTCACTCACGTGGCGGCACGGATGACCGAGACCGGCCCTTCTTCTCTCCCCGACGACGGCAACTGCGCGTGGGTGATGCGACGGTCGCGCGCGATCGCGGTCACGGTGATCCTCGCGTGCTGCGCCTGGCTCGCGGACGCGTGGGCCGATGATTCCACTGCGCCCGCCGCTCCCGAGGTTCCTGCGCCGCCGCCCTTCGCGCTCTCCACCAACATCGGCAACGACTCCTGGATCGCCAGCGACTTCGTCCTCGAGATCGGCGTCACGCCGTGGCCCACTCGCGAGCAGGGCACCATTGGCGTGCGGTTCGGCGAGACCGACGTCACCGGCCTCTTCACGCCGGTCGCCGAGCGACTGCGCTACGACGGCAGCGCCGTGCCGCTACCCGCGGGCGAGACCGAGATCGTGGTTGCGCTGGTCGGTGCCGATGGCTCGTGGACCGAGATCGGACGCCTGCCGCTCCGGGTGCTCACGATGTTCGCGGGTGTCGCCTGGGAGAGCGCCGAGCTCAGGCCCACGCTGGCACTCGGCGTTCAGTCGCAGGTGGCCTCGCACGCGTCTCCACCGCCGGATCCGGCGAGCGGCGTCCGCGACACCTTCGCGGACTGGACGCTGCGAGCCGACGGCACCGGCGGGCTGCGCCGCGACGACTTCGCGGCAGCCGCGGTCATGAGCGTGCAAGGGACGACGCATGCGGAAGACGCGCTCCGCGGGCCAACGCAAGGGGTGGACGCATCACGCATGGACCTCGCGGATTATTCGCTGAGCTTGCAGAAGTGGGGCTCCACCATGACCGTCGGGTCGTTCACCTATGGCGCCAGCCGGCACCTCGTGAACGGCTTCGCCTCGCGCGGCGCAACGATCCAGGTGCCGCTCTCGACCATCGGCGACTTGACCCTCGCAGGCGGCAACGCGCAGAGCCTCGTCGGTTGGTCGAACTTCACGGGCTTCCAGGAAGATCGGAACCGCGTGTTCAGCGGAACGGTGGGGCTCGGGCACACGCTCGCAGAATGGGGATCGCTTCGCGTCGAAGGCAGCCTCCTCGAGGCGCGGTCGCGCCCAGCGGACGATTTCAATCAGGCGTCGGTGACGGACGCGGAAGAGAGCTTCGGTGGAAGCGTGCGGCTCATCGCCAACGATACCGAGTCCCGGCTGCGCTTGGACGGTGGCTTCACGCGCAGCCGCTTCGACAATCCGTCCGATCCGCTGCTGAACCAGGGGCTGGCGGTGGTGCCGACCCGCGCGGCCGTTCGCAACGCCTACTACCTCGACACCGCGTACGATTTGGTGCGCGATTGGCAGCTCACCGATACCCGGCCAGTCGCTGTGACGGTCTCGTATCAGGGCGAGCGCATCGAGCCGCTCTTCCGCAGCATCGGTGCGGCGACCCTCGCCGATCTCGAGCAGCACGTGGTGGCGATTCAGGGCTCCGCCGGGGACATCTCGCTGGTGCTGAGCGGCGCCCTCGCGCACGACAACCTGGCTGGCGTTCCGTCGCTGCTCACGACGCGTACGCGGCAAGTCTCCGCAGCGCTGACGGTGCCCACCCAGTCGTGGCTCGGCACGCCGGGCGAGATCGAGCCGTGGTGGCCCGCGTTCGATTACAGCCTGACCTGGATCCACCAATTCGGGACGTCGTTGCCGCCGGACGGCAGCTTCAACGAATCGCAGGTGCCCGACCAGATCAGCACGGTCCACGGCCCCGGCGTACGCTGGACGGGCGACGGCTGGACCTTCGGCTATCAGTACGGTGTCTCCGACCAGGACAATCGCCAGCAGGAGCGGGACCGCGCGGATCTGGTCAACCGCGTCCACACGCTAGCGGGCTCGTGGAGCCCTCTAGCCGAGGTGTCGCTCGGCCTCGACTACACGTTCGAGAGCGCGCGCAACCGCGAGCTCGATCGCACCGACGACACCCAGCGGGTTGGCTTCCTCGCGTCGTTCGTGCCTTGGCAGGACGGCGCGTTGGCCGCAACGGGAAGCGTTACGTTCGGTGGCGACGCGCGTGACACCACACACACGCGGAACCACGACCTCTCGCTCGAGCTCTCGCAGGGCTACGAGAGTGTCCGGGGTGTGAAGTCGCGCTTCTTCGTCCGCTATGCCCGCGTCTCCGGCGATCAAGAGGACGACATCTTCCAGATCCATCAGCGCACCGAGGGTTGGTCCATCAGCTTGGGAGGCTCGCTTGGGATCTTGTGAAGAGCCGACGAGGTTCATCCGAACGCTGCTCTGTTCGTTCGTGCTGCTCCTCGTGTGGGGCGGGCGGCCCGCCCACGCGGTCCGCGTCAACCCGACGGGCGTGAACGTGCGTAGTCAGGGCGCGACCAGCGTCTTCCTGACGTTCGGGGAGCTCCGCGAGCAAGCGCCAGCCGAAGGCATCTGGTGTGGCGCGGTCGTTCCCGCCGAGCCGGACGTGGGGCTCAAGTGCGATCCGGCGACGATCT
>CAYUSL010000113.1:0-12130 GCA_964447125.1 uncultured bacterium | reverse complement strand
GCGGTCGTTCCCGCCGAGCCGGACGTGGGGCTCAAGTGCGATCCGGCGACGATCTTCGGCCAGCTCCCCGCGCGTTTCGATCAGTCGCGCCTCCACGGCAACACCTCCTTCACCGACGTCATGACGATCCCACCGTCGGTGGCGCGGCGCGCCTACCAGGACGCGCGGCGCGGGCAGCCTTCGGCGTTCTTCTACGTGCGCCGCTTCCAGAGCCGTGTCGGCGGACCCGACGAGTTCGTGCCCGTGACCTGTCGCCTCACGGGTGGGGGCGCGCGCGTGCCCCTCGCTCTCACCGACGTGAAGATCACGTTCCAGAACGATCGTCCGGTTCCCTCGATCCGCCAGGGACAGCCGGCACCGGCGGTCCGCGCGATGATCCAGTACAACGGCACGGGTCGGCTCAAGGGCCGCTGGGAAATCGTGCGTCCGGGCGAGGAAGGGCCGACCGAGCACGATCTGCGGACCGAGGGCAGCCTGCCGATCGACGAGCGTGCGACACAGCGCCGCTTCTCCGAGCTCGAGCGATTCAACGTGTTCCTGCCGCCCACCGGCCGCTACGAGCTCCGTGGACCGAGCCCAGAGCGCATCCCTACCGATGCCGAGGGCGCCTACCAGCTCTTGCTGCGAATCGAAGCCAGCGACGACAAGGAGGCCGACACCGACCTGACGCAGGTTGGTGCTGGGAACGGCATCGTGCACACCGGCGCGGTCGCCGGATTTCCGATCCCGCCGCTGCGCTATTACGTCGTGGGTGCTCAGGCGCGGGGTGCAGGCGACCCCGCTGCCGGCGGCATTCGCCTGCTTGCGCCTTCCGCGGGTGCCTCGTTCGCACGCGGCGAGATCGTCGAGCTGCGCTGGTCTGCGTCGCCGAACGTGCGCGCCCAGCGGATCGAGGTGAGGAACGCCGACGCAGACACGGCGCCCGCCCACGCGCTCGCGCTGGTGGGTGCTGGGGCGACGAGCTATCGGACCGCGCCGGGGATCGAGAGCTACGCCGGCCCGGATGGCGCGCTGTGGTGGCGAGTCGTCGGTCTCGGCGAACAGCAGACGCCGATTACCGAGTCCGAGTGGCGGAAACTGCTCGTCGCCGGATCCGTCGCGCCGCTCGCGCCGCCCGCGGCGAGCCCGGCTGTGGTGCCGGCTTCGCCGTGACGCGGCACGCCGCGGGCGGGGGACCGTCTCATCCACCAGCGCGCCCGCCGCGTGGCCGCGGACGTGCTCGGATCCCGCGCCTGGTTTCGATGTGTCGCCTTCTCGCTCCCGTTTCCGATTTTGAGAGTAGTGGCCGCGGCGTCGACCGGATGCGTGCTTGGGTGGCCAACGCCTTGCGGCTCAGCAGACCTGCGAAACAGGACGGGACCCTTTCGACGAACGATCGATCCCGTCGAGCTCGACGACATCGCACGAGGGGAATGATGCGAATGCCAACGAAGTGCGTGAGCCCGCTTCCAGGCCGGAAGCCATCAGGAGGTGCTGAATGATCGAGACCACGTCACCGATTGCTGTCCGTGCGGCCGCGCTCGCGAGCCGCGTTTTCATTGCCTTGGCTCTCGCCTCGGCGGTGCTGCTTGCGGGAGCCGGAAAGTCGTCGGCCGGCAGCTACGTCTGCGTGGGAGACAACTGTAGCTGCGATACCAAGGAAGACTGCGACCTGATGAAGAAGAACAAGGTCTGCGGGAAAGGCGCGGTCAACTGCGACGACAAAGGCGCGAACTGCGTGTGCAAAGTGGAGATCGTGGCGCAGCCGGCGCAGCCCCCCAAGGGTGTCATCGGAGGCACGGCCGCGTTTCCCACCAAGCCGCCGACTGCTCAGCCTCTCCAGCCCGTCCAGCCCGCCACGCCATCCGTGGCGCCGATTCAGGGCACGGCCACGCGGCCGTGACCCGTCCGCATCACTCTGCCCGCCCTACCGAGTAGGAACACCTTCTCGGGAGGGTGGCGGGGTGTCGCGGGGCTCGCAGTCGAGCTGGCAGGTTGATCGGCAGTAGATTGCCGATAGGAGGCACGCTCCGGCGGCTTGGACGAATCAGGTCTGGGAGGCGCCCTGAATGGCGAGGGACTCCCACTCGCTTTCGAGACGGTTGAGCTCCTCGATCGAGGCGTGCTTGTACACGCCTGCGGGGAACCGTCGGGGTGCCATCCGCCTCGCAGCGGCCCACACCTGGGCGATCGTCCGTGGCAGACGAGGGTCGTCCGCCGCGAGCCATGCGGCGCTCTCCATCTCCTCGACCGAACGAAAGCGTCGGACGGGCACTATCAATCCTCCAGGTCGAACTGCTTGCGCAGGCGCTCGGCATCGGCCTTGTCCTGCAGGCGAACCGTGTCGCGCTTCATGCGGTAGAGCATCGCGGGCGTGGCGACGGGAAGCGTGAGCCCTTCCATGTGTCGTTGCTCGACCTCGATGTCGTCGTAGCCGAACGCATCGCCGAGGCGCGCGAGGATGTCGATGTGGAACTCACCCGTCGGGGGCACGTACTGGATGGCGGGATAGTCCCCCGCGAGGTCGACGGCGGTGATCTCGTCGATGGTCGGATCGTCGAACACGGCATGCAGGGCTGCACGCAATCGGGCGACGTTCTCCTCGGTCGGTGCAACGAAGACGTCGAGATCCTTGGTGGCCCGCGCGAGCCCGAGAAGGTTGAGCGCCACACCTCCGACGATCTTGTAGTGGACTCCTGCTCTTTGTAGCGCGGCCAGCACGGCCAAGGTCTGGTCGAAATCCACGCGGCGGATCGTAACACCTCACCGTGCGCGCCAAGCGAGCCGAACGGGTGTCGCGAATCGCATTTCAGCCTGATCGGGCCGTGCTGGTTTCTCCGATGCGGCCTGTTTCGAATCGCATCTTGCCGTGGGCGGACGAATTTCGTTCTTTGCGCGCGGTGATGGTGCGGATGGCGTGATCGACAGCCAGCGTGTTGGAACGCCTCTTCCGGGCCCGCGGGATGCAGTGTGCGTTCGCGCTCGTTCAGCGCGGCATGACCTCGACGGTGTGAGCTCGAGCTCCTCGGTAGCCGCGATCGCGTCCAGCTCCTCGCTCATCCACGCACTCATCGTCGCGTCCTCTCTCGGCTTGGCACAGTGGTCACGGTTGGATGAGGACCTTGAGCGCTCGCCGATCGTTCATCGCGCGGTAGCCGTCGGGTACTTCATCGAGACCCACGACGCGATCGAAGACCCGACCGGGCTCGATCCGTCCCTCGAGGATGTCCGGCAGCAGCTCGGCGATGTACGCGCGTACGGGCGCTGGGCCACCGCTCACCGTGACGTTGCTGTAGAAGGCAGGCCCCGACGCCGGCAGGGTTTCGCTCTGAGGGACGCCCACGCGGCCGACCGCGCCGCCAGGACGCGCGATCCGGATCGCGGTGGCCATCGACTCGTCGAGGCCGACGCACTCGAGGACCGAGTGCGCGCCCGCGCCGCCCGTCAGCTCGCGCACGCGCTCGACCGCGGCATCGCCGCGCTCGCTGACCACGTCGGTGGCGCCGAACGTGCGGGCGAGAGCGATCCTGTCGGGATGACGGCCGAGAAGGATGATGCGCTCGGCGCCGAGGCGGCGCGCTGCGATCACGCCACACAGCCCCACCGCGCCGTCACCGACGACCGCAGCGGTCTTGCGCGGACCGACCCTCGCGGCGAGCGCGGCGTGGTGTCCCGTGCCCATGACGTCGGAGAGCGTGAGCAGGGACGGCATCAGCGCGTCGTCCTTCCCCACGGGCACGACCACGAGCGTTCCGTCGGCGTACGGCACCCGCAATGCCTCGGCCTGGGCTCCGCCCGGACCAGCGACGACGCCGAAGAACCCGCCGTGCACGCACGAGGTGTGAAGCCCCTCGTGGCAGAAGTCGCAGGTGCCGTCGGAGTAAGCGAAAGGCATCACGACCACGTCGCCTCGTTTCACGGTGTGCACGTCGGTTTCGACGGCCTCGACCACGCCGATGGCTTCGTGTCCCATGGCGCGGCCGCTCGGTGTCGGCGCCATGGTCTTGTAAGGCCACAGATCACTGCCGCACACGCACGCGCGGGTCACGCGGATGACCGCGTCGGTCGGCACCACGATCGCGGCGTCGGGCACGTTCTCGACGCGCACTGCGCCGGCTTCGTACATCACGGTTGCACGCATGGTCAGGCTCCTTCGCGTTTCGCGAACACGCGCTCGACGATCGTGAGCGCGGTGGCGGCCGTCGGCCAGCCCGAATAGAAGGCGAGGTGAGTGACGAGCTCGACGATCTCCTCTCGCGTGACGCCGTTGTCGAGCGCCTTGTTCAGATGAAACGGCAGCTCGTTGCTGCGGTAGAGCGAAACCAGGCTTGCCACGGTGATCAGGCTGCGGTCGCGTGGGGAGAGCCCAGGCTGGGTCCAGACGTCGCCGAAGAGGACCTCGTCGGTGATCTCGGCGAGAGCTGGAGCGATGTGGCCGAACGCTCTACGTGCGGCGGTGGGTGTTTCGGACATGGGGACCTCCAGTGAGAGAGTTGGCGAGCTGGCGGGTGACGCGCCGCGGTCAGCGCCCGGTCAGCTTGTCGAGGGCCTCGGGATAGCGAGCGCCTTGCACGGTGATCTTCGAGGCCGCTTCGTCGATCTCACGCAAGTCCTGCTCGGTCAGCTCGACGCTCGCCGCGCCGAGGTTCTCCTCGAGGCGGTGCAGCTTGGTGGTGCCGGGGATCGGCACGATCCAGGGCTTCTGCGCCAGCAGCCACGCGAGCGCGATCTGCGCCGATGTCGCGCGCTTGGTTGCGGCGACGCGGCCGAGCAAGTCGACGAGCGCGCGGTTCGCCTGGCGAGCGTCGGGCGCGAAGCGCGGCACCACGTTCCGGAAGTCGGTGGCGTCGAAGGTCGTGGTCTCGTCGATCTTGCCCGTCAAGAACCCCTTGCCGAGCGGGCTGAACGGCACGAAGCCGATGCCGAGCTCCTCGAGGGTGGGGATCACCTCTTCCTCTGGCTTCCTCCACCACAGCGAGTACTCGCTCTGCAGCGCGGTCACCGGCTGCACGGCATGGGCGCGCCGGATCGTCTGCACTCCCGCTTCCGAAAGGCCGAAGTGCTTGACCTTGCCTTCGCGGATCAGGTCCTTCACGGCGCCAGCGACGTCCTCGATCGGGACTTTCGGGTCGACGCGGTGCTGGTAGAAGAGATCGATGGCGTCGACGCGCAGCCGCCTGAGCGACGCCTCGGCGACGTCGCGGATGTGCGCGGGCCGGCTGTCGAGGGTGCTCCATCGTCCTTCGCCCGCAGCGCCGGGGGCGAAGCCGAACTTGGTGGCGATCGACACGCGCCCGCGGAACGGTTCGAGCGCTTCACCCACCAGCTCTTCGTTCGCGAACGGGCCGTAGACCTCGGCCGTGTCGAAGAAGGTGACGCCGCGCTCGACCGCCGCGCGGATGAGCTGGATCATCTCTGCGCGGTCGGCCGGCGGGCCGTAGCCGAAGCTCATGCCCATGCAGCCGAGGCCGATGGCGGAGACTTCGAGGTTGCTGCTTCCGAGCTTGCGTCGTTCCATGGCTTGTCTCCTCGGGGCTGGTCTCTCGCTGGTCGCGCGAGAGCGGCTCCCTTTCGATGGAAACAAAGTGATCCCTCGGTGGCTTTTCGATTAGACGGAGTAATTCGTATGCAGTCATGATCTCTGCTCATCAATGAAGCGAAGCAGTCTCGACGAGCTGGTCGCGTTCCTGGCAGTTGCGCGCGAGCGGAGCTTCACCCGCGCCGCGGCGCAGCTCGGGGTCTCGCAATCGGCGCTGAGTCACACCGTTCGTGGGCTCGAAGCCCGGATGGGTCTTCGCCTCCTGGCGCGCACGACGCGCAGCGTGGCGCCCACGGAGGCGGGCGAGCGCTTGCTACGGACGATCGGCCCGCGTCTCGATGAGATCGAAGCCGAGCTCGACGCGGTGAAGGAGCTTCGCGAGAAGCCGGCGGGCACCATCCGTATCACCGCTGGCGAGCACCCGGTGAACACGATCGTGATGCCGGCGCTCGCGAAGTTCCTGCCGCGCTACCCCGACATCCACGTCGAGGTCACCATCGACTACGGACTCACGGACATCGTCGCGCAACGCTACGATGCGGGCGTTCGCATCGGCGAGCAGGTGGCGAGCGGCATGATCGCCGTTCGCATCGGGCCGGACATGCGGATGGCCGTGGTCGGGGCGCCTTCCTACTTCGCGAAGCGACCGCCGCCCAGCACGCCGCAAGAGCTGACGTCCCACACCTGCATCAATCTGCGCCTACCGACGTACGGCGGCCTCTACGCGTGGGAGCTCGAGCGCGACGGCCGCGAGCTCCACGTTCGCGTGGACGGTCAGCTCGTGACCAACGGCACACCGCAGATGCTCGACGCCGCGCTCGCCGGCCTCGGCCTCGCCTACCTTCCGCAGGACGTGGTGGAAGTGCATATCGCACGGCGACGCTTGAAACGAGTGCTCGAGGATTGGTGTCCGCCGTTTCCCGGCTACCACCTCTACTACCCGAGCCGCCGCCAGCATTCACCGGCCTTCGCGCTGCTCGTCGAGGCGCTGCGCTACCGGGACTGAGCAGGTTGCCCGAACCGCGCCGTCGTTCACGTGGCGCAAGCTCGTGCTGGATGCCGTGCTTGCCATCGAGACCACCGCGCGCACGTCGCGAGTGGCGTCGCCAACTCCGCTCGATGTGAGCGGCATGCTGCGGTGCTTCCGCTTCCGCTTCTCAGGGAGTCGGTTTCCGCGGCGGCACGTTCCTGCCCGTCGCGGATTGCATGACGTGGGCGACGGCGCGGCACCTCCCGCGCGGCGATCGTTTCGGCGTCACTTCGCTTTCGACCACTTCGAGAAGTCGCCCGTTTCGAAGCCGTCGGCGAAGAGATCGGTGACCACGTTGCGGAGAAAGACGACGTCTTCGCGCCGAGACCCGAGGAACGCGTCGGGATCGCCGTCGCCGTCGATGTCGGCGAACGTGATTCGGCCGCTCCCGTCGACCGAGGCTGGGTCGAGCCCGAGCGCGTTCCGCTCGCTCGGCGCGAAGCTTGGGCTCGTCGCGGTCCCGGTGTTGGCAAAGAAGAACGTCTCGACGTCCATGACGTAGCTGACGTTGTACGCGCCCGCCACGACGTCGAGGTCGCCGTCTCGGTCCACGTCGACGAACGACGGGAAGAGGTGCTGTGCGGACGCGTCGAGGCCGAAGGCTCCGGTCGATGCAGCGGCGAAGGCCGGGCTGGCTCGCGAGCCGGTGTTGCGGAAGAAGAGCAGCTCGGCCTCGCCGATCAGGGCGTCGAGATCGCCGTCGCCGTCGATGTCGCCGAAGCTCGGCGGCGAAGTGTCGAGGCCGAACAGAGGGAACAGCGGGGAATCGCAGGCTGCGAACGCCGGTTGCGAGGCGGTTCCGGTATTGCGGTGCCAGCAGATCTCGCTCTGCGGGACCCCGTCGGGATACACGCTCTCGGACGTGAACGCGTCCAGGTCGCCGTCGTCGTCGATGTCCGCGAAGGTCGGCGGCCTGCTAGTGCCCAGAAGATCTCCTGGGACGACGACGAATACGGCGCTGGTGGGTCCACCCCGGTTCTCGGCGAAATAATGGCCGCCCGCGAACGCGTCGAGGTCCCCATCGCCGTCGATGTCGGCGAATGCGGCGTCGTGCGGCCGGAACCTGATCTCGTCGTCGATGATCGTCGTGAGGCCGAAGGGGTTGGGGGGAGGGAACGCCGGCGCCGCCGAGCTGCCGGTGTTGGGGAATGTCACGATGCGTCCGAGCGAGTTCTCCGCGAGCAGATCGAGATCGCCGTCGTCGTCGAGGTCCCCGAATTGCACCTGGATCGGTTCTCTCGGAATCCCGAACGGGCCAAAGGTTGCGGCCGTGAAGGCCGGGCTCAGGCCGGTTCCGGTGTTCTGTGAGAACGTCGATTTCCTGCTGGCGAGGTCGAGGGTCGATTCGAACAGATCGAAGTCTCCGTCGCCGTCGATGTCCACGAGTGTCGGGCGATCTCCGAAGTAAACAGCGTAGATGGGAAACGTTGGGATACCGAACGGGTCGATCAGAGGAACGCCGAAGGCGGGGCTCACGGCGCTGCCGGTGTTCGGAAAGAAGGCAATCTTCTGCTTGAAGCTTGCGACCAGGGTGTCGAGATCTCCATCTCCGTCGAGGTCCGCGAATGCGGGTGCGGCCCACTCCGGCACGACGCTCGCGCCGAACGCGTCCAAAACGGGCGTTGCGAAACCCGGCAGAGTGGGGAGCCCGGTGTTCTCGAAAAAGCGCGTATGCCCCGATTTCTGGCCGACGAAGACGTCGAGGTCGCCGTCACCTTCGATGTCCGCGAGCGCGGGCATCGAGCCGAACTCTTCGCCCGTCAGACCGAAGGGATCGAGCACCGGCGCGCCGAACGCGGGGCTCTGAGCCGTGCCGGTGTTGGTGAGCAGCTTCACTCCGACGTACGGGACCCATGCGAGCACGTCGAGGTCGCCGTCTCCGTCGATGTCGGCGACCACGAATCCGACGTCCTGGCCGGTACCGCCCCCGCGGATATCGCCGAAATAGTCGATCCAGGGCGCCACGAAAACCGGCGGTGCCAACGCCCACGCCCGGCGGCCGAGCGCGAGCGGCAACGCGGCTGCAAGCCACAACCACACGAGCCAACGGGCTGCGAGAGGCCGCCAAGCGGAAGGGGATTGCACGCCGCGCACACTACCAAATCTCGTCCGGATCTGCCGTGGCGGATGGTGCGCCGCGCGAGCCGAGCGCGGTGTTCGTTGCTAGCGGCCGGCCTCCGTCACCGCGGTGTCCACGCGCTGCGTCGCGCGTTGGCGACGCTCACGATCATCCAAGTCGGTGGAGATCACACCGGAAGATAAGTTCGTGCGCCGCGCACGGCACCAGGTGGACTCCACGCTGACTCAGAGCAACCGAATCGGACCGCACATTCTGGTCGTCCCTACTACCGCCAACGAAGCCCGATTCGACGTGACCCCCTGGGTCTGCGGACTCGACACACCCCGTGGAAGGGATCCGCCGCGTGGCCAGGACGCCAGACGGACGGCGCATCCGCGTCGGCTCGTTACCCATGCGCCGCGGGGCCACGCCAACCTTTACGAAGATCAGTGCATAATCAGCGCGCCATGAGCCCAACGAAGGACAGAGAATGCTCGGCCGCGTTCGCTCCCCGCGAAGCGTCGGCCGCCTCCGATTCTGTTGGCGTGTGGCTCTCGCCGCTCGTCCTCGCCACCGCGATCACCGTGCTCATCCGGTTTCCATTTTTTTTTCCGTCGGAGATGGGTTGGGACGAGAGCACTTACATCATCATGGGCCAAGCCCTCCTCGAAGGGCATCTTCCCTACACGAAATTCTGGGTGCTCAAGCCCCCGATCGCGTTCTGCCACTATGCGATCTTCGCAGCGCTGGGCGGACGTTCGGTGCTCGCGGTCCGCCTCGGCGGCACTGTCGAGATCCTGCTGGCCGCCGGTCTCGCCGGTACCGTCGCCCGACGACTCTCCGGTAATCGCGCCGGTTGGTGGGCGACGCTCTTGACTCCGATCCTCGTCACCGCCGTGCGTGGGACGTTCCCCACGTTGACCGGGCACCTCCTTCTCGCGCCGCTCAACGGCGCGCTCCTGGCCTTCGCCGCAACCTCTTGGTCGCCACGTCGGCTGATGATCGCCGGGTGTCTCATGATGGTGACGGCGCTCACTCGCCTCGAACTCGCGTACTGCGCCGTCCTGGTCGGTGTGGCGATCGTCTTCGCGCGATCCGGCGATGCGCGCGAAAAGCTTGGCGGCTGCGCGTGGTACGCGCTCGGCGGGCTGATCCCCATCGCGGTGTTGATTGTCGTCTACGCCATGGCCGGAGAGGCCAGCGTGCTCTGGCCGGCGTTGGTGCGCGGTCCGCTCGCGTATGCCCGATCCGGCTTGGAGGAGGGCTCCGGAAGCCACTTTTCCGACCTCGTGGCGCTGGCGCGACAATCGCCCTCGCCCTTCTGCGCGGCTCTTGCCGGTCTTGCGATGCTCGGTGTTCGTCGCGCCCGCCTGCGGCCTGGCTTCGAACGATCGGCCGGGATGCTCGTCGTGGTCATGTTCGGCAGCGTGATCTCCGCCGCATTGGCGGGAAGAGCATTCCAGCACTATGCGCTCGATCTTGCGGGAGTGGCAGCGATCGTCCTCGCGGTGGGGATCGGGCTCGTGTCCGACGTCGCCGGAACCGCGATCGCTGGAGTGGCCGTGGTGCTGAGCCTCGCTCCGCTCGTCACGACCGTCGACAACTCGTATCGCCGACTAATCTCGACCATCCGCTCGCACGGCACGCCCTACGCGGACGTCGGCTACTGGATCGCCGATTACGTGCGTGAACACGGAGGCGCAGGTCAGCCGGCGTTCTTCCTCTCGTATCACGTGGCCTACTGGCTCGCCGATGCAGACCTGCCTACGCGCTTCGTTCACCCCTCGTGCCTCCGAAAGGCGGCCGAGCTGGGCACGGCGGCCGAGCCCACCACCGAGGGTGCAGAGCTCGAGCACATATTGGCGCAGCAGCCGCGTTTCATCACGGTCGCGCCGTTCGCACCGTCGGACGCCTGGGAGGAGCGACTTCGGCAAGAGCTCGACGCGCATTACGAGCGAATCGCGCTGTTGCGCGATGGATCGACTCAGGATGTCGAGCTCTACCAGCGAGCGCGCTAATCCGACTGTGTCATGAGTTGCGGGCCGTCGGGTTGGTGCCCGACGCCAGATGCGGCGTACGTCGTGGAGCAGCCTCCGAGCCTGGCTGCGTCGCAGTGTCGGGATCGGCTAAGCACAGAGGCAGGGGGAAAAGCCGAGCGCGGTCGGCCACGAAGAAGGCATACGCTGCGATGCAAGGCGTCCCGTAGTGTTGAAGCCCTCGCCACCCACGGCCCTCGAAGTGATCGAGACCGAGTTCGTCCTTCAGTTCCTCGTAGTCGTGCGCGATCCGCCATTGCAGCTTGGCGAGACGCACTAGTGTCCCGTCTCCGAAATTCGCTTACAAAATCGGGCCACGGCTTCGAGGATCTCGTCGGCGGTTTTGGTCCAGACGAAGGGCTTCGGATTCTCGTTGTAGGTGGCGAGGTACTGGCGAATCGCCGACTCCAGCGCCACGGTGCTTCGATGGATTCCTCGGCGGATCTGCTTCTCGGTGAGCGTCGCGAACCACCGTTCGACGAGATTCAGCCAGGAGGCGCCGGTCGGTGTGAAGTGCAGATGGTAGCGCGGATGGGCCAAGAGCCAACGTCGAATCGGTGGCGCTTTGTGGGTTCCGTAGTTGTCGAGCACCAGGTGGACTTCGAGATCTGCAGGCACCGCTTCGTCGATCGCGTTCAAGAAGCGGCGAAACTCGACGGCACGGTGCCGGCGATGGCATCGCCCGATGATCTCGCCGGTGGCGACGTCGAGCGCGGCGAACAGCGACGTGGTTCCGTGGCGGACGTAGTCATGCGTGCGGCGCTCGATCTGACCCGGCCGCATCGGCAGCAGCGGCTGCGTGCGGTCGAGGGCCTGGATCTGGCTTTTCTCGTCGACGCACAGCACCATCGCGCGGTCCGGCGGATTCATGTACAAGCCCACGATGTCACGGACTTTCTCGATGAACAGCGGATCCTTCGACAGCTTGAACGTCTCCGTCCGATGGGGCTTGAGCGCGAACGCTCGCCAGATCCGGCTGATGCTGCTGCGGCTGATCCCGGTCGCTTGCTCCATCGACCGGGTGCTCCAGTGCGTCGCATCCCGGGGCGTCGATTCGAGTGTCCGTGTCAGCAACTGCTCGATCGCTTCGTCGGTGATCGTCCGGGGCGCCCCGGGCCGCGGGTCGTCGAGCAGCCCATCGCAGCGCCGCTCGACGAAACGAGCGCGCCACTTGCCGACGGTCTGGTGAGTCACGCCGAGCTGCGCAGCGACCTCCAGGTTGGTGCGCCCCGCCGCCGACGCCAGGATGATCTTCGCGCGCAACGCGAGCGCCTGCGCGGTCGTGGTGCGCCGCGTCCAGCGTTCCAGCTCTTCGCGCTCGGCGTCGGCCAACACCAGCGCGGCCTTGGGTCGTCCTGCGGCCATGTCGTCCCTCCTCTGTTAGCCTGGATCATTCACGAACATCGCTGCGGCCGCGACGGAGCGCGGCCCGCCACGCGTCTTGTACGCGCGAACCGATGGAGGGCGACGCTCCGTCGGCGCCGACG
>CAYUSL010000112.1:0-15203 GCA_964447125.1 uncultured bacterium | reverse complement strand
ATCGCCACCGAGGTGGACGCGGCACGCTGGATGGTGTGGAAGGCGGCGTGGGAGACCGACCGCGGGCTCGCGAGCGCCGAGCGCTCGTCCATCCAAGCGTTGGTGCAAGCCAACGACATGGCGCGCAAGGTGACCAACGATGGCGTGCAGGTGCTCGGCGGCGCCGGCTTCATCCGCGATTACCCCGAAGAGAAGTGGTACCGGGACTCGCGCACGCTGGCGTTCGTGCTCGGCACCGATCCGATGGAGAACGCCCGGGCTGCCGCGCTGAGCTTCACGGCCGACGGCGAGCACCCCATCGAAGGTCTGTGCTGACCTCGAGCGAATTTCCCGATGCGCCGTGACGATCTCGACCCAAGAGCGACGACGCCGGGACAGTCTTGGTATCCATCGGCGCAGCGGACTCCACGCTCGGCACCCATTCCGCCCGGTGCCGGCGGCACCGCAGCGAACGCAGTGAGCTGACTCGGGGGTGGGGCCCCGGCGAGGCTTGCCCTCGACGGGGCGGGGGGCTTGAAAAGCCAGCGGGACAGTCTTGGTATCCATCGGCGCAGCGGACTCCACGCTCGGCACCCATTCCGCCCGGTGCCGGCGGCACCGCAGCGAACGCAGTGAGCTGACTCGGGGGTGGGGCCCCGGCGAGGCTTGCCCTCGACGGGGCGGGGGGCTTGAAAAGCCCCCCGGGAGAACACCGTGATCGACTTCGAGCTGAGTGACTCTCAGAAGAACATCCGCGAGATGGTGCGATGGTTCGCGCGCGAAGAAGTGCGTCCCATCGCACTTCAATCCGACAAGAACCACGAGGTCCCCCTCGAGTTCCTGCAGAAGGCGATGGCGCTCGGGCTCGGCTCGGGAGTTCGCCCCAAGGCGCTCGGCGGCGAAGGCGAAGGCGTCGGCGAGGAGAAAGACGCCAAGGGCACCAAGCAAGGCAACCGTGTGTCGATCATCCTCGGCGAAGAGATCGCCTGGGGCGATCCGGCGGTGGTGCTGTGCTTCCCCGGCCCAGGGCTCGGTGGGCCACCCGTTCAGTTCACCGGCACTCCGGAACAGAAGCAGCGTGCGTTCAGCATCTTCAAGAACGACGGAGTCCCGCGATGGGGTGCCTACGCGCTCACCGAGCCCGCAGCAGGCTCGGACGTGGCGGGCATCCAGGCCACGGCGCGGAAGGACGGCAATCACTACATCCTGAACGGCCGCAAGTGCTACATCACCAACGGCGGCCGCGCCACCTGGAACGTGGTGTTCGCCACCGTCGACAAGAGCATCGGCCGCGCCGGCCATCGCGCGTTCCTGGTGTTCAACGGGACGCCCGGATTCTCGGTAGGCAAGATCGAGGACAAGCTCGGCCTGCGCGCCTCCGAGACCGCGGAGCTGGTGCTCGAGGACTGCAAGCTCCACGTCGACGACCTGCTCGGCGGCGAAGAGCACTACGAAAAGGCCAACAAAGGCGGCTTCACCACCGCCATGAAGACCTTCGACTCGACGCGCCCGATGGTGGCGGCGATGGCCGTGGGCATCGCGCGCGCCGCGTACGACGTGGTCCACGAGTACATCCGCGAGAACTACCTGATCGGCCGGCCGATCGCGCGCTACCACGTGCTGGCGGAGCTCATCGCCACCATGGAACGGCGCATCGCCGCGGCGCGGCTCATGTGCTGGCGCGCAGCGTGGATGGCCGACGAAGGCATCCCCAACTCCAAGGAAGCTTCGATGTCCAAGGCGTACGCCGCACAGGTGGCGAGCTGGGTGTGCGCCGAGGCGATCGGCCTCATGGGCCATCTCGGCACCTACCACGCGAACCTGGTCGAAAAACTCTATCGCGACGTCAAGGTCTACGACATCTTCGAAGGCACCGGTCAGGTCCAGCGCATCGTCATCTCGCGCCGGCTTCTCAAGGGCCTGTGAGCTGAATCGTGGCTCGCGCCACGCGCTTTCCGCGCGTGGCGCTGCTGCAGCCGAGTGACGTGCGCCGGCACTCGGCACCCGCTACCTGCGCGACTGCCGCACCCACCGACTCTCGCATGCGCGCAGATCGCCGACTGCTTGCCGCCGTCACCTGCGTCGCGGCGGCGGTGCTCATGCTGGAGATCGTGCTCACGCGCATCTTCAGTGTCACGACCCAGTACCACTTCGCGTTCCTGAGCGTGTCGCTGGCGCTCTTCGGGCTTTCGGCTGGCGGGCTCGCTGTGCAGCTCGTGCCTCGGCTCTTTCCCGTCGAGCGCGCCCACGAGCGACTCGCGGCGAGCGCTTGGATCGCGGCGCTCGCCGTGCCCCTGGTGCTGACGCTCGTCCATTCGCTCCGCGTCTCGCCGAAGGCGCTGCCGATCTTCCTCTTGGCACCGGCGCTGCCCTTCACCGCCGCCGGGCTGGCGCTGGCGATCGCGTACACCGCCGCGGCGCGCGATGCCGGGCGCGTGTACGGCGCGGATCTCGCGGGTGCGGCGTTGGGTTGCGTGGCGGCGGCAGTCGGGCTGCGCTATCTGGGCGGTCCGGCGGCGATGCTCGCGTCGGCGCTGCTGGCATGCGCGGCTGCGGCGATCGCCGCGCCGCCGCGTTGGCGTCGACGGCTCGCCGTCACGCTGGTGGCCCTCGCAACCTTCGTTGCGGTGGCGGCGAGCGGCCACGGCTTTCGCGTCGACGCCCACAAGACGCCCTGGGACGTGACGCGCGAATGGGAAGGCTGGAACAGCTTCTCGCGCATCGCCGTGATGCCCATGCCGAAGGAAATCCCTCCCGGCTGGAGCATGGACACGCGGCCCTTCGCACCGCCGCCACCCATCAAGCTGCTGAACATCGACGGGGATGCCGGCACCATCCTCGTGGGGGCAGGCACCGGCGGCGGAAGCCTCGAGTTCCTGTCGCGCGACGTGACCGCCTTCGCCCTCGGAGTGCTGCCGCCGGGCGGATCGGTGCTCATCGTCGGCGCAGGTGGCGGCAAGGACATCCTCGCTGCCCGCGAGAGCGGCGCCGCGAAGGTGGCTGCCGTCGAGGTGAACCCGCTGATCGCGCACACCGTGAACGAGACCTACGGCGAGTTCACGGGGCGCCCGTACCACGGCCCGGGGGTTCGATCCGTGATCGCCGACGCGCGTAGCTTCCTCGCCGTCGACGACGAGCACTTCGATCTGGTGTTACTCGGGCTCGTGGACTCCTGGTCGGCGACTGCAGCGGGCGCCTTCTTTCTGACCGAGAACCACCTCTACACCAGCGATGCCATCGGCGCGTACCTCGACCGCCTCGCGCCGGAGGGCATCGCCAGCGTCAGCCGCTGGTACTTCGAGAACGAGCCCGCCGAGACCTTGCGCGTGGCGATCACCGCGCGCGCTGCGCTCGCCGAGCGCGGCGTCGACGACCCGTGGCGACACGTCGTGGTGCTGGGGCGCCCGGCGCCCGCGTTGCGCGCGGGCCTCGGTGTGGGCGTGGTGCTGGTGCGGAAATCCGCGTGGAGCGACGAGGACCTGGCACGGATCCACGGCCTCGCTCGCGAGCGGGGCATCGAGGTGCTCTATGCCCCCGACGGCGGTGGACGCGAGCTCTTCGAGCGCTTCCTGCGCACCCCGGCACTTCGCGACGAGCTCGGCCGCTACCCGCTCGACGTGAGCCCGGTGAGCGACGATCGGCCGTTTTTCTTCCAGATGCTGCGGATGCGCGACTTCCTCGACCGCGCCAAGATCGCGAGCCTGTGGCCGTGGGCCACGTTGCCCACGCTGACACTCTCGATTCTGGCGGCGGTCTCTGCAGCGCTCGCAGCAGTGACGTTCGCGGCGCCCCTCGTCACAGCCACTTCTGCAGGCCGCGGCGCGGCGCTCCGTCGGCTACTGCCCTTCGCCGCGTTGGGCTCGGGCTTTTTCTTCGTCGAGGTGGCACTCGTCGAGCGCCTGGTGTTGCTCGTGGGTCAGCCCACTCGCGCCCTCGGTGTCGTGCTGGCGACGCTCTTGCTCGGCACGGCGGTAGGCGGGCGCTGGACGCGAGCGATGCCGGAGCGGGACCTCGACTGGGCATTCACTCGCCACGCGCGATTCGCGGGCGGGTTGGCGCTGGGATTGGCGTTGGCGCTGCCGCTCGCGGTGCACGGGCTCTTGCCCGCGGCGGATGCGATCCGTACCAGCGTTGCAGCGGCGAGCTGCTTCGCCACCGGCGTCGTGCTCGGCATGCCGATGCCGCTGCTCTTGAGGAGACTCGCCTCCGACCGCGCCGATCTCGTGCCGTGGGCGTGGGCAGTGAACGGCGCCTTCGGTGTGGCCGCTTCGGTCTACTCGCTGCTCGCGGCGATGGGGCTCGGCTTCCGCATGGTGCTGGTGATCGGCGCGGGCATCTATCTCTTGGCGGCGCGCCTCGATCGCGGCCGCAATCTCGACTGACTCGTCGAGAGCGAACCTCGCTGCGAAGGATCCGCCGCGCGATCGCGACTACGACGACGCGGGCGGCGGCGCGAGCGCGTCGAGAGCGCGGAGCGTGCGCTCGGCGTGATAGCGGACCGGCGCATCCCGGTCGGATACGGCCTTCGCAACGGCGTCGCGCACCGGCAACGCGACGGCACCGAGCGACCTGAGCGACAAGAGCGCCTCCAGGCGCACGCGTGCATCGACATCGCTCAAGCTCGCGCCGAGTGCGTCGACACCCGCCCCAGCAGCCACGTCCCCCAGCTTCCCGAGGGCGAACGCCGCGGCCCGACGCACGTGCACGCTCTTGTCGGCGAGCGATTGAACGAGCGCGCTGGCCGCCTCCGGGCCGCCGCCGGCGCCGAGCCCGCCGAGCACCAGCGCCACCTCGAGACGCACGTGCTCGTCGGCGGTGCGCACGAGCTGCCCGAGCGTCGCCACACCTCGTGAGCCGAGGTGCGAGAGTCCTCGGATCGCCTCCGATTGCACCCCCCAGAAGTCGTCGCGCGACGCCTTGGCCAGCAGCTCGATTCCAACCTCGCCGAATCCGAGGAGCGCACGGCACGCGTTCAGCCGCACTTCGGGCTCGCCGTCGGTGAGCAGCTTCTCGACGTTCGGCATCGCCGCGGCGCCGAACGCCGGCAGGGCCGACGCGACCTCGGCGCGCACCGATGCATCGGAGTCGGCGACAGCCGCGAACAGCGCCGCGCGTCCGGCCTCGCCGAAACCGGGCAAGGCTCGCACCGCGGCGCGCCGAACCTCCGGCGCCGCATCGGCGAGACTCTCGTTTACGAGCGGCAGAGCGGCAGCGCCGAAACGCGCTGCCAGCGCCACCAGACGCCCCCGCTCTTCTGCAGTCTGCGACTCTTTCGACACGCGCGCCACGGCTGGCAGCGCCGCGGGCCCGATCTCCACGAGCGCATCGCCGACGTGGCGACCCTCGTCCGGAGGATCACTCCCGAGCACGGACGCGAGCAGCTCGATCGCGCCGGGCCCGAGCTTGGCCAGCGCCTTCGCCGCCGCCTCGCGGACACGGGGATCCACATCCTCGATCAGCTTGCGAAAGATCGGCGGCGGCTCCTGCCGTGCGCGCCCATTGGACCGTTCGGAGAAGACGGCCGCAAGCGCGTCGACCGCTGCCACGCGCGCTTCGGCGTTGGCTTCGTGCTCGAGGCTCGCCAGGAGCTCGCGTTCGTCGCGCGCCGTCCCCCCGGAGTGCGCGGCGACCGGCGCCTCGCTCGCGGGCGGCGGAACCGGGACGGGCTCGACGCCGTCATCCGCGGCGGGAGCGGACACGCGTGTGCCCACCACGAGGCCTGCGATCACCCACGCACGGAGCGCGCGTCCCCGCGCCACCTCGCCGCGCTGCCGTTCGCCGCTCGCCGCGCTCAACCCTTGTCCCAGTTGTTGGTGATCGGCATGCGGCGATCCTTGCCGAAGGCCTTGGGCGTGATGCGAATGCCCGGTGGCCCTTGGCGACGCTTGTACTCGTTCCGATCCACGGTGCGCGCGACCCGCCGCGCCACGTCCGGATCGATTCCCCGAGCAGCAATCTCGGCAATCGACCGATCTTCCTCGACGAAGGCTTCGAGCACCCGATCGAGGAGTGCGTAAGGCGGCAACGAATCTTCGTCCTTCTGGTTCTCGCGCAGCTCGGCGGTGGGTGGCCGCTCGATCACCGACTCGGGAATCGGATGGCCTGGCCCGCGCAGGTTGCGATGGCGCGCCAGCGCGAACACCAAGGTCTTGGGGATGTCCTTGAGCACCGCGAACCCACCCGCCATGTCACCGTAGAGCGTGCAATAGCCCATGGCGTTTTCGCTCTTGTTGCCGGTGGTGAGAAGCAGGTGGCCGAATTTGTTGGAGAGCGCCATGAGCAGTGTGCCGCGGATGCGCGCTTGCAGGTTCTCTTCGGTGACGTCCGGGCCTTTCCCCGCAAAGAGCGCTGCGAGCGCCTGGGTGAACGCTCCCACGAGCGGCTCGATGGGAATGGTCGGACACGAGATACCCATCCGCTCGGCGACGGCGAGGGCATCATCGAAGGTGCCCTGCGACGAGAAGCGCGACGGCATGGTGACGGCGTGGACGCGCTCGGCGCCCAGCGCGTCCACGGCGACGGCAGCGGTGAGCGCCGAGTCGATGCCACCGGATAGCCCGACCAGCACCGAGCGAAAGCCGTTCTTGCGGACGTAGTCGCCCAAGCCCAGGCCGAGCGCCCGCCACACCACCTCGAGATCGTCGAGCGGTGGCGCCAGGTGCGCGGCGACGGGCTTCACGGGCGATACGCCCGCACCGCCGTCCTGGCGCGCCACGGTGACGACGTTGAGCGGTGGCTCGGCGGTCTCGGTCCAGGTTCGCCGCGCCATCGGCTCGCGTAAGCGGCGGCGACGGGCCGGCGATAGATCCACGTCCACCACCATCAGATCCTCGGCGAACATCGCGCCCGAAGCGATCACCCGCCCCTGCTCGTCGAAGACCGCGCTGCCCCCGTCGAAGACCAGCTCGTCCTGGCCGCCCACCAAGTTCACGAACACCAGCGGCACGCTGTGATCCGCGGCGCGCGCTGCGAGCATGGTGCGCCGCACGTGCTCCTTGCCGCGGTGGTAGGGCGACGCGGAGACGTTCACCGCGAGCAACGCGTTGCCCGCGCGCACCTGCGGTACCAGCGGCCCATCGGGAACCCAGATGTCCTCGCAGATGCTGACGCCGATCGGCAGCTCGCCGAGCATCAGCAACGTGGGGGCCTCGCCGGGAGCGAAATAGCGCTCTTCGTCGAAGACACCGTAGTTCGGAAGCTTCACCTTCCGTGCGTAGCCGCACACCTCGCCGTCGGAGAGAATCGCCGCGGCGTTGCACACGTCGTCGGCGAGCAGCGCCGTGCCCACGATCGCCGTGAGCCCACGCGTCGATTCGGCGAGACGCGTGAGCGCGCTTTCGGCCTCGGCGAGGAAGTCGGTTCGCAGGACCAGGTCCTCGGGCGGGTAGCCGACGAGCGCCATCTCTGGAAAGACGACCAGCTCCGCACCTGCGGCGCGTGCGTCGGAGATTGCCGCCGCGAGGCGCTCGCGGTTCGCGTCGAGCGCGCCGACCGTCGTGTTCACCTGGGCGAGCGCCACGCGCAATCGCATCGATCCCCTCGCGTGAGCCGGCCTGCAACCCCGCGCCGGCTCGAGGCGAGACTTAATCACGTTTCGCGACTGGGTACGACCCGCCGGCGAACGAGCCGATGCGTGCCCGCCACCAGGCCCAGAGCGGCCTCGCACGAAGCGCCTGTTATGCTCAGCCGCCCCGTCGATACCTGCCGTGATCTCCGCAGCTCCGCTCTCGCCGACACCGCCTCCCTACGAGGCCGCTCGTGTGCTCGCGCGAGCTCCAGCGCGGCGATTCTGCACGGTGCTCGTGCTGCTGCTCACGCAGGTCACCACCTCGCCGCTGACGGCGGCGTGGGCCGAGGTGGCGCCGCCGGCGTCGCCACCGCCTCTCGTCGCTGCACCCACACCGGCGCCCGCGTCGCCCGCTCCCAGCACTCAGCGCCTCGTCGACATCCAGGCCTCGACCCTCGCCAACGGTCTGCGACTCTGGCTGCAACGCACTCCCGGCAGCGACCAAGCTCACGTCCGATTCGTGGTGCAAGCCGGCTCCGGTGTAGAGCCCGAGAGCGCCAACGGCGTCGCCCACTTTCTCGAGCACATGCTCTTCGACCGCGAGACCGATCCCGCCATTCACGGACTGATCCAGCGGATCGAGGCCAACGGCGGCTACTACAACGCATTCACCACGCTCGATGTCACGTACGCGGTCGTCGACACCTTCGCCGCAGACCTCGAGAGCGCCCTCGAGCTGGTGACACGCTCCCTCGACGCTGGCCCGTTCACGCCGGAGCAGATCGAGATCGAGCGTCAGATCGTCGGCCGCGAGCTGAGCGAGAAACAAGACGATGCCCTGCTGCTGGCGGTGCGCGGCCAGCTCTACGGCGACCAGGCGCTCGCACGTCCCGAGGGCGGTACTCCCGAGTCGATCGAACGCATCAGCGCGCGCCAGTTGCGCTCGTTCTTCCAGACGCATTACCGGCCGCCGGCTTTGGTGCTGATCGTGCTCGCCGACCGCGCACCCGAGGAGATCCGCGCGGCCATCGACAAGACCCTGGGGCGGCTGTCGTGGTCGGGTCGCGCACCGCCACCCTACTCGGCTCCCGAGCGCACGCCCGGGCCCATCCAGGTGGACGACGTCGAGCATTCAGGGGCCCTACTTCATGGTGTGGTCACCTCGGGCGCACGCGACGCCGACTACTATCCGCTCTGGGTGCTGCAAGAGCTCCTCGAGATCCGCCTCTACGACCGAATTCGCGTTCACGGCGGCATGAGCTACGCGCCTTATGTGTACTTCACGCCAAATCGCCACGAGGGACTGCTCTACCTCTACGCCTCAGCGGACGACGCCGACTTCGGCGCCATCTCCGATGCCTTCGACAACGAGCTGAGCCGGGTGTCGAGCGGCGAGATCGCGCAAGAAGAGATCCAGGAGGCGCGCCAGCGCGTCTCGAACCGCTTCTTGCGCGAGCATCGCAACGGCGAAGAGCTCGCCAACCACCTCGCGTGGCTGGCGGGCGTGCTCGAGCCGAACGAGCTGCCGCAAGACCCGATCGATTCGCTGCGACGCGTCTCGCGGAAGGAGCTCAAGCGCGTTGCCGATCGTTGGGGCGCCGAGGAATTCCGGATCGACGCGCGCTTCGCCACGGAGCCGGGAAGCGAGCCCAAGCCCAGCCTGTGGATGCGGCTCGCCGGTTGGGCGCTTCCTGCCGGCGGCGCGTTGCTGCTGCTGATGCAGATCCTCATGCTGGCACGGATGCGGGCGCTGGGGCGCACCGTCGCCGCCGCATCACAGTCCCGAACCGAGGTGACGGCGTCGGCGAGCAAGGACGCGCCCAAGTCGCCCTCGCTCGCGGCCTGAGCCGGCGCCGACTCGCATTGGGCTTCGCGCGCCGGGCGCACCGCCTCGAAGGGAATACGCTGCGGTGACCGACGGCATCCGTGCTCTGGACGTCGTCGCGGCCCTGGTGTGGCGCGGCAACGAGCTCCTGGTCACACAGCGTCCCGAGGGTTCACACCTCGCTGGCTCGTGGGAGTTCCCCGGCGGCAAGATCGAGCCGGGCGAGACCGCCGAGGCTGCGCTGGCTCGCGAGCTGCGCGAGGAGCTCGACGTCGCGGTCCGCATCGATGGGCTGCGCCGCGAGATCGTGCACGCCTACCCCGAGAAGACCGTGCGGCTGCTCTTCTTCGATTGCGCATGGGTCGGCGGCGAGGTGCGGAACGTGGCCGTAGCCGACCATCGCTGGATCTCCCGGCACGAGCTGTCGACGCTGGTCTTCCCACCTGCCGACGGCGAGCTGCTCGCGGAGCTCTCCGCGGACTTCGGGCCACGAGCCGAACCGCGCACGCTTTGACTCGCCGCGCGTACCGTTCGTAACATCGCAAATCACGCTCCCGTCACGAGGGAGTCGCAGGGGCGACGATGAACGGACACGATCGAATCTCGGTGCGTGCGCTGGCGATCTCGGCAGTGGGACTGCTCGCCGCCGCCACGACCGTACGGGCGGACCACGTGCTCTCGACCGGCATCACCGACCGCGAGCTCGCCGCGCACTACGCACCCGTCGTCTACCAAGACGTGGCGGACGGCATCGACAACGATCCGTCCAACTTCCGCCGCGATTTCCTGACCAACATCGACTTCGACGGCAACTGGGACTCCCACGACAACCTCGAGAACATGCGCTCGATGGGATTCCCGTTGCGTGCGTACGTCTACTTCGACGTGGTCGAGACCCAGACCCACTACTGGATCGAGTACTCGTACTTCCACCCCGAGGACTGGAACTCGTTCGGCGGCACCGACCACGAGAACGATCAGGAAAACCAGCGCGTCGCGGTCGAGAAGGACGGCTCGACCTATGGCCGCTTCCTGCTCACCGACATCAACGCCCATGGTTACCTGAACTCCTACACCGATCGCACCGACGTCACCCGCGGCACACCGATGCCGGCCACTCAGTACCGCTCGTACGGCGTCCAGTTCGAGGACGACGCGGGCAACTTCTCGGAAGCCTTCTCGGCGTCCTTCTCGCACGTGCGCGTGTATCTCGAACCGCAAGGCCACGGGCCGGCGAGCTGCGCCGAGAAGCAGCGCCCCATCGGCTTCTTGAACACCGTCGAGTGCAACGCCGGCGGCGGCACCGACAAGGTGATCTACCGCGTCGCGCCGAGCGGAAACCCCGCGCTAGCCCAAGAGCCCGACTACACGATCATCGAGAGCGGTGTGCCGCCGCAGATCGTGAGCTATGGGCTGCTCTCTGGCTACGACGCGCTTTGGCCGCTGCGCCAGGCGATCGAGGGAGATCCCGGCCAACCGCGGCTCTGGGACTCGGCATTCGCATACGCCCCGGGGCGGAACGCCGACTCGGACGGCAGCAACGACTTCGCGCTCGGCGCCGCCTCCCAGATTCGGCTGGGCGGCGAGTTCGCCGGCGACGAAGGGGGCGGCGGCGGATTGCCGCCGTGGGGCTTCGCGAACGTGCCGGGCATCCCCGCGGGCGGCGACTGGCTCTTCGATCCCGCGTACGCGACCGCCGTGCTCTACGACTTCAGCGCCGAGCACGCCGCCGGCTACTGCAACTACCTCTTCAACCCGTATCTGAGCGATCTACTCACCAGCGCCGCACCCACGAGCTGTGGCACCGTCGACGAGGGCTCGGGCGGCGGCTGCAACGCTGGCGGGGCCTCGAACGCGCTCGGCGCGGTGCTGCCGGCGCTCAGCCTGGCGATTAGCGCGTGGGTGTCACGTCGGCAGCGCTGACTCGTTCACCGGCTCGGCTGCGCGCATCCCCTCGCGCAGCGTCGCGATCGCCTCGCGTGGCCACGCTCCCAGGACCACGAGTGCGGCTGCGTACGCCGCGACGCCGACGGCCGCACGAATCAGCACGTGGCCCGGCGTCCACCACGCTGCCGCACCACAGATCGCGCTGGCCAGCACGACGCCCGGCCGAATCACGCGCCATGGTCCTGCGACACCAAGCTCGCGCCCGGCAGCGCGCGAGTAGGCAAACAGGCCGACGACTTGCGTCACCAGCATCACCGACGCCGCGCCGCGCGTGCCGAAGAATGGATCGACCAGCAAGTTGAGCAGGATGTTTCCAGCGGCGAGCGCCGCCGTGATCCGCGCCAGCTCCACGGTGCGGCCCAGCGCCAGGAGCGAGGCGCTCGGCACGTACGACACGAAGATCACCGCTCCCACCACCATCCAGATCGAAGCGAACGGACGCGCCGCTTCCGCGTAGTCCGCGGGATAGAGGAGCGCCACCCCGGCGTCGGCGAGCACCGCGCCTCCCACCGCCAGCGGCACGGCCAGCGTGACGAGCAGCACCAGCGTCTCGCGATAGATGCGGCGCGCGCGCTCGCGGTCGCGGCCTGCGATCGCAGGGAATGCAGCTGCAGCGAGCGCCGCCGGCAGCACAGCGATCGCCAGCGGTACGCGCGATACCGCCTCGTAGACCCCCACCTCGGCGCGCCCCGCGAATCGCCACAGCACCACGCGATCGCCCACCAGGTAGATCATCGACGCCAGCGCCGACAGGCTCGGCAGCCACGCCTGACGCGCCATGAGCCACGCCAGGCGAGCGTCGAAGCGCGGCAACACGTCGCGAAATCGTGCGCGGTGGACCGCGATCGTCATGCCCGCCTGCGCCACCTCGGCCACACCGTGAACGAGCCCTGCGGCCACCAGGGGACCGTGGGCGAGCCACAGCAATGCACCTCCACAGGCCAACGTGGCCGAGCGGCCGAGATCCAAGAGCCCCTTCCAGACGAACTGCTCGTGGGCAGCGAACACCGAGGTCACCGTGCGACCGAGGCAACCGAGCCACCACCCGCAGACGACCAGCCACACGGCATGGCGAGAACCAGCATCCGAGACCAGCGACGTGAGGATCGCGAGCGCCACCAGCAACCCGACGCTGCCGTAGAGCGCCTTGGCGACCAGCGCCGCACCGAAGCGTCGCGCCTCGCGTCCGTGCGCACGCGTGAGCGCGCGAACCACCATGGGATCGAGGCCGCCATCGCCGGGCTCGAAGCACATCGCCCCCACCGACAACGCCAGCGAGATCACGCCCACGTCGGCGCGCGACAGGACGTGCGTGAAGAGCCAGAACCCGATGAACGACAGGAACCGCGCCGAGACGCCACCTGCGAGCAGATGCACGGCGTTGGTGGCGACCCCCGGGCCGCGGCCGGTGCTCATGCCAGCGCCGCGCGGTACGCGGCGAGGGTCGCCTCGGCCGTGCGCTCCCACGTGAACGACGCGGCGCGCGCAGGGCCGGCCTCGCGCAACAGCTCGGCGAGCGCGTAGTCGGAGAGCACGCGCTCGAGGCCAGCGGCAATCGATGCCGGCAAGAGCGGATCGACGTACTCGATGGCGTCGCCGCCCACCTCGGGAATCCCCCCCACCCGTGAGGCGGCCACGGGCACGCCCAGCGCCATCGCTTCGAGAACCGGCAAGCCGAATCCCTCGAAGAGCGAAGGAAACGCGAGCACGGCCGCACCGGCGTAGACGAGCGGCAGCTCCGCGTCGGCAACGTGCGGCACGAACGCGACCGCATGCGCGACACCACGCGCCGCCGCGCGCGCTCGCAGGCTCGATGCGTAGGTGTCCTGGGTGAGCAACAGCACCAGCGGATGGGCCGCGCGCAACGCGTACGGCAGCTCGGCGTAGGCATCGATGAGCCGATGGGCGTTCTTGCGCGGATCGATCGACGAGAGGCCGAGCACGTAGCCGGGGCGAAGTCCGCGCGCCTCGGTGAAGCGCGACACCTCCGCCTTCGAGGCACGGGTGCGAAAACGCGGCGCTACAGCCAGCGGTGCCACCGAGATTCGCTCCGGCGCCACGCCGAGAAGCTCGATCAGATCGCGGCGCGTCGCCTCACTCGACGCGAGCAGGCGCCGCGCGCGCACCAGGCTCGCGGGGATCGCGCGGCGATGCCAGCGCTTGCGCACCCGGAAGCGCAAGCCCCGCATCCGAGTGCCGTAGTCGAGAAGCGACGAACGCACGCACAGCAGATCGTGAACGCTGATCACGTCCGGCGCCACCTGCTTGAGACTGCCGCTGCCGAGGGGGAAGTGGATCAGATCGACGTGATCGCGAAGCACTTCGCGCGGGAGCCAGGCCTGACGAAAGCCGCCCGGCACGCGCGCGAGCCAATCATCACCCACGTCGCGAATCGTGATGCGATCGCTGCTCACCTCTGGCGGTCGGGGCGGCTCGCGACCGTAGACGATCAGGCGGTGATCGCCCGGCGCACGCGCCAGCGCCGCCACCAGCTCGCGACGATAGACCGCGAGCCCACCGTGGTCGGCCGGCGGAAAGAGCCCGGCGTCGATTCCGATCGTGAGCGACATGGGCCGCGCAGGTTGCCCCGCCCCGCCCCCTTCGGAAAGAGCCACGCCGGCTGGACGCGCGTACGCGAAGGCGACACGATTCGGATCGCACCGCGGCACATGCTGAGCCCGACCGCCATCCCACGCGGCGCCCCATCCGTCGTCGCCGTGGCGGCGGCACCCGTCCGAGAAGACCTCCGCAACCCGATGGCGCGCCGAGGAAGCTTGCTCCACGCTGCGCGCAACTTCGTGCTGGGTGCGTCGCTGCGCCCGCTGCTGTGGATTCTCGACCACGTGCCCGTGCCAGCTCGCGAACCACGAGAACCCGTCCGCGCGACGGACGAATGGCTCACGGCGATCGCGGCGCGATGCCGCGAGACGGCGCGCATGGACCTCGCGGCAGGCGATCCCGGACCGATGCCGGTGACGAAGCTCGCCGGCGTGCCCTGGTGGCCGCGGGGTGTCGATCGTCCGCGCTGCTCCGTCGGCCACCCGATGTGCTTCTACGCCCAAGTGCGGCTGCGCGACGTACCCGGTCTGGAGACGGGATCCGACGTGCTGCTTTCCCTGCACTATTGCGTCGTGTGCATGCGCGACACCCGCATGTCGTTCGGCTTCGGAGACCGCGAGAACCGCGGGTACGCAGTGACGCTCTTCGACGACCTCTCCGCCGTCGTGGACGGACTGCCGAGCTTCGAGCCCGAGCCGATGCGCGCCAGCAGTGTCACGCTCACGAGAATCGTCGAAACACCCGGCCTCGGAGACTTCGGGACGCTCGGGGAAGGCATCCCGGACGACTGGTGGATCGGCGGCGATCTCTCCGAAGACCTGGGCTACGGCTTCAAGCACGTCCAACGATCGAAGCTCGGCGGGTGGCCGACTTGGGCGCAGGACGCAGAGCGCCCGGAATGCCCCGCGTGCGGCGAGTTGATCTTCGTCGCTCAGCTCGATTGGAGCCCGTGCGGCATCGACTGGCCCTGGAGCGGAGGTGGCTATGGCTACCTCTTCGTGTGCCAGGAACGTTGCGAACGCCGCCACGGCGAGCTGCTGATCCAGACGACTTGAGCATCACGTCCTACGCGGGCGCCGCGTGCAGGACTTGGCGGCGACGGAGCGCCGCCCTCCAGCTCGCTCGTGCGCCGGGAAGGCCACGCGCCTCCCAGCGCGCGTCAATCGAGGCTTTTCCGGAAGCGCAGCGCGGCGAGCGTGATCCCGCCTGTGGCGAAGCACACCAGCACCAGCGCTTGCGGCCAGAGTGCCGCGAAGCCGGCGCCTTTCAGGAACACGCCACGCACGATGATGGCGTAGTAGCGCAGCGGCACGGCGTAGGTCGCGAGCTGAATCGGGTGCGGCATGTTCTCGATCGGGAACACCAGCCCCGAGAGGTAGATCATCG
>CAYUSL010000111.1:0-15234 GCA_964447125.1 uncultured bacterium | reverse complement strand
CGCCTTGACACCGTCGGGGCGAAGGTGGTACCTGCAAACACGCTCGATGTCCCTGAAAACGTTAGGAAAGACGAGGTTTCCGTGAACCGAATCCGCATTCGATCGGCGCTCTTCGTGAGTCTCGTTGCGCTGCCCGGCTGTTACTACTTCGAAGCCCAGGATGCGCTCTCGAGCGCCGAGAGCGCTTTCGATTCGGCGAAGGCACAGGGCCTCGAGAAGTCGAACCCCTACCCGTACTACCTCGCCGAGCAATACCTGACACGCGCACAGATCGAGAACCGGGAATCAGACTTTGCCTCCGCCCGAGACTTCGCGCGCAAGTCGGCGCAGCAGCTCCGGAGTGTTGGGGCTGCGGCTCCTGCTGCGCCAGCGTCTGCGCCGGCCGCTCCAGCCGAGGAGCCTGCGACGCCGAGCGCCGGCGCCGCAGGCGACATGGAGGTGACCCCGGTCGCGCCGCCCGCGACGCCCGCGGCGGAGCCGCCGCCCGCAGCACCGCCGGCTCGCGAGCCGGAGCTCGTCGTTCAGCCCGAGCCCGAGCGCGGGAACTGATCGTCTGCAGAATCTCGCACCTTCAACTGCGTCCAGCGCGACGTCGAGGTCGATCCGAATGATTCGCAAGCTGAGCTCTCTCGTGGTGACCGTCGCGGGCATGGCGCTCGTGGCCGCAACCGGTTGCACGAACGCCGGCTTGATGAAGCAGCAGGCCGACGACCTCTCGCGCGATTTGGTCGCGTTGCGGGCACAGCAGGCCGAGCGCTACGCGCCACGCGAGATCGCGATCGCGGAGTCGAGCCTGGATTTCTTCGACGAGGAGTACTCCGAACGGGACTATTGGGAAGCGCAGGAGGTGCTGGCTGCGGCCCGAGAGAACGTGAAAAAGGCCCACGATCTGCTGGTGTCGCGGGCAGATCGCGACCACGACGGCGTGTTGGACATCGACGACCTCTGCCCCGACGATCCCGAAACCCAGAACGGCTACCGCGACGAGGACGGCTGTCCCGACTCCATCCCGACGGGCGCGCCTGCCGCTGCCCCAGCCGAGCCCATCGACTTCAGCGTTCGTCAGTCGGTGTATTTCGACACCGCCAAGCACGAGCTCACGCCGCACTCGCAGATGATCGTCCGCGAGGCGGTGCGTCAGATCGCCGCCGATCCCCGGATGATGCTGGTTGCCGAGGGCAACACCGACAGCGTTGGCTCGGATGCGTCGAATCAGAAGCTCAGCATCGATCGCGCCAAGGCGGTGAAGGCCGAGCTGGTCGCTGCGGGCGTCGATCCATCGCGCGTCGAGATCGTCGGTCTCGGCGAGTCGCGCCCCATCGCCACGAACTCCACGGCGGAAGGCCGCGCGCAGAATCGCCGCGTGGATCTGCGGTCCAAGTAACTCGGGGGGCTGTTGCAGCCCCCCCGCCCATCGCGGCAAAGCCGCGATGGGACCGGCCCCCGAGTCGCCTCGCTTCGCTCGTCGGCTCGCCGCGGGCTTGCGGTGAAGCGGAAGCGGAGCGTGGCGCCCCAGGCGCCCGGCATTCGGCCGCGGTGCGCGATCGCCGCCGGTTCCAGGCTGGTTGTGAAGCCGAGGGTGAGCCGGACCGAGCTCCTCATCGCTCGCGGGGCGCGCCGCTGATGTGGCGTGGGGAGCTTTTTCGCGTATGGTGCCGCCCCCGCCTCGGCGGCGCGAACACGTGGGCGGACGCTCGCGCGCGACTCGAGAGATTTCGCCCATGACCAACGCCATCGGCACGACGCCCGGCTCGATCCTCTTACCAGGGCGGTTCGTCGCCCTCGACTTCGAGACCACGGGGCTCAGCGCGGCGCGCGACAGGATCATGGACATCGGTGCCGTCGAGTGCATCGATGGCGAGATCGCACGCACGTTCCGCACCTTGGTGAAGCCCGGTCTCGCCATTCCCGCGGCGATCACGCGCCTCACGGGGATCGACGAGGCGATGGTTGCCGAGGCGCCGAGCTTCGAGCGCGTGGCGCCGGAGCTGCTCGCGTTTCTCGGCGACTCGCCGATCCTCGCCCACAACGCTCGTTTCGAGCGCGACTTCCTGGCGGCAGCGTTGGGGCGCGAGGTGCCGAACCCGTTCCTCGACACGCTCGAGCTGGCGGGGTTGGTGCGCGCCCACGATCCGCGCCGCAGCCTCGGCCATCTGGCACGGGCCTTCGAAGTGCGTGAGCACGAAGTGCACCGCGGTCTCGAGGACGCGCTCGACTGCGTGCACGTCACCTTGGCGGTGTTGCGTTCGCTGGTGAGCGACCGCCGGCGTGCGTTCGTCGAGCGGGTGATCGGCATCATGGAGGGGACACGCTGGGGCTGGTTGCCGGTGTTGCGCGCCCTGGCGCCGCGGATCGATCCACCGGCGGCGACGCTACCGATGGTGGCCGAGGCGCGCGCGATCGAGCCCCGCGACGAGCCGGAGTCCTATCGGCCCGTGGCGGCGGATGCGGTGCGTCGTGCGTTCGCCGATTCCGCAGGATTGGCCGGTGCGCTACCGGGCTTCGAGCCACGGCCGCAGCAACTCCGTATGGCGGAAGCGGTCGCCGAGGCATTTTCCTCGGGCCGTTCGCTCATGATCGAGGCGCCGACCGGCGTCGGCAAATCGCTCGCGTACCTGGTGCCCGCCGGGCTCTTCGCGCGGGCCAATGGCGTTCGCGTGGTGGTTGCGACGCATACGCGGAATCTGCAGGACCAGCTCGCGAGCCAGGACCTGCCGCGTGCAGCCCATGCCATCGGTGGCGAGCTCGCCTGGGCCGTGCTCAAGGGTCAGGAGAACTACGTTTGCACGCGCCGCGCGCTCGGTTGGCTCGATGCGTCCCCGGAGCTCGCCGAGGGCGAGAGCGAGCGTCTGCTGCGCGCTTACGTCGCATCCTTCCTGGAGCTCACCAGCGACGGGGATCTGGAGCGCTTCTTGCCGTGGCACGCGATCCAGGGCCCGCACGTGGCGCGTGCGGTGGATCGAATCCGCTCCACGGCTGCGGCGTGCTCGACCGCCGCGTGCAGGCGCGGAGACGGCTGCTTCTACAGCCACGCGCTGCGCAGCGCGCACGCTGCCGACGTGATCGTCACCAATCACGCGCTCGCGCTCCTGTGGCCCGAGCGCTATCCCGGCTCTCGCCATTTGGTGATCGACGAGGCCCACGGACTCGAGGATGCGGCCACCAGCCGGTGGTCGTCGGCGTTCGATCCCGGCGAGCTCGCGCGCCTCTTCGACGAGCTCCTCGGCAAGGGCAA
The DNA here is from genome assembly GCA_964447125.1 of uncultured bacterium. Taxonomy (GTDB): domain Bacteria; phylum JADJOY01; class JADJOY01; order JADJOY01; family JADJOY01; genus JADJOY01. The sequence goes on along the minus strand of CAYUSL010000111.1, from coordinate 11,999 downwards.
GTCGGGCGGCTTGCTCGAAGCCGCTGCCCGCGTCGCCCGCGCTCGAGCCGAGGGGGCGAACGACGGTGGACGCATCGACGCGTGGGCGGGCCGTGCCCGTTCGCTCGCACAACGCGCCGCCGCAGCCGTCAGTCCGATGCGCTTCACCGCCGAGCGTTTGCTCTACGAAGGTGGCGTCAAGGCGGCGGACGAAGGGAGAAAAACGCTGCGGCTCACGCCGGCCGTACGGGAGCTGACGACCCACGCGGATCTGAGGAAGCGCGCAGCCGAATGGGGCGAGGTGGTGGAAGGACTGTTGCGCGAGCTCTCGGCGATGGTCGACGAGCTCGGCTTCGGGGGGGTCGGCGAGAGCGTTGCTCGCGAGCTCGCGACCGTCGCGTCACCCCTCGAGTCGGCGGCACAGGTGCTGAGCGCGGCATTCGGTGGGACGACGGACGCGGGCTATGTCCACTGGATCGAGGTCGAGGACGTGCGCGGCAGCCGGGTGCAGCGGATCCGCCGCGCGCCCGTGGTGGTTGCCGAGCAGATCGTGGAGCACCTCTTCGATCGCTTCCGATCGGTCGTCCTCACCTCGGCCACGCTCTCGCTCGGGCGGGAGGGTCCGGGTGCGTTCGTTGCGCGCCGCCTCGGATTCGATCGGATCCCCGAGCAGCGACGCGCACCGTTTCTCGCGCTCTCGAGCCCGTTCGACCTCGAGCATCAGATGGTGCTGGGCGTTCCCGAGGATCTCGCGGACGTGAACGCCGGCGAGCCGTTCATCGCCGACGTCACCCGGGTGGTGGCCGACGTGGCTCGCCGCCTGGGTGGACGCACGCTGGTGCTCTTCGCCGCCAACCGCCGGCGCGATCTGGTGGGTGAGCGGCTCGACAAGGCGTTGCGTGGCGACAGCATCGAGGTGCTCGTGCAAGGGCCAGGCGGCGGACGCGATCGGCTGGTGCAAGCGCTGCGCGACGGAGGACGCAAGGTGGTGCTCGGCTCGCGCAGCCTGTGGGAGGGTGTGGACGTGCCGGGAAGCGTGCTCTCGTGCGTGGTGATCGAGCGCTTGCCGTTCGATTTCCCGGGTGAGCCGCTGCAACAAGCGCGTGAGGAGGCCGTCCGCGAAGCGGGTGGGGACCCCTTCCAGGACTGGACCTTGCCGCGCGCCCTTCTTCGTTTCCAGCAAGGTGTCGGGAGGCTGGTGCGCAGCCGCAGCGATCGCGGCATCGTGCTGCTGCTTCAGAGCAACCTCAGCAAGCGCAACTACGCGCAGCGCGTGCTCGATGCGCTGCCGGGCGTGCGGGTGCTCACCGGCCCCTGGAGCGAGATCCTGGCGCAGCTCGACCGCTTCACCGATCCGGCACCGTGACGCTCGGCATGCGGCCGTTGCCTGCGAGTCGTGCGCGCGTTGCGGCGCTGGACTGCGACGATTAGCCTCGCCGGAATTCTCTTCGCAACACGCCTCCTCACGCGTGGCATCCCCAGGAGCTCGGCCCATGAGCGGAGCGCACGACACGTCCATTCACGCCGACCGAAAGCCCAATCGGCTGATCCACGAGACCAGCCCCTACTTGCAGCAGCACGCGCGCAATCCCGTGGATTGGTTCCCGTGGGGGCCGGAAGCACTCGACAAGGCCAAGCGTGAGGACAAGCCGCTGTTGGTGTCGATCGGCTATTCGGCTTGCCATTGGTGCCACGTCATGGAGCGCGAGAGCTTCGAGAACGAGGCCATCGCGAACCTCCTCAACACCCGCTTCGTGCCCATCAAGGTGGATCGCGAGGAGCGTCCCGATCTCGATCACATCTACATGACCGCGGTCCAGATGCTCACCGGGCACGGCGGGTGGCCGCTCAACGTCTTCTGCACGCCCGAGGGCAAGGCGTTCTGGGGCGGAACGTACTTCCCACCCGAGCAGCGGGCGCAGATGCCCGGCTTCCGGCAGATCCTCGAATCGCTGGCGGATACCTGGGTGCGGCGCCGCGGTGAGATCCACAAGGCGGTGGAGCAGATCGCCGCCGGGATCGTGCGTGCCAACGCCCTCGTGCCTTCGGATGCCGACGTTCCTGGCGATCTGTCCGTGCGCGCCGCCGACGCGTTGGTGCGTGCCGTCGACCTGCACTTCGGCGGACTCGGTCAAGCGCCCAAATTCCCCAACACGCTGGTCTTCGAGCTCTTCCTGCGAGCGTGGAAATCGACCGGAGAGAAGCGCTTCCTCGAAGCCACGACCGTGACCCTCGACCGCATGGCGGCGGGCGGCATCTATGATCACCTGGGCGGAGGCTTCGCGCGCTACTCGACGGACGAGCGCTGGCTGGTGCCGCATTTCGAGAAGATGCTCTACGACAACGCGTTGCTCGCGGAGCTCTACGTCGACGGTTTTCTGGCCACCGGCAAGGGCGACTATCGGCGGGTCGTCGAGGAGACCCTCGATTGGGTGCTCGCCGACATGACCGATGCCGGCGGCGGCTTCTACTCCACTCGCGACGCCGACAGCGAAGGAGAGGAGGGGAAGTACTACGTGTGGAGCCGCGCCGAGATCGAGGGCACGCTCGGCAAGGGCGAGGCGCCGCTCTTCTGCCGCGTTTACGACGTCAGCGATTCGGGCAACTGGGAAGGTGCCAACATCCTGAATCGCATCCTCGACGACGAACAGGCGGCGCGGCTCTTCGAGACCACCGCCGCGGACGTCGCGCGCCGGCTCGCGGCGTCGCGCCGCATCCTGCTCAGCGTGCGCTCGCGGCGCGTGCCGCCGGGTCGCGACGAGAAGATCCTCACTTCGTGGAACGGTCTCATGCTCTCCGCGCTGGCGCGCGCCGGTGCGGTGCTCGGCCGTGAGGATTACCTCGCCGCCGCTCGCAAGAACGTGGAGCTCGTGTGGTCGCGGCTACGCGACGAGCGCGGCCGCTTGCTCGCCGTCACCAAGGACGGCCGCGCGCATCTCGCGGCCTACGTCGACGACTACGCGTTCTACGCCCGCGGATTGCTGGGTCTCTTCGACGCCACCTTCGAGAGTGTGTACGCCGCGCGCGCCCGCGAGCTGGCGGATGCGCTCTTGGCTCACTTCGAGGATCCCGACGCGGGTGGCTTCTTCTTCACCGCCCACGATCACGAGCCGCTCGCCGCGCGCACCAAGACCGCCTTCGACGGTGCCATTCCCTCGGGGAACGGCATCGCCGTGCACGTGTTGTTGCGACTGCACGCCATGACCGAGGACGAGCGCTTCCTCCACGCCGCCGAGCGCACGCTGGATCTCTACGCCGACTCGATGCTCAAGCAGCCCTTCGGTCTCGCCAAGATGATCCAGGCGTTCGAGCTCTACACCGAGGGGCCCACCGAGATCGTGCTGGCCGGCGATACCACGTCGCCGAAATCCCGCGAGCTGCTCTCCCGGGTGCGCCGTCAGTTTCTTCCCGGCGCGCTCGTCTATGCCTTCGATCCTGCCAAGGGCGATCCGACGCCGGCGTTCGCGCGCCAGCGCCGCGGCATCCCCGGCGAGACCGCCGTGTACGTCTGCCGCAATCGCGCCTGCGCGCCCCCGGTCACGAGCTGGGAGCAGCTCGCACTGCTATTGGGTGCCTGAGCGCGGGCGTGGCGAGAGATCGCGACGCCCCCAGCGTGGGTCGAGCCTCCGGACCCTGAGGCTTCGCCGGCGGCACCGACGATCGGAATACGCGCGAGCGAAGGGTACGCGTCAGTTTGCAGGCCGGCCGGTCCATCCGCCCGCCGTCGATGCGCGCTGGTACCTGGCGGTCAGCCGCGAACCGCCGCCTCGATCGCGGCGACATCGATCTTCTGCATCGTCATCATCGCGTCGAACGCACGCTTGGCGACCGCCCGATCCGGGTTGGTGAACGCCTCGGTCAGCGCGACCGGTGTGATCTGCCAAGAGATACCCCACTTGTCCTTGCACCAGCCGCAGTCGCTCTCTTGGCCGCCGTTGCCGACGATCGCGTTCCAGTAACGATCGGTCTCGGCCTGATCTTCGGTGGCCACCTGAAACGAGAACGCTTCGGTGGGCTTGAACGCGGGTCCACCGTTGAGGCCCATACATGGAATGCCCAGCACGGTGAACTCGACCGTCAGCACGTCGCCCTGCTTACCCGACGGGAAGTCACCCGGTGCGCGATGAACCGCGCGAACCGACGAGTTGGGAAAAGTTTCGGCGTAGAACTGCGCCGCCGTCTCGGCATCCCGTTCGTACCAGAGGCAAATCGTGTTCTTCGCGATATCCGCCATCGTGTTCCTCGATCGAGAAGGGCGCTCGAGCTGCCCAGCTCCGGGATGGGGTTGGGCGCCGCGCTCTCGATCTCCTGTGAGACCGAAAGCGGGGTCGAGCGCTACAGGAGCGCAGCGTACCCGGCACACGCTCACCTCGCTTCTCGCGTCCCGAACCGTGAGCGAGGTGAAGAATCGCGTCGCTTCCACCGAAGCATGGCGCGTTCATCCCGCGCTGTGGGCCCGCCGTTCTTTCGCCGCGCGTCTCCTCGCAACTCGGGAGGACCGTCAACGCTCCGAGGGATGCGGGCCGACTCCCGCGTACGGGTCGGGAAAGAGGCCACGTTTCCCGAGCACCAGCAGGAGCGTTCCGAGTGCCGCGAGCAGCGCCACGCAAAGCTGCGCGACCACGAAGCGGAGGCGTTCCCTCGTGTTGGCGATGCTCGAGAGGGTCAGCTCGGGCCGCGAAGGGTCGGCGAGGAACTCGCGGATGTCGCTCACGTAGCCCGTGAATAGCCGGAGCGTCTGGCGATGGCGGGTTCGCCCCGTGGCCGTGTCGAAGACCAGGTAGTCCGGGGTGTGCGAACGCGACGACGTCGAGTCGGCGATCTGCCCGCTCACCATCGACGCGGACCGGATGCTGTTGATGTGCTCCGCCGCGATCGGTACGAGACCGAAGAGCCGCGATTCGATCTGCAATTGCACCGAGGCGGCGTCGGCGCGCGTGAAGTGGAGGCTGGCCGGTGAGGACGCCCAGGCGAGCACCGCGGCGGCGCCGACGAATGCGAGCCCGAGAGCGACGAGCAGCGAAGGCGGCGCCCGGCTCTCGAGAGGCATCGCGGAGCTTTATAGCGTGCGCGGGATCGACTGCACGAGCGTCGCGTCACGCGTTGGCGGGCCGGCGTTCCTGCCGCCGGTCGCGCGAGTCGAGCCGCCGGGTGGCAACGGTCACCTCTGCCGGCGCTCGTCGCCGGGCGCGCTCACTGCGGATCCAGGACCAGCTCCGTCGAGCGGGTTCGCTCATCGTCGTTGAGTTTCCGGCCGAGATTCGCGCTGGACGGGGTGCGGCGGCGAGGACCGCCGCACTGAAGCGCCGCTCAGCGGCGTTTGAAGGGGGGCTTGCCGGGGCGGCCGGGGGCGCCGCCGCGGCGCGGTGGGCCGCTGCGGAAGTCGGGGCGGTCGCTGGGGCGGGGGATCTCGTCGACGGCCATGATGCGCAGCGGGCGGCCTTTGATGCGCGCGCGGCGTAGGCGTTCGAGGATGTCGCCGGACAGCCCTGCCGGTAGCCGCACGAAGGTGTGCTCGGCGCGGATGTCGATGCCGTTGATGTCGGAGCCTTCGAGGCCAGCTTCGTTGGCGATGGCGCCGACGATGTTGCCGGGCAGCACTTTGTGGTTGCTGCCGACGGCGAGACGGTAGGTGACCTGATCGGAGCGGCCTCCACCACCGGAATCACCTCGGCCGCGTGCGCGGGGGCGGGCGCCTTCGAAGGCGGGTTCGGTGCGAGGGGCGCGCTCGCGCTGTGGGCGCGAGTCGTCGACGGAGCCACGACGCTCCTGGGCAGGCTCGAACGCGGAGCGGGCGGCAGGGCGCTGCGGGCGGTTCGGCGGGGCCGGGCGCGTCGACCGATCGTCGAAAGAGCGGCGTGTTTCCGCGGGAGGCGGCGCCTTGGCGGGCTCGAGCAGCGGCGCTTGGCCGGGCACGAGTGTGACCAGCGCCGCAGCGATGTCGACGGGGTCGGCACCGCGCTCGCTCGCGAGGTCGGCGATCACGCTTCGGTAGCTCTTCGCCGCATCGTTCTCCATCGCCGCCGCGATCCGCGCTTTGAGCTTCTCGACGCGTTTGGCGTTGAGGTCGTGGATCGTGGGCAGCTCCATCGGCTCCATGGGCTGGCGCGTGGTGCGCTCGATGGCGCGCAGCATCTGCCGCTCGCGCGGCGCGATGAACACGATCGCCTCGCCGCTGCGTCCGGCGCGTCCGGTGCGGCCGATGCGGTGCACGTAGGACTCGGGGTCGTGGGGCACGTCGTAGTTGACGACGTGGCTCAACCGGTCGAGGTCGAGGCCGCGCGCGGCGACGTCGGTGGCCACCACGATGTCGAGCTTGCCGCTCTTGAGCGCGTTCACGGTGCGCTCGCGCTGCGACTGGTCGATGTCGCCGTTCAGCGCCGCGGCGTTGAGGCCGCGCGCACCCAGGTGCTCGGCGAGCTCGACGGTCATCTGCTTGGTGTTGGCGAAGATCAACATCGCGTCGAACGGCTCGACCTCCAGGATGCGGGTGAGCGCGTCGAGCTTGTGCAGCCCCGAGACCATCCAATAACGCTGGCGGATGCCGGCGGCGGTAGCGGTCTTGGCCTTGACCGTGATCTCGCGTGGCTCGCGCAGGTGCTTCTGGGCGATGCGCTTGATGGGCGCGGGCATGGTCGCGGAGAAGAGCGCGACCTGCTTCTCGAACGGGGTGACGCCGAGGATCGCGTCGATGGCGTCGACGAAACCCATCTGCAGCATCTCGTCGCCCTCGTCGAGGACGGCGAAGCGGACGTCGTCGAGGACCAGCGTGCCGCGCTCGAGGTGGTCCTGGATGCGGCCAGGCGTGCCCACCACCACGTGGACGCCGCGGCGCAGCGCGCCGAGCTGGGTGCCGTAGCCCTGGCCGCCGTAGATCGGCACGACCTTGAAGCCAGCGAGCTTGGCCGCGTAGGTGTGGAACGCCTCGGCGACCTGGATGGCGAGCTCGCGGGTGGGGACGAGCACCAGCACCTGCGGGGTGCGCTGCGAGAGGTCGAGGCGGCTCAGGATCGGCAACGCGAAAGCGGCGGTCTTGCCGGTGCCGGTTTGGGCCTGGCCGATCAGGTCGTGGCCGGCGAGGAGCAGCGGGATGGCGGCGAGCTGGATGGGAGTGGGGGATTCGTAGCCGACGTCGGCGAGCGCCGCGAGGACGCGGTCGGAGAGGCCGAGGTCGGCGAAGCTCGGTGGTGCCTCGGGCGCGGCGACGGCCGGAGCCGGAGATGACGGGTCGGACGAAGTCATGGCCTGCTTGATGGAGCGGTGGCGGGCCGCCGCTCGGGCGGGAGGTGGACGTCAAGCCTGTCGGCTTTCGCCGCCGATCTCAACCCGCGGCGGGCACACGCGCCTGAGCCGATCGTCCGCGGGGTGGCGGGGCCGCGTCGCAAGGACCTCGAGGACGACTGTCGAAACGCATCGACATCGACGGGAAGGGTTGCTCGAAATCCGTGGATGGTTTGCCTGCGCGGGCTCGAGAATGAGCCCAAACGGCAGTCTTTGAGGCCTGGCACGCCCTTGGGTGGCAGACGCGGCCTGGGTTGGTCGCTGCGCTGCGCTCGCTCCGGGCGTGGCGCTTGACGCGGGCTCCTCGGCCGATTCACTTCGAGTGGCCATGGCCGCGCGTCGCTCGAATCCTCGTTCGCGCCCGTCCTCGCGGCGATCAGTGCCACCTGCCGACGCAGCGGCGTTGACCGGCAACAGCCCCGGCGATCCGCTCGCGTTCGCCCACGAGCCCACCCGCGCGTGGTTCGAGCAATCCTTCGCGTCACCGACGCGGGCGCAAGCGTTGGGATGGCCGTCGATCGCCCGAGGCGATTCGACGTTGCTGCTCGCGCCGACTGGCTCGGGGAAGACCCTGGCCGCGTTCCTGGTCGCGCTCGATCGACTGCTCTTCGCCGATCCCCGCCCCGCCGACGTCCGCGGCTGCAAGGTGGTCTACCTGTCCCCGCTGCGCGCGCTCGGCGTGGACGTGGAGCGGAACCTGCGCGCTCCGCTCGCCGGGCTGCGCGCGCACGCGGCGCGAATGGACGCCGAGGCGCGGCCGATCCGCGTGGCGATCCGCACCGGCGACACTCCCGCCGCCGAGCGCCGCGACATGCTGCGCGAGCCGCCCGACGTGCTCATCACCACACCTGAATCGCTCTTCCTGTTGCTCACCTCGAAGAGTGCTGCGCTGCTTGCCAGCGTGGACACGGTGATCGTCGACGAGATCCACGCGATGGTCGCGTCGAAGCGCGGTGCGCACCTGGCGCTCTCGCTCGAGCGCCGCGAAGCGCTGCGCGAGGACGCGACGCGCCCGCTACAGCGAATCGGCCTTTCTGCGACACAGCGCCCGCTCGCCGAGGTGGCACGGTTTCTCGGCGGCGGCACGGTGGGCGCGGGAGCCGACGCGCCGTGGCAGCCGCGCAGCGTCGAGATCATCGACGCCTCCGAACCCAAGGTGCTCGATCTCAGCGTCGAGCTACCCGCGAGCGTCGCCGACGGGGGCGACGCTCGCGCTTCGAGCGAGCGAGATCCGCTCGGCGGCAAGCCGGCTTCCGGCGCGGCCACCCGCACGCCCGACCGCCTGCCGAGCGGTCCTGCCGCCGCTGCGCCCGCGCTGCGATCGGTATGGCCCGCGATTCACCCGCGCCTGCTCGAGCTGATCCGCGCGCATCGCTCGACGCTCCTCTTCGTCAACAGCCGCCGCCTCGCCGAGCGCCTCGCCAACGCACTCAACGAGCTGGCCGGCGAGGAGATCGCGCGCGCCCACCACGGTTCGCTGGCGCGCGAGCAGCGCCTCGAGATCGAAGAGCGGCTCAAGGCGGGAGCGTTGCCGGCGCTCGTGGCCACGTCCTCGCTCGAGCTCGGCATCGACATGGGCGCGATCGACCTCGTCATCCAGATCGAGGCACCGCCGAGCGTCGCCGCCGGGCTGCAGCGGGTGGGCCGTGCAGGTCACGGCGTGGGTGCGGTGTCGAAGGGTGCCGTCTTCCCCAAGTACCGAAGCGATCTGCTCGCGTGCGCCGCAGTCACGGCGCGCATGGACCAGGCGCAGGTGGAGGAGACGTTCTATCCGCGGAACCCACTCGACGTGCTCGCCCAGCAGATCGTCGGGATAGTCGCGCGTGCGCCGGTCACGCTCGAGCGGCTCCACCGCTGGGTGCGCGGCGCGGCGCCGTTCGCGGAGCTCCCGCGCGGCGCGCTCGAGGGCGTGCTCGACATGCTCGCGGGGCGCTATCCGAGCGACGAGTTCGCGGAGCTACGCCCGCGCATCGTCTGGGATCGGGTGAGCGGCATGCTCTCGGCGCGTGAGGGCGCCGCACGGCTGGTGGTGCTCAACGCCGGCACCATCCCGGACCGCGGCCTCTACGGTGTCTTCCTCCAGGACGAAAAGGGCGGCGCCGGGCGGCGTGTCGGTGAGCTGGACGAGGAGATGGTGTTCGAGACCCGGCTCGGAGACGTGTTCGTGCTGGGAGCGTCGTCGTGGCGCGTCGAGGAGATCACCTCGAGTCAGGTGCTGGTCTCGCCGGCACCGGGTGAACCCGGGAGGATGCCGTTCTGGCGCGGCGAGGGGCTCGGGCGTTCTCCCGAGCTGGGAGCCGCGATCGGTGCGCTGACCCGCGAGCTCGCGCGCCTCGACGGCGCCGACGCCAAGCACCTCCTCGAGAGCCGCCATCACCTGGAGGCCGGCTCCGCGGCGCTGCTCGTCGACTACCTCTGCGAGCAGGCCGCTGCGACCGGCGAGGTGCCGAGCGATCGCACCATCGTGGTGGAGCACTTCCGCGACGAGATCGGCGATTGGAGGGTGTGCGTCCTCTCGCCCTACGGCGCCCGCGTCCACGCGCCGTGGGCCACCGGGGTGGCCGAGCGGCTGCGCGACGCCGTGGTGGGCGAGGTCGACGTGATGTGGTCGGACGATGGGCTCGTGTTCCGGCTGCCCGAGTCGGGCGAGGTGCCTCCCGTGGACTGGCTCTTCCCGGCGCCGGAGGAGATCGAGGACCTGGTGGTGCGGAACCTGGCCGGCACCTCACTCTTCGCGGGCCGGTTCCGCGAGTGCGCTGGGCGCGCGTTGCTCTTCCCGAAGCGCTACCCGGGCCAGCGCACGGCGCTCTGGCAGCAGCGACGCAAAGCGCAGGACCTGCTGGGCGTGGCGGTGCGGCACCCGGCGTTTCCGATCCTGCTGGAGACCTACCGCGAGTGCCTGCGCGATGTCTTCGATCTACCGGCGCTCACGAAGCTCCTCGCCGACGTTCGCAGCCGCGCGATTCACGTGCGCGTGGTCGAGTCCGAGCGCGCATCGCCGTTCGCCAGCTCGCTCGTCTTCTCGTGGGTCGCGAACTTCGTCTACGAGGGCGATGCGCCGCTCGCCGAGCGCCGCGCGCAGGCGCTCACCGTCGACACCGCGCAGCTCCGCGAGCTCCTCGGCGAGGCCGAGCTGCGCGAGATCCTCGACCCCGCCGAGATCGAGAGCCACGAACGCCGCCTGCAGCGCCTCGAGCCGCGCGCCCACGTGCCCCACGCCGATGCCCTGCACGATCTCCTGCGCGGGTTCGGTGATCTCCGCCGCGACGAGCTGATGGCGCGCGCCGACGCCAGCGAGGCCGATCTCGATGCCTGGCTCGAGCGGCTTTGTCGCGAGCGGCGCGCGGCGTTGGTGTCGGTGGCTGGCGAGAAGCGCTTCATCGCCGTGGAAGACACTGGACGTTACCGCGACGCCCTCGGCGTGGTGCCGCCGCGTGGCACGCCGGTGGTGTTCCTGGAAGCGAACGCCGATCCGCTCGCCGAGCTGGTGGCGCGCTACGCCCGCACCCACGGTCCGTTCGTCGCCGACGAGGTGGCGAGCCGCCTCGGTACCGGTCGCGCGCCGGTGCTGCAAGCGCTGGCGCGGCTCGCGGAGCGGAACCGTGTTCTCGAAGGCGGCTTCTCGCCGGGGCGGCGCGAGACCGAGTGGTGCGACGCCGAGGTGCTGCGCGCCCTCAAACGCCGCGCGCTGGCGCGGTTGCGACGCGAGATCGAGCCTGTGCCGCAGGCGGCGCTGGCGCGCTGGCTCGGCGAGTGGCAGGGGCTCGCGCGGCCGCGGATGGGACTCGACGCGCTGCTCACGGTGATCGAGCAGCTTCAGGGCGCGGCGATCCCGGCGTCGATCCTCGAGAGCGAGGTGCTGCCCGCGCGGGTTCGCAAGTACACGCCGGCGATGCTCGATGAGCTCTGCTTGGCGGGCGAGGTCGTGTGGCGCGGTGTCGAGGCGAGCGGGCCACTCGACGGCCGGGTCGCGCTCTACCTCACCGATCGCGCCGCCGAGCTGGCGCGCGTGCCGGTGCCGCTCGAAGGAGCGCTCCACGATCGCATTCGGGAAGTCTTGCGCGAACGGGGGGCGATGTTCTTCGCGGATCTCGCGCGCGAGCTGGGCGGCTTCCCGAACGACCTCGCCGATGCGCTCTGGGATCTGGTGTGGAACGGCGAGATCGCGAACGACACGCTGGCGCCGTTGCGATCCCGGCTCGCGTCCGGCGCCCGCGTGACGAAGCGTCGCGCTCGCGAGCGATTCCGCAGCCGGCGCGTCGGGCCGCCCGGAACCGAGGGACGCTTCTCGCTCGCCGAGCGGCTCGCGGTATCAGCGCTTGCTTCGGCCGCGACGCTGAGCGCCACCGCGCGGCGCACCGCGATCGCCCGTCAGCTCCTCGAACGCTACGGGGTGATCACCCGCGAGGCGGTCGCCGCCGAAGGGCTGGCTGGCGGATACGCCGGTCTATATCCGGTGCTGCGCGCGATGGAGGAGGCGGGGCGGGTGCGGCGCGGTTACTTCGTCGAGGGGCTGGGGGCGACGCAGTTCGCGTTGCCGGGGCTCGAGGATCGGCTGCGCGCACTGCGCACGGTGAGCGAGCTCGGCGAGGCGCGGGTCATCGCGGCGTGTGATCCCGCGAACCCCTACGGCGTGATCATCGAGTGGCCGAAGAGCACGGTGTCGGCGCGGCCGCAGCGGGCGGCGGGTGCCCACGTGGTGACCATCGATGGCGCGCTACGTGGCTGGATCGGCCGGA
>CAYUSL010000110.1:0-15248 GCA_964447125.1 uncultured bacterium | reverse complement strand
AGCGACACCGAGTTGAACTGGGTCAGGATCGCGACTCGGTGCACGCCCGAGTTGAGGCAATTCGAGAGTGGAATGTCGATCAAACGGTATTTGCCGCCGATCGGAACCGCCGGTTTGGCGCGTTCCCGGGTGAGCGGCCACAGCCGCTCACCCCGACCACCTCCGAGGACGAGGCCGAGGACGTCGGACATCGACATGGCGAGCTCCGCGTCTCGCCGGTCGCGCACCAGGCGCGGCCCACGAGGAAGGAACTGTAGCGCGCACGAGTGACGGATTCACGTCGCGCGCGAAGCGATTCTGCGGCTCACTCGGCCGCTCATTTGACGGCGGCCTTGCGCGCTTTCACGACCTCGTTGGCGCCGCTCGGGTTCCACTCGAACATCCCGGTCACGTTGCCTTCCGGATCGCGGATGTGCGCCGCGAAGCCGATGTCGGGAATCGGCTCTTTCTCGCCCACCACCGTGGCGCCGAGCGACTTGGCCTTCGCCACGAACGTGTCGATGTGGTCGACGTACACGAACATCTCCGCACCACGACTGGGATGCGCCGCATCGGGCGTGAACACGCCACCGCCCACGCTGCCGAGACCTGGCGTGTCGATGAGCCAGTAATCCTCGGCGCTCGGGTCCTCGCTCTTCCACTTCTCGATCTCCCAGCCGTAGAGCTGGCTGTAGAACTGGTTCGCGCGCGCGACGTTCTGCGCTGGGATCTCGAAGTGAACGGGCTGGCCGACCTTGGGAAAGCAACCAGCCAGCAACACGAGCGACGACGTGACGAGACGCTTCATCGATCTCTCTCCCGCTCGGGCGCTGCCGAGCTCGACGTGGAATCGGCGACGATACGCCGCGTGCGCGCGCCGTTGCCACCGTGGGGATGCGGGCCAGGCCGGTGCCGCCCGATGGGCACACATCGGCATCGAATCAGCGCGGGACGGGTCCGCCGTTGGCCGGCACCCGGCCGAGCTCCGTCGCGCCGGCTGCGCGTAGCGCCTCTTCCAGGCGACCGTGCACCGCGGCGATGCGCTCGTCGAGAACGCCGTGGGCGACGTCGCAAAGCGTGCCGACGCCCTGATGGCGGAAACGCAGCAGCACGTCGCCGACCCCCATGTTGTTCAGGTCGCGCGCCGGCAGCAGCGCGTCATCCGGCTCCGCGGAACGCGCGAGCAAACCGCTACGCACCAGCGAGTCCACGATCTCGAGGGTGGTGGTGCGCGGCAGATCGATGCCCGCGGCCAGGTCGCTGGTGGTGAGCGGTGATGCACCCTCGGCGAAGCGCTGTGCAACCTGCGTCAGGAACTCGAGCGCCGCGCGCTCGCGCAAGGCGATCGAAAGATCCTGACGCGCGAGCGGCGGGTGGTAGGTCTGCTCGTGCTGCACGGCGTATGCGATCTCGCCGCCGAGCAACACGATGATCCAGCTCACCCGCAACCACACCAGGAAGATGGGCAACGACGCGAACCCGCCGTAGAGGGCGTTGAAGTTCGCGACTCCCACCTGGAAGTCGATGTAGAGCCGCTGTGCCAGGTGCCAGATGCCACCGGCGAGCACACCGCCGATGACCGCGGCGCGGAAGCGCACTCGCGTGTTGGGCACGAAGCCGTAGAGGAAGGACAGCGCCACGGCGATCGAGACCACGGGCAGTACCCGTAGCACCAGGTTCCAGGCCCGCGAGATCACCTCGTCGTCGAGGAATCGCTGCACGAAGGTGTTGGACGCGAAGCTCGCGGTGAGGGTCGTGGACGCCACGAACAAGAGCGGCGCGAAGAGCAGCACCGCCACGTAGTCCGCGAACTTGCGGTGAATTGCGCGGCTCTCCGTGACACCCCAGATCTCGTTGAGCGAGCGCTCGATGCTGCCGAGCATCATCGCCACCGTGTAGAGCACGACCACCAGGCCGATGGTGCCGAGCGCCGTCAGGTTGGTCCCTTCGACGTACGACATGATCCAGCGCGCCAGGTCGCGTTGCCCCACGGCGAGGGTGCTGAAGAAGTCCTCGTCGAAGCGGCTCTGCAGCCCCAATCCCTTGGCGATCGAGAAGCCGAGTGCCAGGAACGGAACCAGCGAAAACAACGTCATGAAGGTGAGCGCCGACGAACGCAGCAACACCTGGTCGTCGCGGAATCCGTGGGCGACGATGTAGGTGAAACGCGCGATCCGCCTGCCGAGGCGCTCGCGCGGGGTGGCCGTGGCGGGCTGTGGCCGCCAGATCCGGTCCTGGAAATAGCCCCGCGCTCGAGCGACCAGCGACGCGAACGGCTTCGAAGCTGCCATCGGAATCGACCTCCGCTGCGGCCTGCGTCGCATTCTGTCATCACACGCGGACTCGAAGACACGTCCTCACGAGACGATACTCTCGGCGCCACCGTCTGCAACGCCGCGACGCGGGGCCCTCCGATGCACAACGACCCCGTCCACTGCGTCCACGCCAGCGCGTGCAGCGGCTGCCCGCTCATCGAGCGCGCGTTGGCCGATCAGCGGGCGTGGAAGCAGGAGCGCGTCCGCGCGGCGACGTCGCCCTATGCCGATCTGGCTGGCGCGCGAATCGAACCGATCCGCACCGCTCCCACCGAGGAACACTACCGGCGGCGCGCGAAGTTGATCGCCGCGCCACCGGCGAGGCTCGGGCTGTTCGCGCGCGGCAGCGATCACGAGGTGATCGACATTCCCGCATGCCGCGTGCTCACGCCTGCGCTCGCCGATGCCGCCAGCGCGATCCGTACGGCGCTCGCGACTGGTGCAGCGAGCAACGGCGCCGCGTTGCTGGCGGCGTTCGACGCCCGCCAGCCCGGTCGCGCGCCCATCGAGCTGCGCGCCGTCGATCTCCGCGAGGTGCGGCTCGCCGACGCCGTCGAGGTGATGGTCACACTGGTCCTGAGCGCCGAATCCGAGCGCCACGCCGAGGCACTGCACGCGATCGCGCGTACGCTCTTCGACGCGGTGCCTCACTGCGCGAGCCTCGCCGTGAGCTTCCACGACGGCCGCTCTCCCCAGGTCTTGGGCCGCCACCTCCGCGTCGTCGGCGGGCGCACCTCGCTCGCCGACGAGCTTCCGTCGCTCGCTCGCGCTACGTCGCAGCAACGAGCGGAGTCGCGCGGGCCACTCGTCCAGCTCGCCGCCCATGGCGCGTTCGTGCAGGTCCACCGCGAGCAAGCAGCGGCAATCACGACGTTGGTGGGCGATGCCTTCACCGAACTGCTCGGCGATCTCGCGGGCGCGCGCGTGCTCGAGCTCTTCGGCGGCTCGGGGGCGCTGGGTCTGCCGCTCGCGAGTGCTGGCGCCGACGTCACGTCGATCGAGAGCTTCGAGCCCGCCGTGACGCGCGCCAACGACGCTGCGTTCGATCTCGGCCTACGCGGCTTTCGGGCCATCGCTGGGGATGCAACCGACGAAACCGTGGCGCGCGCAGCGCGTCGCGAACGCTTCGACGCGGTGCTGGTGAATCCGCCTCGACGGGGGCTCTCACCCGTCGCACGCGAAGGGGTGGCGCGCCTCGCGCCGCGCGTGATCGCTTACGTCTCGTGTGATCCGGTGACGCTCGCCCGCGATCTCGCTCACTTCACGATCCTCGGCCTCGCCACGAGCCGGATCGTGCCGTTCGACATGATTCCGCTCACCGAGGAAGTCGAGTGCGTCGCGGTGCTCACGCCAGCCGCACCGCCAGCGCCACGGGTGCTCTTCGAGAACGACGAGATCGTCGCCATCGACAAGCCTGCGCCCGAGCCCACGATCCCGCATCCCGAGCACGTGGGCTCACTCTTGGCGCGCGTTCGCCGGCTGCCCGGCTGCGCGGAAGCGGTGCCGATCCACCGGCTCGACGCCGGCACCTCGGGCGTCGTGCTCTTCGCGCGCCGTCCCGCATACGTGTCCGGCTGGGCCACCGCGCTCGGCGCCGACGGCGCCGAGAAATCGTACCTGGCACTGGTGCGCGGCATCGTCCGCGCCAAGGGTTCGGTGAGCCGCGACGTCCGCGAGCAAGGGCGGCGCCACGCCGCGCGCACGCGCTACAAGCGCAGCGAAGTGGTCGCCGGCCATTCCCTCGTGGAGGTGAGACCGGACCAAGGCCGCACCCACCAGATCCGCCAACACTTGGCAGCGATCGATCACGCGGTGCTGGGCGACAGCCGCTATGGCCACGCGCCCAGCAACCGCCACGTGGGCGAGCGCTACGGCCTCGACCGCACCTTTCTCCACTGCGCGCGGCTCAGCCTCGTCGACCCCACGAGCGGCGCGCCGCTCACGATCGAGAGCCCGCTCGCTCCCGATCTCACCGCCGTCCTATCCCGGATGCGCACCCACGACCAAAGCAGCGGGCCGATCGCCGACTGAGTCGTGAGCGATCCGCGTCGTGGGGCTCGATGCCGTTCGTCACAACGGGTTGCGCCAACGCAGTCCTGGGAAGCGTGCGAAGTCTACGTCGTTGGAATGAAGCTCGGCCTGATGCTCGATGGCGATGGCCGCGAGATGAGCGTCGGTCGTGAGGTTCGCGCCGACTCCGAGCGAGCCGAACAAGCGTTCCAGGATCTCCAGATGCCGGGGACCGGGCTCGACGATCTCCGCCACCGGCACCTCCAGCCAGGAACGAACGTGACGCACGGCGGTCACCGGCGAGAGCGGCGCGGTCAGCACCGCAGGATGGGTGCACAGACGAACGAAGCCGCAGACGACCGCCCACGGGATGCCGACGGGGTGCGAGCCGCTGAGCAGGTCTTCCCACCAGGCCTTCGCACGACGGTGATGCGGAGCTCCCCGGTTGTAGGCGTAAACCAGAAGATTCACGTCCGGAATGTTCATTCCCGGACCCGAGCCCTTCGCACGAAGTCGTCGGACTCGAGCTGATCGACGAGCTGGTTGAGCTTGGCCGCATCGACCCCAGGCTTGAAGCCGCCCGCGTGCGCCTCCACTTTGAAACGACGCTTGGCTGTGACGGCGCCTTCCTGGGCGGCGAGCCCTCGCCTGAGCAGCTCGTTCAGCGCTGCCTTGAACGAAGCGCGCCGGCGATGTGCATACTCCTTCAGCTTCGCCGCTACGTCGGGTTCGAGCGTGACCGTCGTGCGCATGCGAGCATCTTGATGCTCGGTCCTCTGAGCGTCAAGGTGGCGAGAAGCACCGCTCACCGCACGGGGGAGCGCACGACACCGGCGGACGCGATGCGGAGGTGGTGTGAAGTGGCGGCTCGCGACGCGGACCAGCGCACGAGCTGGCCACCGGCGGTGGGCTCGATCGTGAAGTGGCCATCGCTCACGTTCACCGTGAAGCCCGCGGGATAGCGGCGCTCGGGCACGTAGACGATCGAGTCGCCGCGAGCGCCGGCGCGATCGCGAAATTCGAGCTCGAACACACCCCTCGCAGCGTCGTAGCCGAACCCCTCCGGCTCACCCGCAACACGCCACGGATACGGGCGGACGAGCACGTCCATGAACGAGCGCTCGACGCCACCTGCCTCGACGATGCTGCCGCCTTCGCCGTTCCAGTCGTAGCCGGTGGGCTCGTAGTTCCAGATGGTGCCGCTCACCATGAGCCGATCGTGGATGACGACCTCGTCGGCGAGCGCCTCGCGCTTGTTCGGCACCGATTCGTAGACGCCCCACTCGCCGATGAAGGGCGCCATGCCCAACGAAGCGGCGAAGTCCACGATCTCGCCGTAGCGCCGCTCACGAGCCTCGCGTGTGCCGAGGTAAACGCCGAGCGTGGCCTGGATCGGGTCGTAGCAATGCGCCGCCAGCACGGCGCCTGCCGCGCCGAGCGGTTCGAGAAAGCTCGGGAACCCCACGCCTGCGGCGCCGGGGGGCTCCAGAAACACCAGCGCCGCGGGATCGACGGCGCGAATCGCCGCCGCCACATCGCGATAGAAGGGCCCGAGCCGGTCACGCTCGTAGTCCGGCTGCCCCAGGATCTCCGAGTAGCCGATCGGCTCGTTCATCAGGTCGTAGCCGAGCACCGCGGGCTCGTCGCGAAGCCGCCGTGCCAGCTCGACCACCGCATCCCGATAGTGGGCGCGAAGCTCATCGCTCTCCCAGAAGTGATCGACCGCCCGCGCCACCGCCGGCGTGAACTGGTACGCGAACCAACCCGGCCCGCACGCCTCGGCAGGAAACGGCTCGGTGTCCGCAGGCAATGCCCACGCGGGCGCGCCATCGCCGCAGAACGCCCGCGACCACACGTCCTGGTGCATGTCCACGAGCACGCGCAGGCCACGGGCGCGCGCCTCACGCACCAGCTCCACGTAACGATCGAGATAGGCCGTGTCGAAGGCGCCGGGCGCGGGCTCGATCGCCTCCCAGCTCGTCAGCAGCCGCACCACGTTGAAGCCCCACGCCGCCACCTGATCGAAGCCCGCCGGATCTTCGAGCGCCACGAAGGGCGGCCCCTTCGCCCGCCCGCTCACGTTGGCGCCGTGCAGGATCGCAACACCACCGTCCCCATCCACGAGCCATCGCCCCTCGACCCGCACGCGATCCGCGACGCCCGCGCTAGCGCCCACATCGTGCGAGCCGCCGGAACAGCGAGCGCCCCCGATCACGACCGCCACGAGCGCCGCGATCTTCCATCCGCGTCGTCGAGCCCTGCGCACGACGTACCCTCAGTACAGAAACGGGATCACGCGGAAGCGGGCGACTTTGCAGTACTGGTCCCAGAGCTCGCCGTATTTCGCCTTGCACTTGCCGTCATCTCGGGCGGCGCGCTGGGTGAGCAGCAACAGCAGCGAAAGCGGCAGCAGGTACGGCCAGATCGATTGGAAACGCGTGCAGAGCGCGAACGACGAGTACACCATCAGCTCGCCGGTGTAGTTCACGTGGCGGCCGATTCCCCACCAGCCGGAGATCAAGAGTCGCCCGCCCAGAGTGCGCGCCGGCTTGCCCCAGATGATCGCGCTGCGATCGCGCTTGTAACGATCCTTCTGCCAGTTGGCGCTGCGGAAGATCCAATGACCGAGGATGTGGAAGGCACCCAGCGCCAGCGACGTCTGCCAATGGAAAGGCAGCGTGTCGTCGATGAGCCACCAGCCGCAGATCGAGTACCAAAACGGCACGTAGACCGTGTCGCCCCACACCAGCATGAAGCCGAACTTCTCGGCGATGATGTCCCAGGTGGAGAGCATGAACTCTTCCTTCAGGTAGTGGGTGAAGAGATACGCCCACCAGAAGCACAGGAAGAGCCCCATCTGCGGCGTGAGGCTGCCGTAGAGCTCGAATTGGCGGTACGCGAACGCCGCGTTGACGACTCCCAGCCCGATCAGCGACGGGTGGTAGAAAAACATCTTGAGGTCCACGCCGAAGAACGTGGGGTTGAGCTGGTTCCCGAACCAGATGTCGTGGATCAGCTTGGGCAGCTTGGTGTGGCGCTCGATCGCTTTCTCCTCGAGGTACCCCTTGAGGAGGATCAGCGCCAGCGCCACCAGCGAGAACACGTTCGCCACCACCAGCAGCGGCTTGAAGTAGCTGAGCACCGGCGTGAGCGAGAAATCGAATACCAGTGTCAGCACAGCGATCACCGCTTGGGTCGCGAAGAAGAGCGTCATCCCCGAGAGCTTGTAGGTACGACGCGTGCCGTTCGCGAGCGGCTGCCCCTGGGCCTGGATTCCGGGCAGGAAGATCGACCCCAGGAACAGGAAGGCGAAGAAGCCGACGAGCATCCCGGCGGCGAACTTGAGCGTGTCCCAGGTGACGGGCAGCAGCAGACCTTCCATCCGCGCGCTCCTCGAAAAATCGGCGTGTGTGCGTGAGCCCGCGAGAGGTACCATGCGCGCCGCGAACGGCACAACCGGCTTTCGCTGCCCGCGCGGCGAACGCGGCGCGAGCCGTGTCGCCAATCACTTTGGCCACCCTCGACGATCCCCATGACGAATCCGACGCCCCCCTCGCTCTTCGCCGCCCACCCCGGGAAGCGCGCCGCCGAGCGCTTCTTCCTCGCCTACACGCCGGTGTGGGGCGCGCTCGCCGGCAGCGTGATGCTCACGGGCGTGGCAAATCGCTGGGGCGACGTCGAGCTGATGCTCTTCGCACTCCTCCTCTGCGCCGGCACGGTGCTCGGCCCGTTCGTGTTCGCGCCCGCGGAGGAGAAGGCGAAACCGCTGGCCGAGCGGTACGCGTTCAAGATCCTGGTTTGGCTCGCGATCTACTCGTTCCTGGCCAACACCTTCGGCACCTCGTTCTTCTACGAGGCGCTGCACGCTCATTACGGCTTCGGCACGCGCTTCAACCTGAATGGCGTCCCGATCTTCCTCACCTTCATGACCATCACGTACTTCGCGACCTACTCGGTGCTCGCGTGCATGGGGTGGAGGATCGCGCGCGATCGCGTGATGCCGCGCTCGCGCGCCCGTGGCTGGGCGTTCGCGTTCGCGGTGCCGGTGGTGATCGCCGGTGTCGAGAGCGCGCTCAACGCCAATCCTTGGATGAAGACGCTCTATTGCTTCGACGATCCGCCGATGGCGCTCACCTTCGGCACGGTCGCGTACGGCACTTGGCTGGCGCTCGCGATGCCGTTCTGGGTGACGCTCGACGAGCGGCCCGGTGACGCTCAGCCGATGGCGAAGGTGGTGCTGGGCAGCTTGCTCGCCGCGGCACTCCTGGTCGCGGACGCGGAGCTGCTGAAGCGGGTGGTGGCGCCCCACGTCACCGAGGTGGCGTGGGGCCACGTGGGCCTGCGCGACTACGGCACGAGCTGCCTCGGCCCAGCACCCGCCGAGCGCTGAACCGCAGCGGCCCTCTGCACGAAAACTCCATCGGCGCAGGGCAAATCGACACCCGTCGTGGTCGTTCGAGGTTTGCGTTGACTCACCGCGTCATCTTGACAGCCCAGCCACACGCCAAGACAATCCGCCCCCGCCGAAACCGAGAGGACCTCACGCATGACTTCATCTTCCAGCAAGCTCACCGGTGCGAGCCCCGTCCCGTCGATCGGGATCAGCGGGCTTTCCGTCTACCTCCCTGAACGCGCCGTGAAGCTCAGGCCGCTCGCCGAGGAGCGCAACGCACGCCGCAGCGACGGCGACTCGCGCGACTTCGTGAAGTCGCTTCGCTACACCGGTCAGGAAGAGATGCGCATTCCCGAGGTGTGGGAGGACACGGTGACGATGATCGCCGAGTCGGTGCGCGATCTCGTCGCGAGCACCGGAGTCGACCCCACCCGCGTGAGCCAATTCGTGTGCGGCACCGAGACCGCCATGGACCACGCCAAGCCGCTCTCGAGCTTCGCGCAGGGGCTTCTCGAGCAAGACGGCATCCGCATCGGCCCCGACACCAGCATCTACGAGGTCAAGCACGCATGCGCGGGCGGCACCTACGGGCTGCTCGGCGCCATGAGCCAGATCGCCATCGACTCGCTGCGCGGGCTCGCCTCACCCGCGATCGTCACCATGGGTGACACCTCGCGCTACGACTTGGTCTCGACGGCCGAGTTCACGCAAGGGGCGGGCGCCGTGAGCCTGCTCGTGGAAACCGATCCCAAGCTCATCCGCCTGGATCTGGGCGTGGTCGGCTACAACAGCCAGAGCGTCGACGACTTCTTTCGCAACATCGGCTCCAGCGTCGCCAAGGCGCGCGGCAAGTTCTCGGTGCAGTGTTACAAGGACGCGCTGGTCGGCGCCTACCAGAGCTTCAAAGACAAGGCGCTCAAGAGCGGGCTGATCGAGGTGCCGACAGGCAAGCATTTCCTCGACGGCTTCGACTACGTGCTTCTGCACGCGCCGTTCCGGCAGATGCCGGTGGAAGCGCTCACCGATCTGCTCGCCAAGGCGCGCGGCATCTCCGCCGAAGCCGCGGAGGTCGAGCTCGCGCGACTGCGCTTGCCGGAATCGCTGCACGGCACGGCGCTCGCCGGCAACCTCTACACCTGCTCGCTCTACCTGTGCCTGGCGAATCTGCTGGAGAGCGAGCTCAAGCGGATCGGCGACGAGATCGAGGGCAAGCGCATCCTCTTCGCGTCGTACGGCAGCGGCAACACCATGGTCGTCTATTCGGGAACGATCGTGCCGGGCGCGGCGGCGGCGATCCGGAAGATCCGCCTGACCGACACGCTCAAGCACCGCATCTGGCTGGGCACGCGCGATTACGAAGACCGCGTGGCTTTCGACAAATTCGATCGCGAGCGCTACGCGGCGCGGCTCACCAGCGAATGGGCCTCGATTCCCGCGAATCGCTACTACCTGCGCGAGATCCGCGTGGACGGCTATCGCGAGTACGGCGTGAAGGGGAAAGAGACCGCCCCGGGCGCCGTGCTCGGCGCCGGAGCCAGCGCGGCGTGATCCCGTCTCACCTGCGTGCGGCGAATCGGTTGGAGGACCATCGCTCCCTCGACGGGGCCGGCGGTGGCTTGATGTCTCGACGAGATCCCGCCGCTGAGCAGCCCCCCCCGCGGAAAACGTCTACGCCGCGGCGGCGAGGGGCTCGCGGATCGGGGCGGTGAGGCCGGCGGCGAGCATCTTCACCGGCAGATCGGGGGCCTTGGTGAGGGCACGGCGGCGGAACGGGCTCGCGAGCAGCGCGAAGATGTCGCGCTTGCGCATGTAGCGACCGAAGTTCCGGAGCAAGCGCGCCGTCTCGATCGGGCGGCGTGTGATTCGGTGCCAGAAGAGCAAGCCGTAACCCTTCATGCGTAGCCGGTTCAGCTCCTCGCTGGGCAGGATGCTGGGATCGATGTCGGAGCACTTGAACCACTTCTGCCAATCGCGCTTGTCGTCGATCACGCCTTTTTCGACGTATTCCTGCCAGAGCGGGGTGCCGCGATACGCGCACAGCCGGTTGAAGCCGAAGGTGTCGAGCCGAAGCCGCGCGGCGAAGCGGAAGCTCTCGAGCACGTCCTCGGCGGTCTCGTTCGGCGCGCCGATCAGGAAGAACCCGTGGGCGCTGGCGATGCCAGCCTCCTTGGCCTTCGCCACCGCCAGCTCGATCTGCTCGAGCCGCTGACCCTTCTTGAGACGGTCGAGCACCTTCTGGGTGCCAGCCTCGACGCCGAACGCCAGCATCGAGCACTTGGCCTTCGCCATGATCGGAAACTCGTTGATCGCCATCGAGTCGACGCGCCCCTCGCAGCCCCACCGCAGCTCGAGC
This sequence comes from uncultured bacterium, assembly GCA_964447125.1. Taxonomy (GTDB): domain Bacteria; phylum JADJOY01; class JADJOY01; order JADJOY01; family JADJOY01; genus JADJOY01. The sequence continues at coordinate 4,198 of CAYUSL010000110.1, read as the reverse complement.
TTGCGATCGATCATGCCCTGGCAGATCGCCTCGATTCGTTTCCGCTTGAGCAGGAAGTGATCGTCGGTGAGGTACACCGAGCGATAGCCGCGATCGTTGAGCATCTGCATCTCACCGAGCACGTGCTCCGGTGAACGCGAGCGCCACTTGCCGTCGGCGAGCGAGGGAATGTCGCAATAAATGCACGGATACGGGCATCCGCGCGAGGTCTGCATCGTGCAAAAACGGTCCAGCGAAAGCACCGCGGGCACGTCGAGCGGCATCGATTCGATGTACTCGATCGGCAAGCTCTCGCGATCGGGATACGGGTACTTGTCGAGGTCACGCAGGATCGGCCCGTCCTGATTGGTGACGATCTCGTCGCCGCGCCGCCACGAGAGGCTCGGTACGTCACCGGGACGGTCCATGCTGGCGAGGTACGCGGGCAAGAGCTCTTCGCCCTCACCCTCACCGACGGCGTCGGCGTGGGGGCAGTCCTCGAGAATCTGCTCCGGATTGATCGACGCGAAGGGCCCGCCGAGGATGATGGGGGTCTTGGGGGATGCGGCCTTGAGGGTGGCGGCCATCGCCTTCGTAGCGGGATAGGAGGTCGTCGAGAGAAACGAGAGCCCCACCAAGTCGGGCTTCTCGTCGCACACCGCTTGGGCGATGTGAGCGGGCTTCATCTCGGGATGGCAGGTATCGAAGAGCCGCACCCGATGGCCGCGCTCGCGGAGCACCGGTGCCAGCGTCTGGATTCCCAACGGCGGAAACGCCATCACCGGAAGGCGGTTCTCGAACTGGGGTCGATGCAGCCGCTCCGGCAACAGCCGGTAGTAATTCTCGTCGCGGACGTAAACGAGGAAGACGTTCAAGGGCTTCTCGCAGACTCGGGTGAAAAGCCACCGGGTTCGGGCGGCGATCCGACCCGGGAATACCGGGAGGTTGGGCTCAGAGGACCACAGAGTGCCCGCCAGGGACGAAATCTGGAAGGGGGGCGACCCATTTCCTCGCGGATCAGGCGAACGTCACGGGGGCAACACGAAGCCGCGGCCTCACATGTGCTCTTGGATCCAATCGTAGGCACGGCGGACGAACGCCGATTTCCCGAGATTCTTGCGGATCCAGCAGTTGATCCGCGCCGGCAACGTGGTGGGGACGATCCCCTTCACCAGATAGGGCACGTGACGCGGGCAGTTGGCGTGAGCGTGGGTGATGTGCACCCGCACCACGCGCTTGGCGCCGGGAACCACGGCCGCGGCGGCGTCGCCATCGAGAATCTCCGCGGTGCCGCCCACACGCAGCCGCTTGGCGTGCTCGAAGTCCACGAACAAGAGCGCCACCGACGGATTGAGCTGGATGTTGCCGAGGCTCATGAAAGCCCCGTTGCCGTCGTAGTCCTCCCACGCGAGCGTGCGCTCGTCGAGCACGTGAACGAAGCCACGCGGACCGGCGCGGAACGAGCAGTCGGTGCGGCCCAGCTCGTCGGCAGTGGCGCAGAAGAACCACTCCTGCGCACGCACGAACACCGCTTCTTTTTCTGAAAGCTGCGGCGCGACGGACTTCGCCACACGCATCCCCAGCTCGTGGGTGCCGTAGCGCTGCTGCAACGCGAGCGAGCCCGCGTGCATCTTGTCGGGGCGGGCGAGGGTCGTGTCGTTCATGGCTCGACTCCGTGGGATCGACGAGTGCTACGATCCGCGCGCCTCGAGTGTAGTCACCGAGGTTCGCCGCCCCGCTGACATTCGTCATTCCAGCGATGCCGCCCCGAGCCCCCGCTGCGATCGTCCGCGCGCTTCCGCTCGTCGCGCTCGCGCTGGCACTGGGATGCGGCGGCGGCAGTGGCGACGCTGACGGCGCCCTGCGCCTGCCGCGCCGATTCGTGCTCGGTGCCGCCACCGCCGCGCAGCAAGTCGAAGGTGGGCTCACCAACACCGACTGGTATCAGTTCACGACCTTGCCCGAGCTCGCCGGCAAGACCGCGGAGCCCGCGGGAGCCGCCGCCAATAGCTACGAGCTCTTCGACACCGACCATCGGCTCGTCGAGGAGATGGGCCTCGACGCCTACCGGTTCTCGATCGATTGGAGCCGGGTGATGCCGCGCAAAGGCGTCTTCGACGAGAACGAGATCGACCATTACCGCTCGGTCCTCGACTCGGTGCGCGCGCACGGGCTCACGCCCTACGTCACGCTTCATCACTTCACCAATCCCATCTGGGTCTACGACCTCACCAATCTCGATTGTGTCGGCGGCCCCACCGACACCAACCTCTGCGGCTGGTCGAATCCGGAGGTCGCCGAGCAGTTCGGCGCATTCTGCTCGCGCATGGCCAGCGAGCTCGGCGGCGACGTCGATTGGTGGGCCACGTTCAACGAACCCAACGTCTACTTCCTGAGCGGCTACACGGGCGGCAGCTTTCCGCCCGGGCTCTTCGCGCCGCTACCGGGCGACATCCGCGGCTCGTTCTCGAAGGTCCTCGATCAGTACCTGAGCGCCCACGCCCAGTGCTACGACGCGATCCGCGCCCACGACACCGTGGACGCCGACGGCGACGGCGAGGCGGCGCGCGTCGGCCTCACCATCGCCACCACGGCCTACGAACCCGTCGACCCCACCAATCCCAAGCACGTCGCCGCGGCGACAGCCTCGGGCGCGCCGGACTACTCGTTCGTGAACGGCGTGGTCGCGGGCGGTCTGGACCGCGACCTCGACGGGGTGATCGACGAAGATCGGCCGGCGTACGCCAACAAGCTCGACTGGCTCGGCCTGCAGTACTACCGGGAAGCGAAGGTGCTGCCGCTGCTCGCCGCGTACCCGCTCAGCTCGGTGCCGTGCGAGGACGAGATCGCGACCTTCGTGGGTGCGCTGGGTCCACTCTTTCTCGACTTGCTCGGTTGCCCTCGCGCCCCCTACCCCGATTTCCCGATCCCCAACTACACGGGACCCGGCCCGTACCACTGGGGCGGCGTGCACGCGCCCGAGGCGCTCTTCGACGTCACGAAGCTCTGGGCCGAACGCTTCCCCAACACGCCGCTCCTCATCACCGAGAACGGCTACGGCGTGCGCGAGGGCGACTTCGCCATCGGCGGCAGCCTGCGCGCCCAGAGCCTGGTGCGGCATCTGGTGGTGGTACGCCAGATCCTCGACGCCGGCATCGATCTGCGCGGTTACTTCCACTGGTCGCTCATCGACAACTTCGAGTGGGCGCAAGGCTTCGCCATCCGCTTCGGCCTCTACACGCTCGACCGCGATACCTTCGCACGCACGCCCACCGAAGCAGCCGAGGTGATGAGCGAGATCGCGCACAGCCGCCGCATCTCGCGTGAGCTCATCGACAGCTACGGCGGCACCGGCGCACTGCGGCGCTGATCCACCACCGAGTCGTGCGCGTGGCCGAGAGGAATCCGCCGACGAAGTCCGCGACGGCGGTCCTCGACGCGTTCGTCGAGGCCGCTCGAACGGCATTCGGTGCCGATCTGGTGAGCGTGGTGCTCTTCGGCAGCGGCGCCGAAGACCGGCTGCGACCCACGTCGGATCTGAACGTGATCGTGGTGCTCGCGCGCTTCGACGTCGCCAAGGCGGACGTGCTCCGCGAGCAAGCGCGCTTCGCCAACGCCGCGGTGCGGCTGATGCCGATGTTCGTGCTCGCGAGCGAGCTGCCGGCTGCAGCCGAGGCCTTCGCCGTGAAGTTCGCCGACATCTCGCGACGGCATCGCCTGCTCCACGGCAGCGATCCGTTCGCCGATCTCGAGATCTCTCGTGAAGCAGGAATCCGCCGCCTGCGGCAGGTGTTGCTCAACCTGGTGTTGCGCATGCGGCAACGCTACGTGCTCACGAGCCTGCGCCACGAACAGATGGTGATGGCGCTCGCGGACTTCGCCGGGCCGCTCCGCGCCGCAGCCGCAGCGCTGCTCGAGCTCAGCGACGGCCGCGCGCTGCCTCCGCGCGAGGCGCTCCAGCATTGGGTCCGGGAGCTGGGTCGCGAGGACGCCGAGACGGTGCTGAGCCGCGTGTCAGCGGCGCGCGAGTTCGGCTCACTTCCCGCCGGCGAGGCGGCGTCCACGTTCTTGGCGCTCATCGAGATCACGGCCGCGCTGGAGCGGCGTGCGCAAGAGCTGGGCTAGCCCTGAAGCAAGCGCTTCGCGCTTCCTTCGGGGCTCGGTGATGTTGCCTCGGGGGTCTTCTATGGATCGACTTGTGTCAACTGGATCGTTCGTC
>CAYUSL010000109.1:0-15289 GCA_964447125.1 uncultured bacterium | reverse complement strand
ACGGCGTGCAGATGCTGATGGACGATTTTCCGGCGGCGGTTTCGAGCCGTCCCGACTGGCTCGAGATCCCCGGGGGTACGCCGGCGCGCTGCAACCCCGTGATCGCGACGGGTGACTGCACCGCCGAAGGGATCGAGAACCTGGTTCCCTGAGCGCCTGCGTCTGGACGGGGGGCGGGCGCGCCGCGACGCGCGGCTTCGCGGTCCCGCGCGACTCGGGGCCGATCGTTCAGCCAGTCGCGTCGCGCTCGATGCGCTCGAGCTCGGCACGGATCGCCTCGACCGATGGCTCACCCGCAGAGGCGCGCGGGAGAAGCTGCATCCAGCGCCAGATCCGCGCGCCGCGCCGAACCACGTCCTCGACGAAAGGCGGCCGCGGCGCCGCCTCGCTCGGCGAGTGGCAGCGCTCGCGAACGGCAGCGATCACGCGCTCGACGGCCCGCGGCAGGTCGTCGACGCGATCGATCGTCGCACCGTCGTACGCGAGCCCCGTCACCATGCTGTTGTCCTCCCCGTGGAACGGGCTGCGATCGTCGCGCTTGTAGATCACCAGCGGCTTGCCCGACGCCCACGCGAGCGCGGTCTCTGCGACGGCGCCTTCGTCGGGCACGCGCCCGTTCATGTTGAAGACCAGGGCGTCGCAACGCTCCAGGCATTGGTACACGTCGAGGGCGAAGATCGCGCGTCCGAAAACACCCCGGACGCGGCTCATGGGCCAGGCACTCGCCAGCGGGTGACCGGCGTGGCGCAGCACGTACGCCTCGAGACCATCCCGCTGCGGTAGGAACGTGCGATGTCCGGCGCGTTCGAGGACCGCGGCGATGTGAGCCATCGCCGCCATCTCTTCCGGCGAGAAGAGCGGCCCGGAACAGTAGACGAGCGGCCCGTTTTCCATGCCGGCGATGCCTCACGAGCCCGAAAGCTCGCCGCGCGGCGTAGGCGGATGCCGTCGCCGCGAAGCGAAGCCCCGCCGGGAACGCCTCAGCGCCGCTCGCGGATGTCGACGTTCTCGCTCTTGTCCTTGTAGACGCAGGTGCGGTCGTACTCCTGGCCCTTCCACCGCACGCGGATGTCCGACTCCCAGATGTCCGGCTTGACCTCTTGGAACGGAGACCAGCGCAGCACCTCGATCTTGTCGGAGGCCGCCTTCGCTTCGCACGCCTGCTTGGCGCGCTCGCGGGTCGCGACCTGATTGCCCACTTCCGCCATCCCGCCCTGACCGGGATTCTCCGTGATGTCGACGGACTTGCTGTGCGAGTTGTACTTGCACACGCGCTGGTACGGCGCGCCCTTGTACTGGACGATCACGTCCGCCTGGAACTGGCCCTGGCTCACCTCGCGGATCCCGTGCCAGTTGGTGATCTCCATCTTCTCGGCACGCGCCTTCGCGCTGCACGCATCCTGAACCTGGGCGCGCTCGCTGGCGTTCACCTCGGCGAACTGACGGAACCCGCCAGCGCCGGCGCAGGCCGGCAACGCAAGCATCATCACACCGAAACCGATCGCTTTGGCCGTTCGCATGATTCATCTCCTCCGAGAGTGGTGGTCGCAGTCGTAAACGGTTCCATCGGACGCTTCAAGTCGTCGCGCGCGACTCCAGCGACGTTGCGCGACGCAGGCCACGATCGGTAGCCTCCTCCCACTCCGCACCTCGCAGCGATCCAGGAGCCCCCCGAATGAGCGCACCGTCACTCGCGACCACGAACCCGTACCTGAGTGGCGCTTTCGCGCCCCAATCGCAGGAGATCACGGCCCACGACCTGCGCGTGATCGAGGGTGAGATCCCGCGCGAGCTGCGCGGCATGTTCGTGCGGAACGGCACCAATCCGCGCTTCCCTCCACCCGGCCGCTATCACTGGTTCGACGGCGACGCGATGATTCACGGCGTGCGCCTGGAAGAGGGTCGCGCGACTTACGTGAACCGCTTCGTCCGCACCCGCGCGTTCCAGGAGGAGGAAGCCGCGGGACGAGCGCTGTGGGGCGGCATCCTCGACCCCATCCCTCCCGAGCGCAAAGCCGCGCCCGACAAGGACACCGCCAATACGGATCTGGTCTGGCACAACGGCCGTTTGCTCGCGACCTGGTGGCTGGGCGGCGAACCCTACGCGATCGACGTCCCGTCTCTCGACACGATCGGGCCCTACGACTACGGCGGACGCCTCGCGTGCGGGCTCGCATCGCACCCCAAGCTCGATCCGCGCACAGGCGACCTCGTGTTCTTCGACTACTCGCCCTACCGCGCGCCGTACCTGACGTACGGTGTCGCGTCCGCCGATGGATCGCGCGTCACCACCACTCCCATCGAGCTTCCCGGCCCGCGACTGCTCCACGACATCGCCATCACCGAGCGCTACACGATCTTCCTCGACTTCCCGATGCTCTGGGATATGTCGCGGCTCGAGAGTGGCCGTCGCCGGGTCGGTTTCGACAGCAACCTGCCGAGCCGCTTCGGCATCGTGCCCCGCCACGGCACCAACGCCGACGTGCGCTGGTTCGAGGCTCCGCCGTGCTACGCGTACCACACCATCAATGCGTTCGAGGACGGCGACGTGATCGAGCTGACCGCGTGCCGGATCGAGAATCCGCTGCCACAGACACCCGAGGGCGACGGCAAGATTCCCCGGCTCTTCTTCCTGGAGCTGAATCCCTTCCTCACTCGCTGGCGCTTCGATCTAGCGAGCGGCGCCGTGAGCGAAGAACGTCTCGACGATCGTCCCACCGAGTTCCCGCGCATGAACAACCTGCGGCTCGGAGCCCGTAGCTCCATCAGCTACAACCCGAGCATCGCGGAAGCGAACGAGCTGCTCTTCGACGGCGTCATCAAGTACGACCTGGCGCGCGGCACCTCGGATCACCACCGCTACGGTGCCGGCCGATTCGGCGGCGAGGTCGTATTCGCGCCGCGCACCGGCGACGCCGCCGAGGACGACGGCTGGCTCGTCACCTTCGTCCACGACACCACCACCGATCTCTCCGAGCTGGTGATCCTCGACGCCCGCGACGTAGCCGGGAAACCCGTGGCGCGCTTGCACATCCCGCAGCGCGTCCCGATCGGCTTCCACGCCTGGTGGATCCGCGGCGAAGACCTCGACGCCCGCGCACGCTGATTCGGCGCAATGCGCGGGTGCGCGCTACTCGCTCGGCTCCTCGCGCTCGAGGCGCTCGATGTCGGCCAAGTCCTGCATCCGACCAGCGGTGCGCTTGTTCCGAATCAGATGCTGCCGGGACAAGACTGCTGCCGGTTGATCAGCGAATCGCGTCGCGACCCGCGCCTCCCAAGCTTCGTCGAACTGGACTCCGTCGATGGCGGTGATCACGTCGATGCGAAGCGGCGGCACACCGATCTGGAAGATCGTTCCTTCGGTGGTGAGATCTGTGATCGCGAGATCTCGCGTCGGCGCACCGAACGCACGGAGTGCGCGAACGACCCGCAGCGCGTTCTCCTCGCTGGGACGGACCCACACGTCGAGATCTTTGGTCGCCCGCACGTGGCCGTGCGCAGCCAACGCGTGGGCCCCCACGATCAGGAACTCAACGCCGTGCGCGTTGAACTCGGCAATGAGATCTCTGAAGTCGGGGCTCAACCGTCCCGTCCGCGTTCCAGGCGAGGCACGCCAGCGTGAGATCCCACACCGCCTCGATCCGCTCTTCGGGCGTCGTCCCGCTCCATCCGTCGGTCCCGTTCACGAGCTCGCCGGGCCGAATCACGCGAGCAGTGATCCCGTCGCCACGCCCTCGCCGAATCATGGCACGAGTATACCCCCGATCCTCCGTAGCCCGAGCGCGAGAATCCTCGCGCGGCTCCTCCGCGCCCCAGCGCTCGCTGGTGCTGCGCGCCGCCACCGAATCCGTGGCCGCTCTCGCCGGGTCGCCGTGAGATGAGGCGCGTAGGGCTGCTCGGTGGAACAGTCCACCCCACCCGCGAGACGGCGTACCAGCACCGGTGCGAAGCCGACGTCGTTTCCCGCTGATCGTCACAGTGACGATGTTCGTGTCGAGGTTCACAACCCCTGGGTCGATCCGGGCGAGCCGAAGAGCTCGTCGATGACGTCCTGGGTCTTCTGGGCGAGGTCCGGAAGGCCGAGGCGCACGAATCCGTCTCGCGAGCGGGTCAGCACCGCGAGCGCTTCGTCGGTCTCGCCAGCGGCGTGGAGCAATTGGCCGAGATCCACGCCCACGAACGTGAGGCCGTCGAGGCGATCGAGCTTCTGGTTGATGCGATACGAGTCGCTCAGGTGGTCGAAGGCCTCCTGGTAGCGTTCGAGGGCGATTTCCACCTTGGCGAGCGCCCAGAGCGTGTTCGCCACGCCATCGGCATCACCCAGCTCGCGAAAGGTCGGCAGCGTCTCGGAAAGCAGCGTCCACGCGCCGTCGATATCCCCTGCGGAGGCGCCCAGGCGCGCCACCGTCAGCAGCGTGATCGCCCGCGCGTGTCGATCGCCCAGCTCGTCGTAGAGCTGAATCTCGGCCTCGTGGTCGGCGAGCGCTCCTTCCACGTCTCCGCGTGCAGCGCGGATCGCCGCCATCTGCCCCAGCACCAAGGCGCGCTCACTGGGATTGGCGAGCGAACGGCGCGCCTCGTCGAGGATGGCGAGGGCAGCGTCGTCGCGGCCTGCATCGAGCAGTGCGTGGGCACGATCGAGGATCTCGGCGACCTCGCCGCCTGCACCGGCGCTCACACGCCGCCACGCGGATCGCTCGGACGCAACTCCGCCAAGCGTGTGTAGAGCTCGTGCTCCTCGAGCGTGACGTCCTTCGGCACCACGACCCTGAGCACCACGTACTGATCACCGCGCTGACCGCCGGAACCCGGCAGCCCTTTGCCGCGCAGCTTCATGCGCGTTCCCGACTGGCTTCCCGCCGGCACTTTCATCTTCACGCTGCCGTCCAGCACCGGCACCGTGACCTCTCTGCCCAGCACGGCTTCCCACGGCCAGAGCGGGAGGTCCACTTGAAGATCGTTCCCGACTCGCTGAAACACCGGATGGGCGGCGATGTGCACGCGCAGCAGCAGATCACCGGATTCGCCGCCGCCCATGCCCGGATTGCCCTTGCCACGCACGCGAAGCTGACCGCCTTCGCTGATTCCGGGCGGGATCCGGACCTCGATCGTCTGCGAGCGCGACTCCTGACCGCTGCCGCGACACGACGGGCACGGCTTGTCACCCGTCTGTCCGGTTCCGCCACACGCCGAGCACGGCGCCAGCCCGCTCAGGTGAAGGCTGCGGCGCGTGCCGCTCAGCACCTCCTCGAGCGTGACCTCCACGTCGGCGACCGCGTCCTCGCCCGGCATGGAAAAGCCGCGCCCACCACGCCCGCGACGAGCGCCGGGACGCGGGCCGGCGTCACCGAAGAGCTGCTGGAAGAAGTCGCTGAAGCCACCCACATCGCCGAAGCCCTGGAAGCCACCGGGCGCTCCGCCTTCGGACGACCAGCTCCAGGTGTGGGGCCCACCTGCTCCCGGGCGACCGCCGCCGCCGAATCCGCTGAACGGATCGCCGTGCTTCCAGTTGGCGCCCAGGCGATCGTATTTCTGCCGGTTCTCGGCATCACCGAGGACTTGGTAGGCCTCGTTGATCTCCTTGAACTTGTTCTCGGCGGCGCCGCGGTCCTTGCTGGCGTGGAGATCGGGATGGTGCTTGCGCGCCAGCCGGCGGTAAGCCTTCTTGATCTCTTCCTGGGTCGCTTCCCGCTTCACACCCAGGACTCTGTAGTAGTCCTTGTATTCGGTCGCCACGATGGGAATTTGGGCTCGCGGTGCGTGGAGTCAATCCCTGAGCGGGTCAGTGCAGCGACGAGGAGCGGGGAGGCGTGTCCTCGGGATCGTCGGGCTCGACCAGGGGCTTGCGACCCGCGAACCCCTCGCTCTCCCCGTGATACCACTCGATCGCCGCCTCGCCGTGACGCCAACAGAGTTGGACGTCGTTGCCGTCGCGCAGATGCCAGAAGTCGACCAGGCCCTTCTCGACGTCCTTCACCACGGCACCCAGCTTCCGCACGGCTTCCACTTGTTCCTGCATGTCGCGATAGAGACCGATCAGCTCGGGACGCAATGGGCCGGGATAGGCGCCGCCCAGGCTCGACAGATGGTGCACGATCTCGCGGATGCGTTCGATCCGCGCCATCACCACGTCGAAGCGCGCTTGCAGCTCGGGGACGAGACGGTTTGCGGCCTCGACCGAGAAATAGACCCGTTCGGCGCGCGCCTTCTCGGCGGCCGGATCGCGTGGTTTGCGGTCGCTCATGTCGGGGCCGAGTATAGCCGTGCGTCCTGCCGCGAGGTTCGCACGTGAGCGCCGGCACGCCGCGGGTGAGCGTGCTGCTGCCGGTGCGCGACGGTGCGGCGACGCTCGGCGAGGCGCTCGCGAGCGTCACTGCGCAGACCCTCGCTGCCATCGAGATCGTGGTGGTGGACGACGGCTCGCGAGACGAGACCGGACACCTCCTCGCCGAATGGGCGGCGCGCGAGCCGCGACTGCACGTGCTCCACACCGACGGGATCGGGATCGCCGGTGCGCTCGCGCTGGGGCTCGATGCGTGCCAGGCGCCGCTGGTCGCGCGCCTGGACGCCGACGACGTGTGCGAGCCGCGGCGGCTGGAACGTCAGCTCGCGTTGCTCGACGCGCAGCGGGAGATCGTCCTCGCGGGGACGCACGTCACGATCGCCGGGCTTGGCGGACCAGCGGGCGCCGGCATGGCGCGCCATGCCGAGTGGCTGGCGGGAATCACCTCGCCGGAGGACGTGCGACGCGAGCTGTGGGTCGAATGCCCGATCCTCCATCCCACGTTCTGCTTTCGCCGTGAGGCCGTGGTGGCGCTGGGCGGTTACCGCGCAGGTCCGTTCCCCGAGGATTACGACCTGGTGCTCAGGCTCGTCGCGGCCGGCCATGCACTCGCCAACGTGCCCGAGCGGCTACTCGTGTGGCGCGATTCGGCGCAGCGTGCGTCACGCCGGCTGCCGGCATACGCGCGTCCGGCGTTCCTTCGTCTCAAGGCCACGCATCTGGCGCGGACCGCGCTCGCAGGCCGTGCGGCGATGGTGTGGGGCGCGGGAAAGGTCGGGCGATTCTTCGCCCGCGAGCTGCTCGCCACCGGAGTCGAGCTGGCGGGATTCGTGGACATCGACGCAGCCAAATGGGGTCGCGAGGTGCGAAGTCGGCCGGTGTGGTCGCCTGCGGAGCTGCCGAGGCTCCTCGATCACGAACCACGGCCCCTCGTGGTGGGCGCTGTCGGCACGCTCGGCGCCCGCGCGCTCATCCGCGACGCGCTGCGCGAGATAGGGCTCGCTGAGCCGGACGACTTCGTGATGGTGGCGTGAGACGCGCGGCTTCGGTGAGACGGGTTGATCGCCTCAGCCGCTGAGCGACTTGCGCACGTAGACGCCGGGGCTGCCGTCGGGATCGGCGCGGTGGATCGCGAATCCCTGAGCGAGATACATCGCCAGCGGACCGTGATGGTTCTGGGCGGCGCTCGCGTCGTCGGTGCGCGCATAGGCCTCGACCGTGGCGAGACCTTGCGCGCGCAGGTCCTGGCACGCAGCAGCGAGGAGCGCGGTCGCGACCCCGCGCCGCCGATGGGCCGCGGAGACGATGAAGCACGTGATCTCGCCGAGCGAATCGGCGAGCGGCTCCGGCTCGGCGTGAAGGGCGCTCATGAGGCGCCACGGCCCCGCGTTGCACCAGCCAACCACCTTGCCGTCGAGGTAAGCGAGCTGGCCCTGCATGCGCCGGTCGCGAATCTTGGAGCAGGCATCGGCACGATTCTCCGCGGCCGTGCGGTCTTTCCAGACCACTCGCGTGTGGTCGACGAGAAAGCATTGGCAATAACACGAAGCCCACGCGGGGTTGTCGGCGAACGCGTCGCCGTCGAAGAAGCCCAGAAATTCGTCGAGGCGTTCGGGTGTGAGCGCCGCGACCGTCACGCGGCCGCAGCCTGGATTCGTCATACCGCGCCCTCCCGCCCGCGCCAGCGGCTCATGCGAGCCTGAGCCCTGGCGGCAGCGTGTCGCCGAAGACTTGCGTCTCTTCCTGGGCATCGAGGGCCACCACCTCGCGCACCATCCGCGCCCAGCCCGACGCTCCCCCGGTGCGCGTGAGCCGCTCGGCGACCTTGAGCCGCAAGGCTTCGGGCAGGTCGCGTTCGCGATCGCCGGTCATGCGCGCGATCATCGCCGCGGCCAGCCCTGCCCCTTCGGCCTTGCGCCAATCGAGCACGAGCAAGCGCTCGACCCAGCGCACGGCGACGTCTACAGGGACTACGTCGTGGACGCTCGCGTAAAGAGGCTGGCGTGTGCCGAGCCTGCCGAGCGGCCACCACGAGAGCGGCGAGTCGGCGTTCCGCCGCGCGAGCACCCACTCGCCCACGTCGGCCTTCTCGCCTGCGGGGATGCGCTCCAGCGACACCACCATCCGCTCCATCTCCAGATGGCCCTCGGCCTTGGGCCCCTTGGGCTTGGGAGGCGAGCGCGTCTTGGGCGGTTCGAGCCACGGGCGCGCCGCTTCCAGGAGCACGCGCTGCGCTTCCGCGCTCAAGCCGCCGGCGATCCTTCGCCAGAGAATCCACCACTCCGACCAGTTGTGCGCATCGGCGGTGTGCTGCACGCCGCCCTCGAAGAGGTTCCACATCTCGCCCACACGCCAATCGTCGAGCGGCACTCCGTAGCCGGGACGCAAACAGAAGCCGGCGAGCTGGAACCACAAGCGCTCGTGCTGGGCCGTGCGGCGGCGCCGCCCCGCACAATCCCAGAGCACCCCCCAGAGCTCGCGGCTGGTCGCGGCCGACCACGAGTCCCGCTGGCCGATGAGCTGCTCGACGTGGCGACGCAGGTTCTTGATCTCTTTGGGATCGACGGTCTGATCGCGCTTGCCGTAGAGGCGCTCGATGGAGTTGCGCGCGTCAGGAAACCTTCGCGGCAACTCGTCCACGGCGGCACCCGCGCGCCCGCCCTCACCGCGCACGGCGAAGCGCAGCCGGAAGCGACGCTCGGGCGGCGTGATGCTCTTGAGCGCGATCTCGAGCGTGCCCACCTCGGTGAGGTGCGTTTCGAGGCGCACCGCCACCTCGCCGCCCTCGGCGCCTCGCGCCGACGCAACCGCCGAAGATTTCGCCGCGCCCGCGCCACCCAGCACCGCACAGAGCGGCGGCAACGGCTCGAGATCGTCGGTGACGTCGATGAGGGCACCGAGCGGATCCACGCGATCGCCGGTGGACGTGTAGAGCGGAAACGCCACCGGTCTGCCGAGAAGCAGCTTGAGGTCGAGGCCGGGGACCTCGGACTCGGCGCCTTCCTCCATGCCTCGCGGCGCGACACACACCGCGTGGCGGCGCTCTTCATCGCCTGCGACTCCCAAGTAGTACGAGCGCGCCGAGCCGCCGGTGATGCGCACGCCGAAGCCACGCCGCACCAGGCCGTGGTACGCGGCGCCACGTGCCACCGCCAGATCGAGCGACTGATGCGTGAGCAGCGGGATCGTGTCGCCGGGAAACCATCCGGCCAGCACCTCGGCGAGGCGCTCCACCACCCGCGGCCCGTTGAAGACACCGCCGTTCAAGAGCAGCGCATCGGGACGGGGGATGCCGTTGACGACCGTGACGCCGGTGCGCGCAGCGGTCTCGGCGTGGCGCCGCAGAAACGACGACACGTGGCGGGAAATGGCTGGGTCCGCGGCGAACGGCAGCGAGAGCTCGGTGAGCGCGACGCGTCCGCGCTTCTCGAGCTCTTGATCGGCGGCGACCCGCGGCAAGAATCCTTCCAGCAGGATCTGCTCGGCCTCCGCTCGACCCACGGTGTACGACTGGCCGCCGCCCAGAAGTCGCGAACCACGCCCCACCACCGCCACACCGTAGGTATCCGGGCCGTGGCCGGAGAGCAGCGTTTCCTTGGCGAGCCGCGCCGCCTGCACCAGTCCCGACCACCGCGTCGCGTCGAGCGTCCCGGTCTTGCCGAAGAGCTGCATCTCCACGTGCCGGGCCAGCGTCACGTCCATGTTGTCGCCACCCAGCATCAAGTGGTCGCCGACGGCGATGCGTTCGAGCGTGGGCGTTCCTCCGCCCGCGGGACGCACGACGCGCACCAGCGTCAGATCGGTGGTGCCGCCGCCCACGTCGACCACCAGCACCAGCCGCGCGCTGCCGAGGGCCTTTTCGAGGTCGTTTTCGTGATGCTGGAGGAAATCGTAGAACGCCGCCTGCGGCTCCTCGATCAGGCGCAGGCGGCCGATGCCCGCGCGCTCGGCGGCCTCCACCGTCAGCTCGCGCGCCACCTCGTCGAACGACGCGGGAACCGTGAGCACCACGTCTTGGCGGGCGAGCGGTGCCTCGGGATGGGCCTGGTCCCACGCGTTCCGCGCGTGCTCCAGCACTCGCGCCGAGGCCTCGACGGGCGAGAGCCGCGGCACGTCCTCGGCGGCACCCCACGGCAGGATCGCAGCAGCGCGGTCGACCCCCGCGTACGAAAGCCAGCTCTTGGCCGAGTAGACGAGGCGCCCCGGCACCTGGGCGCCTTGGCGGCGCGCGAAATCTCCGATCGCCCAATCCACACGGGTCATCGCCACGGCGGCGCGGTTCCACGGCAGCTTGGTGGCGCCCTCGATCAGCTCGCCTTCGGCGGGCGTGTAGAGGAAGGACGGCAGCAGATCGAGCGCCGCCACTTCCCCCGCGGCCACGAGCTGCGAGATCGGAAACACCGCGATCTCGGGGCGATCGACGGGGCTCGCGGCCACCACCGTGTGGGTGGTGCCGAGGTCGATGCCGACCACGAAGCGCGCCTCGCTGCTCGTCGCCACGCGCGTCAACCCTCCGTTCGCTCGTACACGTCGGGGCGATGGATCTGCATCAGCATCTCGGGCTGCTCGACCGGAGCGAAGCCGAAGCGCGCGTAGAGCGAATGGGCGTCGCGGGTCGCGAGCATGAAGCGCCGGAAGCCCTGGAGATCCGGGTGCGCCAGCACGACCTCGACCAACCACTTCGAGAGCCCGCGCCCGCGATGCTCGGGAAGCACGAAGACATCACCGAGGTAGCCGAAGGTCGCGTAGTCGGTGATCACCCGCGCGAAACCGACCAAAGCACCGGTGGCCTCGACGTAGAGCCCGAAACAGCACGACTCGCGCACGCTGCGCTCCACCCGCTCACGCGAGATCCCGCGCGCCCAGTACGACTCGCGCGACAGGAACGCGTGGATCACCTCGAGATCGAGCGCCGCGGGATCGGTGGAGATCCGGTAGCCGTCGCGGCTGACCTCGATCGGGGTGGGAATCATGCGCTTCGAAGCTCGACGCGTGGGGGCGATGGCGAAGATCCGCGCTCGGCGGCTCGGAGACGACGACCCGCGCGCATCATTCGACGCGGACGTTGAAGTGGAGCTTCCAGCGCCGCTGGCTCGCTTCCTCGACGGCCGAGAGCTCGAGCGTGCCGACCTCGGTGACGCGAGCGTGGAGCTTCACCGGCACCACGCGACCACTCTCGCCTTCGAGCTCGGTCTCGATCGCCGGTAGCTCTTCGAGCTCGACGGCGTTGGAAACCACGGTGGCCACGGCATCGTCGCGGCGCGTGGACGAGCCGAAGAAGCGGAACGCCGCCGGCTCGCCGACCACCAAACCGAGGGCCAGCGGCAGCTCGACTTCCGAGCCCTCCTCCATCCCGAACGGCGCCACGCACACCGCATCGATCCGCGGCGGCACACCGGGAACCGCAAGCTCTGCGCGCTCGATGCCCACGTAATAAGCGCGCGCCGTACCGCCGCGAATGCGGATGCCCTTGCCGCGCCGAACCCAGCCGTAATACGCGGCACCGCGCGCCACGGCGAGATCGGGATCGTCGCCCACCAGCACCTTCACGGGTTTGCCGGAATCGGCGGTGAGCCAGCCGTCGAGGATCGCCGTGATCCGCTCGCGCAAGAGCGTCGAGCGCATCACGCCGCCGTTGAAGAGCAACGCCGTGGGATGCAGAAAGCGCTTGCCGTCCAGGCTCACCTTGCCCGCGAGCGACTCGCGCGAGCGGTTCTCGAAGCCCAGGAACGCGGCCAGGTGGCGGGTGATGCCGGGATCGGCAGCGTATGGAAGGCCCAGGGTGGTGAGGCCGGTGCGGCGCGGCTTCGCCGGGCGCTCGCCGGATTCGATCCTCGGGAAGAAACCCTCGAGCAGCGTGCCATCGAGCTCCTGGCGGGTGAGCTCGGTACGGATCGTGCCGCCCACCAGCTTGCTGCCGCGGCCGGGCACCACCAGGGGATGTGACGCGGCCTGGGGATTCTCGAGAAGCGCTTCTTTGGCCACGCGGCAGCCGTACGCGAGCGAACGGAACTGCCAGTCGTCGAGATTCTTGCCTTGGCCCTCGAGCTTGGTGCGGACGGCGTAGGCGAGCGCCATGTCCATGTTGTCGCCGCCCAGCAGGATGTGATCTCCCACTGCCAGGCGATCGAGCACCAGCGTGCCGCCTTCCTCACCCACGGCGATGAGCGAGAAGTCGGTGGTGCCGCCACCCACGTCGCACACCAAGATCACGTCGCCCGGCTCGACCTGCTTGCGCCACGACGCGCCGTGGCCGGCGAGCCAGGAATAGAGCGCCGCTTGCGGCTCTTCCAGGAGCGTCAGGCGGCCGCCCAACCCTGCCGCTTCGGCCGCCTCGACGGTGAGATCACGCGCGACGGCGTCGAAGGACGCCGGCACCGTGATCGCGAGCTCCTGCGATTCGAGCGGCGCCTCGGGATGCGCCTGGTTCCACGCCTCGCGCAGATGGCTCAGGTAGCGTGCTGAAGCCGCCACCGGCGAGAGCTTGGGCACCTCGTCGGGCGAACCCCACGGCAAGATCGCTGCACGCCTGTCGACTCCAGCGAACGAGAGCCAGCTTTTCGCCGACGACACCAGCCGCGCGGGCACGGACGCACCGCGATCGCGCGCGAGCGCGCCCACGGCGAAAGCGCGGGCGCCGTCCCACGGCAAGCTCAGCGAGCCCGCTGGCAAATCGGTCTCGGCGGGCAAGTAGAGAAACGACGGCAAGAGCGCACGCTCGCCCACCTCGCCGGCGTTCACGAGCTGCGCCACACCGAACGCGTGCGGAGCCAGCGCGTGCTCGTCGCCGAGCGGCAGCGACGCGAGCCCGCAGTTGGTCGTACCGAGGTCGATACCGACCGCATAGGTCGCCGCGACGTCGGCGGCGGAAGTCTTCTTGGCAGCCACGAATCAGACCTCGACTTCGGCGGGCGCGATCACAGTGAGATCCTGCCCTTCGGGGAGTGTGGGCAGCTTCACCTCGGCCACGCGCCAACCGTGGTGCGCGAGCTGGCCGCGCACCGGCAACTTGCCGGTCACGTTTCCGGTGAGCCGGATCTGGACGGGGTCGTAGTCTTCGCCCACCTGGATCGATGCGCCCTCGCTCTCGGTGCGTACAGGCGCCAGCTTGAAATACTGACGCATCGACTTGCGCACTCCATCGTGGACCACCCGCGCCGCGGCGCCCACATCAGCATCGGAAAACGACGCCACGTCTTCCTCGATGAAATCCACGAAGCGACCGTCCCGCTGCAGGATCGAGAGCAGGTGGAGCGCGGAAGCGTAGTCGGGTCGCTTGGGCGGCTCCGATGCCTTGGCCTTGGCGGGCGCGGGCTCGGCCTTCCGCTTCTGCTCGACGGGCTCAGCGGGCGCAGTCTCCGGGAGCGGCGCAGGCTCGCCCTTGAGGAGCCGATCGACCTCCCAGGCCAGCGAACCGTCGTCGAAGAGCAAGTACCACTCGAGGCCCATCACCAGCCACAGCCGCTTCAAGAACCCGAGCTTGGGCGTTTCCGACATGCCGCCTCCCCACGAAAACGCGCGATGCGCGCGCTTCGCGCGGGAATCCATACCCTCCGGAGCGACCCCACTCCAAGGGCGGACGCGGGGGAATGGCGGGCCGCGCATCCGCGCAAGCGCACGCGACTTCCCGCGCGAAGGCACCCGCCGCGCGGGAGATGGCCGATCAGGCGGGAACGAGTGCGGGCGTGCGGCGCTCGAGCTCGGCGGCTAGCCGGCGCAGCTCGCGGCGCACCGCCTCGCCGTACTCGTGGAAATGCTTGTGCATCAGCGCGAAGCTCACCGCGCGGCGGAATGCCGAGGGCCTCTTGAGCAGCGTCTCGGCGAAGATCCGAAGCGTCATCCACGCGCGCCGCGGCGACGCGTGCAGCACACAGCTCCAGAGCGTCCGCAGGAAGACCTTCACCTCGTCGGGGCCGGACGCGACACGCGCGCGGATGCCCTCGCCGTGCGCGAGGATGAACGCCATCGCGCGCGCCCGGTAGTGGTCGTAATCGTAGAGCCGCGTGAGCAGCCGCTCGTAACCGCGATAGAGCTCGAGCCGCGTCATCCCCGCCGGCAGCACGTTCGAGAATGCGAACTGGTCGCCCGTGTAATCGGAATCGAGGCGCCCGGCGGCGAGTAGCCGCTCGTGGAGCGCGGTCTGCGGCAGCGCGTTCAAGAGCCCGGTCATCGACACCGGGATGCGCGCGTCCTGAATGAAGTCGAATTGCTCGTCGAAGATCGATACGTCGTCGTGGTCGAAGCCCACGATCATGCCGGCCATGACTTCGATGCCGGCTGCTTGGATGCGGTGCACCGACGCGACGATGTCCTCGCGCAGGTTCTGGTGCTTGCTGGTCTCCACCAGGCTCGCGGCCCGTGGCGACTCGATGCCGACGAAGATCGTCGTGAAGTTGGCGGCACGCATGAGGGATAGGAGCTCCGCGTCCTGGGCCAGATTGATCGAGCTCTCGGTCATGAGCTCGATCGGATGGCCGCGCTCCGCCTGCCACGCGGAGATCGCCCGGAGCAGCGCCTTCGCCTTCTTCTTGTCGCCGATGAAATTGTCGTCGACCACGAAGACGTTGGGGACGCCGAGACGCCCGAGCTCCTCGAGCTCGGCCATCACTTGCTCGACTCGCTTGGTGCGCGGACGGCGACCGTACATGACGATGATGTCGCAGAACTCACAGGTGTACGGGCAGCCGCGGGCGAATTGGATCGGCATGCTGCGATAGCGATCGAGCTTCAAGAGCTCGAAGCGCGGCACCGGTGCTTGCTCCAGCGAGGGCAAGTCGCGGGTCTCGTACTCTGCGCGCGCCGTGCCTTCGGCAGCGTCGCGCAGGAACTGGCCCCACGTCTCCTCGGCTTCGCCCACGAACACCACGTCGGCGCGGTCGCGCAGCAGCTCGGGGCAAAGCGTCGCGAACGGCCCCCCGACCACCAGCTTCTTGCCGCGCGCACGGAACGTATCGAGGATCTCGAACATCCGCTCACGATGGACGATGTAGCCCGTGAGCCCCACCC
>CAYUSL010000108.1:0-15289 GCA_964447125.1 uncultured bacterium | reverse complement strand
GCCGTGCCGAGGCACGACACCGCCGGCACGACCCTTGCTCAGCGACCGTTCTGCCACCGAACGGTGCGCGCCCGGCCCGCCGATTCCGCGGGCTCGCGAGCGCCACCTCGCAGAAACGGGCATGGACACCACGACCTTCGACCTCGACGCTCCCGACTTCCCGGCGCCTTTTCTGGACCGGGCGTCCTTCCTGGCACCCGCCCGCCCGTTGCGCGAGCTGTGGCTGCTCATGTCGCTCGGCCACGACGAGTCGCTGAGCCAGCATCGCCTCGCGCGGCGCGTGGGCCTGAGTCCGGCACGCGTGAACGAGTACCTGCGCGAGCTCGAAGAGCGAGGCTGGATCACACGCGAAGGCGAGACCAATCGCACCATCCGCTATCGCCTCACGGACGCGGGGCGCACGGCGCGGCGCGACGCGTATCTCGCCTTCTGCGGCGAGATGGTGCGTCTCTACGGTCATACCAAGCTGCCCTTTCGCGCAGCGCTCAGCGATCTCGCCGCGCGCGGGCTCAAGCGCCTGGTGCTCTTCGGAGCTGCGGAGACCTGCGAGATGGTGAGTGCCGCGGCTCGCGGGCTCCCCATCGAAGTGGCCGGCGTGGTCGACGGCGACCCTGCACGCGTGGGCACCTGGCTCGGCGGCCACCGCGTCGCCGCACCCGATTCCATTCCCTCGCTCGAGCCCGACGCGGTGCTCATCACCTCGTTCGGCGCTCGTCACGCCATCTACGAATCCATCCGCGGACTCGAGACCCGCGGCATCGCGGTGCGCCAGCTCTGAGGCACGCGCATCCGGAGGACGGTTCATGCAACGGTTTCCCATCGACGGTCGCGAGATCGGGCCTGGCGCACCCACCTTCATCGTGGCCGAGGCCGGCATCAACCATCAGGGCGATCGCGACGTCGCGCTGGAGCTGATCCGCGCCGCCGACGAAGCAGGCGCCGACGCCATCAAGTTCCAGAAGCGCAGCCTCGACCGCATCCTCACGCGCAGCGGGCTGGCGATGCCCTACGAGCACGCCAACAGCTTCGGTCGCACGTACGGCGAGCACAAGGCAGCGCTCGAGCTGAGCGAGGACGACTGGCGCGTGCTGCGCGATGCCGCCGAGGACCGGGGGCTCTTCTTCTTCGCTTCGGTGTGGGACGAGGAGAGCGCCGACTTCTGCGCGGAACTGGGTGCCCCGCTCTTCAAGATCGCTTCCGCCGACGTCACCAACCTGCCGTTGTTGCTGCACGTGGCCAGCAAGAACCGCCCGGTGTTCGTGTCGACGGGCATGTCGGACCTCGAGGAGATCGACAACGTGGTGCGCGTGCTGCGCGCCGCGGGAACGCCCCACGTACTGCTGCAATGCACCTCCACGTACCCCACCCGCGACGCCGACGTGAACCTGCGCGCGATGGAGCTCTTGCGTTCGCGCTACGGCTGCCCGGTCGGCTACTCGGGACACGAGAGCGGCATCGAGATCTCGCTCGCGGCGGTGGCGCTCGGCGCGTGCGTCGTCGAGCGCCATCTCACGCTCGACAAGACCCTCAAGGGCGGCGACCACGCCGCCAGCCTGGAGCCCGACGAGCTCGCCCAGCTCGTGCGTGGCGTGCGCCGCATCGAGCTCGCCCTGGGCCGGCCGCAGAAGCGCTGCCTCGCTGCGGAACGCCCGGTGCGGCGCAAGCTCGCCAAGAGCCTCGTCACCACCACCGCGATCACGCCGGGACAGCGCATCGAGGAATGGATGCTGACCACCAAGGGACCGGGCACGGGCTTCTCGCCCGACCGCATCGGCGAGGTGGTGGGGCGCATCGCGTCGCGGGCCATCCCAGAAGACGTGGTGCTCACCGATGACGACCTGATTCCGACACTCGGCGACGCCTACGTCGCCCGCACTCCCGGCCGTCGGTTCTTGGTGGGACTGAATTGAGCTCGAACAGATGAACATCTTGCTCGTCAATCCGCCGATCGGGGTCGCGGAGCAGCGGCCTCCCAACAACATCCCGACCGGGCTCGCGATCCTCGCTGCGCTGCTGCGCCAGCAAGGGCACGCGGTCACGCTTCTCGATCTCAATGCGCTGCGCCCCGACGCCGCAACCACCGAAGCGCTGATCCGCGACGATCGCACCGATTACGCGCTGATCGGACTTTCGGGCCTCATCACGACACTCGCATGGCAGGAGCGGCTCGCCCGCTCGCTGCGTGCCCGCCACCCGGGTGCACTGCTGGTGAGCGGCGGCGGCCTGGCCACCGACATCGGTCCGGACCTCCTGAGCTGGATTCCGACGCTCGACGGCATCGTGCGCGGCGAGGGCGAGAACGCGTTGCCGATCCTCGTCGAGCTGGCAGGCCAGCGCGACGGCATCGGCCCGCGAGCTGGCCTGAGCTGGCGGGACGGCCGCTTCGTGCTCGCAGCGGACGCTCCCCAGGAGCTCGACGCGCTCCCCTACCCCGCATGGGACGCGCTGCCCATCGAGACTTACCTCGCCAACCCGATCTGGGGCGGTAACAGCAACAACTCTTCGGCACTCGGTTTCGCGAGCCGGCGCAGCATGAACGTGCTCACCTCGCGCGGCTGCCCGTGGACGTGCAAGTTCTGCGTGTCGGCGATGGGCTTCGGCCGTTATCGCTTCCGCAGCGCAGCACACGTGGTGGGCGAGATCGAGACGCTCATCGCTGGCTACGGCGTCGATTTCATCGGCTTCGTCGACGACAACTTCATGGTGCACCGCCCGCGGCTGCGCGAGGTGTGTGCCGAGCTGCGGCGCATCGGCATCCGCTGGGGCTGCCACGGCCGCCTCGACCAGGCCCGCCCCGACGTGCTCGAGCTCATGGCGGACTCGGGCTGCATCTACATCGGCTACGGCGGCGAGAGCGCCAGCCAGTCCATCCTCGACGCCATGGAGAAGCGCATCACCGTCGACGAGATGCGCGACGCCGTGCGCAACACCAAGCGCGTCGGCATCACGCCCAACCTCACGTGGATCTCCGGCTATCCCGGCGAGACCCGCGACGACTTGCGTGCCACGGCGCGCTTCATCCTCGACGAGGAGCTCGCCAACCGCCGCATGTTCGTCGCCACGCCTTACCCCGGGACACCGCTCTTCCGCGACGCGTTGCCGCGGATCGAAGCGCACTTTCCTTCGGTGCGCGACTACGTCGCCGGGCTCGGCGATGCGGATCGATTGCTGGTCAATCTGAGCGCCATGTCCGACCTGGAGTTCCGCGAATGCCGCGAGCTCATCGAGGCCGGCGAGCTCGCCCGCATCTGAGTCGAGAGCCGAGGCCACCATGCGCGTGCTGATGATCGCCCCCAACGACCCGGCGGGAGCAGCGATCAACCTGCTGAAGGCGCTGCGCAAGCACCCCGCCGGCGGCAACGCGCGTCTGGTGACGGTCACCCGCCGCTACGACTTCCGCTTCGCTCGCGACATCTACGTTCCCGACGTGTGCGGACGGCCGGACTGCGACCGCGCCGAGCTCGGCCCACCCACGCGTGGCTGCGTCGGCTGCCCTCGTCCCGCCGAGATCGGCGCGCGCGCGTTCGACGAGATCCGCGACCTGATCCGCGCCGCGGACGTGATCCACTTCCACATCCTCGCCGACGACGAGCTGCGCATCGGGCCGCTTCGGGTCGGCGACCACGTGCGCGCATCGGCCGAGATCGTCCATCACCACCACGGGCATCCCGACTTCCGCGCCCACCCGCAACGCTACCGCACCAAGTACGCAGTGCTCGGGCGGCGCTCGCTGGTGAGCACGCCCGACCTCCTGCGGCTCTTGCCCGAGGCCACCTGGATTCCCAACTGCGTGCCCGTCGACGAGCCCCTCTACCGGCCGTTTCGTCGCCACGCGGCGCGACGCGAAGTGGTCCTCGCCCACTCGCCCACCCGGCGCGACCTCAAGAACACCGCCGAGCTCGTCGAGATCGTCGAGCGCCTGCGTGGCGAAGGTGTGCCGCTGGTGCTCGACCTGCTCGAGAACCTGCGCCACGTGACGTGTCTCGAGCGCAAGCGACGCGCCGACCTCGTGTTCGACCACATGCAGGGCTACTTCGGCATGTCCTCGCTGGAATCGCTGGCGCAAGGCATTCCCACGCTGGCCGGGATCGACACTTGGAACGCAGCGGCGATCCGCGAGTTCTTCGGTTGCAGCGCGATCCCCTGGGTGGTGGTGCGCGACGGCGCGACGCTCGCTCGCACGCTGCGGCGGCTGGCGGCCCATCCCCGCGAGCGCGCCGAGATCGGCGACCAGTCGCGGAACTTCATGAAGTCCGTGTGGACCGAGCGTCGCGTCGCCGACGCCTTGGTCGATTTTTACCAAGCGCGCGCGACCGCCGCGCCGAGGCTCGCTCATGGATAGACGCCGCTTCGAGAGCTTGCTCACCAACCTCCCCGAGTTCGGCGGACGGCTCGTCGGCTGGATGCGCATCAGCACCTGGGCGGAAGGCGCGTCGTCGGCGACGGTGCTACCGCCCGCCTCCCTCGACGACGACGGCGGCGAGCGATCGTCGAGCGCCGCCTGGGCTTGGCTCGGCGACCTGCCTGGCACGTGGCCCCTGGATCGCACGGTGAGTCGCTTGGTGCGCCGCGTGACGCCCGGCGGCTGGGTCGCGATCTCGTGGGGTCTCGACAGCCGTTGGAACGTGGGGTTGCTCTGCGAGCGCGACGTCGAGAACCGCGCCGCGTGCGTACGCGACGCGCTCCACCTGGCGGGAGTGCGCGACGTCGCGGTCGTGGCCGGTGCCTTCCCCACCCTGGTGGGACGGCGCATGGCCGACGAGCGCGAGCGCGTCTCCGTGGCGGTACTGGCGCGCGATCAGGAGCGCACCCTCGCCGCGACCCTCGACTCGTTGTGCATGCAGACCCACCCCGACGTGGAGATCTTGGTGATCGACGACGGCTCGCGCGATCGCACCGCGCGCATCGCCGATCGCTACCGGGATCGGGTGCGGGTGCTCAGCCATTCGAATTGGGGTGTCGCGCGCTCCCTCAACCACGCCTTCCTGCAGAGCACCGGCGCGCACTTCACCTGGATCGGCGGCGACAACCTGCTCTACCCGACGGCGCTCGAGGTGCTGGCGAGCGAGCTCGCCAGCGACGGAGAGCTGGGCGGGGTGTACGCCGACCACGACGTGATCTCGGACGCTGGCCGCTATCTGCACACCGAGCGCAAGCCGGATTTCAGCCTCGACCTCGTTCGACGGCGCTACGTGATGGGAATCGTGTTCCTGACCCCGCGTGCAGTGGTGGACGCGGTGGGCGGTTTCGACGCCGAGCTCGACGTCGCCGAGGACGACGCATTCTGGCTCGCGGTCGCCGAGCGCTACCCCATCGCACGCGTGCCTCAGGTACTGGGTGCCTACCGATTCCACGGCCCCGCGACCAGCCTGAACGCAGCACGCACCCGCGCCGCGAAGCTGGCGGCGGCACGGCGGGTCTCCGAGCGGCTGCGCCAAGCGGAAGCGCCTGTCGAGCTCTCGTCGAGGCGCGCATGAGCGACACGACCCACGGCACGCCCACCGTGAGCGTGGTGATCCCGCTCTACGACGGAAGGCGCTACCTGCCCGAAGCGATCGCCTCGGTGACGGCGCAGACCTTCGCGGACTGGGAGCTGATCGTCGTGGACGATGGCTCGCGCGACGGCGGTGCCGCCCTCGCGCAGCAGCTTCATCCGGCGCTGCGACTGGTGCGGCACGAGAGCAATCGCGGGCTGGGAGCAGCACGAAACAGCGGCGCACGCGCGGCGCGCGGGCGCTACGTGGCCTACCTGTCGGCAGACGACCTCTGGGATCCAGCCTTCCTGGAGCGAACCATGGCGAGCGCCGAACGTGAGCCCGACGCCGTGCAGTTCACGCGCTATCGCTTCATCGACGCCGAGCGCAACGCGCGCTTCTCGCTGGTCTTGCCGGCCTTCCACGACACCGCGTCCTTCCGCGAGCGGGTCTGGGAATGGTCGGAAGCGAAGAACTGCTTCGTGAGCTTCTCGGCTGCGCTCTTCCCGCGGGCACTCTTCGACGTCGTGCCGTTCGACGAAGCGCTGCGCTTCAACGAGGACCTGCTCTTCCTGCTTCAGTCCATGTATCGCGCGCCCTACCGGTTCGTGAACGCCGAGCTCGGCAGCTACCGGCTGCACGCCGAGCAGACCACCCAGCGCGTGCTCGCGGAGATTCCCGCTCAAGTGGAGCGGATCCTGGCACGCGCCAAGCGGGAGCTTCCCCGCCATGCGGCGTGAGCGCCCCATCGATTCGCCGACCGAGGAGATCCGGCCATGAGTGCGAACAACGACGACGACGTCTACTCGGCCTGGAAATTCGTCCACCACCCCGAGCGCGTCGAGGCCATTCGGCAGCGGAGGCCAGTGGCCCCTGCCAACCTCCAGATCGACCTGGAGGGCCGCTGCAACCACAACTGCCGCTTCTGCGCCTACCGCAACGCCGGCTTCGACGAGGTCGGCATGCGCTTCACCGAGCCGCTCCGGATCTCCCGCGAGCGCGGCTTCCGGCTCGTCGACGAGATCCACGAGCTCGAGATCCCGAGCGTCGAGATCACGGGCGGTGGCGAGAGCATGCTGTGGCCGTGGATCGAGGAGTTCGTGGACCGGCTCGCCCACACCGAGCTCGCGATCGTCACCCACGGCCACTCGCTCAGGCCTGCGATCGTGGATCGGATCCACCGCGCGTCGTTGCGCTGGATCCGCTTCTCGCTCGATTCGTGCACCCGCGAGACCCACGCGCGCGTCCACCGCGTGAAGGAAAGCCAGTTCGCACGGGTGATCGATCACATGGCGTACGTGCTGAACGCGGGCTTCCCCAGCGCGCGCATCGGCGTGAGCTTCGTGGTGGTGCCCGAGAACGTCCACGAGATCGCCGCCGCGGCGCGCTTCTGGAAGGCGTTCGGCGTGCACAACATCCGCTACAGCTTCACCTACGACGCCGGCTACGAAGGACGTCTCGACGCGGGCGCGCGGGAGCGCGTCTTCGCGCTCCTGGACGAGGCACGGGCAGAGCAGGATGCGCATTTCCGCGTGTTCGGCTGGAAGGATCGGCTCGACAACTACGCACCCGGCAACGCCGACTTCGCGACCTGCGGCTACCAATACGGCACCCTCGCGATCGGCAACGACGGCGGGGTGTGGCCGTGCTGCATCGTGAAGTACTACCCGGCCTACGCCATCGGAAACATCAACGAGCAAAGCCTCGCGACGATCCTGCTCGGACCCGGCCGCGAGACCTACCTCAAGACCTTCGATCCCAAGGGCTGCCCGCCCTGCTGGCTGCGCGACAAGAACAAGTTCGTCGAAGCGCTGGCCAGCGGCTGCACCCGCGACCTGCTCGGCGAGCGGCACGGCGAGTTCGAGCGCTATGCACGCCGCACCGATGCGCCGCACCTGAACTTCCCCTGACCGAGCACGGATCGAATCCGCGCGCGAGCGACGACACCGCCTCGAGCTGCGACGGGAGAGCCGAACGTGAACCTCCTCATGGTGGGCTGGGCGTCCGCCGACGAGCGTGCCGGCGGCGTCGAGAGCATTCAGGCCGACATGGTGCGACGACTGGGGGCGCGACTCGTCGACGTGCGCGAAGCCGCACGCGAGCTGGGCGTGGACCTCGGTCCGTACCAGCGGCACTCGAACGTCGACCGCGCGTGCCTGCTCGCCGAGTACGTCTCGCAGCTCGAGCGAAACCAATCGTTCGACGCGATCGTTTCCGCTGCCGACTGCGGCGCCTTCCTCGACACCCACGCGCCGCTCGTCTTCTACTGGCACAACCCCTATCGCGACATCGCCGAGCTGCTCCATCGCGAGGGCGCCTACGATCGCACGCGCCTGTACGAGTACGGAAAACAGTACCCCGCGCTGCAAGAGCACGGTGCGCGGCGCGCCGTCGCCAACGTGGCGGTGAGCCCTTGGATGGGCGGCTACCTGGGCCGCTGCCGCACGCGCTGCGATCGCGTGATCCCGCTGGGGGTCGACGCCGACCACTTCTCGCCGGTGACCCGGGACGAGCGCGCGCAGATCCGCGCCCGACTGGGCTTGCCTGCGGATCGTCCGGTGGTGCTCTTCACCGGCGCCTTCCATCCGGTCTCCGGGTACGCGCTGGTCGAGGCGCTGCGCGCGCGCATGCCGGAATGCGCGTGGCTCCTGGTCTTCAAGGAGCCCGCGCCGCAAAAGCGCACGCTGCTCGGCGCAGAAGAGGTTCTCTACCCCGAGTCGCAGGGCCACACGCGCGTGCTGGAATCCCTGCGACGCAGCGAGATGGTGGACGTCTACCGCGCGGCCGACGTGATGGTGAGCGCATCGCCGATCGAGAGCTTCAATCTGAAGGCCGTGGAAGCGTTGACCTCGGGGACACCGCTCATCACCTCACGCGCCGGGATCTTCGCCGATTGGCCGCTCGAAGGCGCCTTCGGTGCCGTGATCGATCCACGCGATCCGGCGGCGTACGAACGTGCGATCCGCCGTGTGCTCGCCGGCGAGATCGGCGCTGATCCGCGCTCGACCACCGTTCCTTACCTGACTCTCGACCGCTTCGAACGCGATTGGCGAGCGCTGCTCGTCCAGATCTTCGACCAGCCGCATCCGCGCGCGCGTGCCCGGCGTTTGCCTGCGCTCGCGAGCGCCGCCAGCGCGCTACGGGTGAGTCCGGTGGAAGTCGGGATGCCGAACACCAACCATTGAGACGCTCGGCTCCTCCCACGCGGTTCCCGGCGGCCCGAGCCGGGGCGTGACGCGGAAGACGCCATTTCGGAGGAACTCGTGGACATCCAGCTCAACGGCTTTCCTGTCGCGACCATCACGGGCCACGCGTCGCTCGCGACGCTGCTCGAGCATCTGGCGCTCGAGATCGTGCCCCAGGGACACGTGCTCACGTCGCTCGAGCTCGACGGACGCGATCTCATGGAGCTGGACCCCGCGAGCACGGTCGTCGACGCCGACGCGAGCCGATCGCTCGAGGTATCGAGCAACGGACCCGCCGCGCTGGTCGCCGAGAGTCAGGCCGAGATGAGCGCGTGGATGGATCGCCTCGGGCATGCGCTGGTGCGCTGCGCCGGCATGGTGCGGTGTGGCGAGGCGTGGAGCACGCCCTATCTGCAATGCCTGGAAGCGTTCGATCTCTTCGTGCGCTACGTCCACCCTGCGGCACCGCTCCTCGAGCGCGCCGGACGCGGCTCGGCGCCCGCGCTCGGTGGCGTCGCCGACACCCTCGCGACACTGGAATCGTGCTTCCGCCGCAACGACGAGATCGGTATCGCCGACACCCTCGAGTACGAGCTCGCGCCCTTGGTTCGCGACTGGCAGCGCTACCTCGACGCCGCCCGGGCCGCCTGATCGCGGCCGCCGCAACGCGCGCGATCGCCCGCGGAAGCACTGCGTTTCCGTGCACGAGATCGGAATGCGCGGCGCTCGCGCGCGAGCGCCGTGTGAATCGCAGCGGACGGCAGCACGCCCGCGACGCCCGGCCGGTGGGTTCGGTCGCGACGTGACGCGCGAGTCGGGTTCCGTCGAGAGCGCCAGCGCAGCCGCTGGTGCGAGTCGCGCTCGCAGCCGCGATGCGAGCGGCGAAATCGGGTGGGAGGCCTGCACGAGGAGCGGGCTGGGCACTCGCCCTGGGCCGCCCCGACCGACGGCCCGCCCACCGAGAAGGATTCACTGAAGCAGTCTGAGCGCCGCTTGCACCGACGAGTTGGCCTGCGCGAGCACGGCGATGCCGGATTGCTGCAGGATCTGGTTGCGCACCAGCTCGGAGGACTCGCCCGCCACGTCCACGTCGCGAATCCGGGACTCGGCAGCGCTCTCGTTCTCGGTCGCCGCCTGTAGATTTCGGATCGTGACCTGAAGCCGATTCTGCGTGGCACCGAACGACGCGCGATAGGACGACAAGCTGTTGATCGCAGCCGAGATCTTGTCGAGGGTCCCGCTCGCGTTCGACACGGTCGAGACCGTGAGCCCCGAGAGGCCGAGTGTCGTGACGCTGACGTTCACCGCCGACACGCTGATGACGTTGTTCCCGCCCGAGTTGAGGCCCACCTGGAACGAGATCGTCTGCGTCGACGCCAGCGGCTTCATACCCGCGAACTCCGTGGTCTGCGCGATGCGGTTGATCTCGGTGAGCAGTTGCTGGAACTCGGTGTCGATCGCTCCGCGCTCGGAATTCGACAGCGTGCCGTTGGCGCTCTGCAGCGCCAGCTCGCGAAGCCGCGTCAGGATCGAGGCCTGCTCGCCCATCGCACCTTCGCCGATCTGCAAGAGGCTGATGCCGTCGTTCGCGTTGCGGACCGCCTGCCCGAGGCCGCGAATCGATGCCCGAAGATTCTCGGAGATCGCGAGGCCCGCGGCATCGTCCGCGGCGCTGTTGATGCGCAACCCCGAGGAAAGCCGTGTGAGGCTCGAGTTGAGCCGCCCCATGGTGATTTCCAGGTTGCGCTGGGCGTTGATCGCAGCCGTGTTGGTATTGACCCGGAGTGCCATCGTGCATCCTCCTTGATGCGTCGCTCCCGAGGATGGGAGGCGACTCGAGCGTCCTTGCGTGTGACTTCACACCGAACCGATCGTTGCCCCTCGAATCCGTCGAGGTGCCGGTCGGTTCCCTCCGATCATCGGCACACGCTCGACGGCACTTGAGCCGGCGCGCACGCGATTGCGTGATTCGTCGGCTCCACCCACCGATCGGCGTGGATCACCACCCTCGATCGAGCCGAGGTCGCTCGCCCCCGGGCTCGGTACACCCCGCCCCGCCCCGCGACACGGAGCCAGGCATTCGGCGCCGACCCGCAGGTGCTCGCGACGCGGTTGGCACGAGATCGGCAGTGGCGTGGGTGGCAGACGTCCCCCGGTGCGGGGAGGAAGGCAATCCACGATGCGAATCGTGTCTGTCTGGGCAAAAGGTGCCGCCATTCGTCCGATTCAGGCCGACGCGCTCGCAGCGCTGACCGAATTGGGCCACGAGGTCATCCCGTTTCCGACCGAGGCCCTGCTCGATCTGGCCCGGCTGCGCGACGACCTGCGGGCGCTGCGGCCGCAGTTCGCGTTCTTCGTCGCGAACCTGTCGGTTCCGCTCGACGTCCTGGACGAGCTCGGGATCCCGTTCGCGTCGTGGTTCGCGGACAACCCGTTCCGCGGCCTCGACGAGCGCTTCGCCAAGGCGCGGATGAGCCTGTTCTCGTGGGATCGCGCGTACCTCGACGAGCTACACGACCACGGCCTCGCGCACGTTCACTGGCTACCGCTCGCGGCGAACCCGAACCGCTTCACGTCGGGCCCGCAACACCCCGAGCGCGTGGCGCCACTCTCCTTCTGCGCCGATTGCGGTGACGATCTGCAGCTCAGCGATTTGCCCTTCGCGGAGGTCCCGGGCCTCCAAGCCGTCGTCGACGAGCTCGTCGAGGCGCAGGCCCTCGAGCCGACGCGGCGGGTGCCGGCGCTCGTGCACGAGCGTGCCGCGGCGTCACGCACCCACGATCTTCTGGCGCGCGCCCTCGCCAGCGACACGGCCCTCGCACGCGAGCTGGAGATCTGCGTGCAAGCTTCCGCGGGCGTGCGTTACCGACGCAACGCACTGTTGGCGCTCGTCACCGGTGGATTGCCGCTCGACGTCTACGGGCCGGCGGGCTGGGGGCCACAGGTCGGCGGCCTACCTCGCGTCCGCGTTCTCGGCTGGCTCGACAATGGCGAGCCGCTCGCGTCCCTCTATCGCTCGTCCACGCTGAATCTGAACCTCACGATCCCGCAACTGCGCACGGCACTTCCCATGCGCGTCTTCGACGCGCTGGCCTCCGGGGGCGCCGTGCTCACCGATTATCGCGCCGACGTCGAGGAGCTCTTCGATCCCCGCAGCGAGCTGTTCGTCGCGCGCTCGATCCCCGAGCTCGTCGAGCTCGCGCGGTGGCTGCTGCGCCACCCGCGCTACGCGTCCGAGTCGGCACGACTCGGGCAAGCGCGCGTCCTCGCCCAGCACACCTTCGTGCATCGCATGCAGACGCTGGTGAGCCAGGTGTGCATCGACCACGGGCTCGAGCTCCCGGCCGCAGCCTGAAACCGATCCCACCCTCACGCGCCATGACCACGCCATCTCGCAATCCCCTCGCGCCTGCGTTCGTCGGCGAACCCATGTCTGCGAGCCCGCTCGCGGCACCGCGCCCGCCCTCGCAAGCTGCGGCACGACTCTGGACGTCTTCCCCGTGCATGACTTTCCGCTGGTCGCCCCAGCGCGGCATCGAACGGGTGGCTGGGAATGCCGCCGGCGTCGTCGGCCTCGACGTCGCGGGCGGCAAGGCCGCTCCCAGCGCGATCTGCTGGGACGATTGGATCGTCCCCGACGACCGTGACCGAGTCCTCGCATCGCGGCGCGCCACCTTCGCCGAGCGAGCGGACGGTGCGGTCGGCTACCGGGTGCTGCCGCGCCACGGCTCGGGGGTGCGATTCGTGCGCGAGCTGCTCGCCTACGATCCACCGAGCGCCAGCTCGGACGCGGGACTCGAAGGGCTTGCCTTCCTGGAGCCCGGCGCAGGCGAGCACGCGGCCGATCCCGGCCTCGGCGAGGTCGACGAGAAGGCGCTGCTCAAGCAAGCCCTGAAGCGCTTGGTCGAGTCACAAGAGCGCCTCGTGCGCCAAGAGAAACTGGTCGCCGTCGGCGAGCTGGTGGGCGGCGTCGCTCACGAGCTCAACAACCCGCTGACCTCGATCATCGGCTTCGCGGAGCTGGCGCTGCGCTCGTGCGAGCCCACGCCGGCGGGGATCGACGTCGCGTCCCTCAGCCAAGACGTGCGCTGCATCCACGACTCGGCGCTGCGCTGCCAGCGAATCGTACGCAACTTGCTGCGCTTCTCGCGCAAGTACCCGCCGGTGCTGGTGCCCCACGACCTCAACGATTCGATGCGCCTGGCGGCCGAGCTTCTGAGCTACGAGCTCGCCACCCAGAACGTGAAGGTCATCCTCGACCTCACCGCGGGGCTGCCCTACACGCTCGTCGATCCGCACCAGATGGAGATGGTGCTGGTGAATCTCATCAACAACGCCTTCCATGCGATCCGCGGCACCGGTCGCGCGGGCACCATCCGCCTCGCGTCGTCGAGCGACGCCAACGACGTGATCCTCACCGTTGCCGACAGCGGCCCCGGCATCCCCAACGAGATCCGCTATCGCATCTTCGATCCCTTCTTCACGACCAAGCCGGTCGGCGAAGGCACCGGGCTCGGCCTCAGCTTGAGTCACGGCATCGTCGCCGAGCACGAAGGCTCGATCGACGTGACGAACGCGCCGGACTCGGGTGCGGTGTTCACGATCCGCTTGCCCATCCGCGCCGACCGCCCCCAACGGCCGTCGCCGCTCGCGTCGGTGGTCCGTCCCAGCTCCGACCCGCGCGCCAACGTCCCCATCGAGATCGTGTTGATCGACGACGAGGCGCCACTGCTGGATGCGCTGTCGCGCGGGCTGCACGCCCACGGCTGCGTGGTGAGCACCGCCGCCTCACCGGACGAGCTGATGCAAGGACTGGTCGGCCGTCGGCCCGACGCGATCCTCATCGACCTGTGGATGCCAGGCACCAGCGGCCTCGAAGTCTACGAACGGCTGGCCAAGGAACGACCCGAGCTCAAGGACCGGGTGGTCTTCGTGTCCGGTGACGTCGGCACGGGACCGGTGCAAGAGAGCATCGCCCGCGAGGGCCGTCCCTACCTCGAGAAGCCGCTGCGCGCCAGCGAGGTGGTGAAGACGGTGCGCGAGCTCAAGGCCGCCCGCCGCACGAGTGAAAGGAACGCCGCATGAAGCTCCAAGTGGACGAAGCCCTGCTGGATGCCGTTCTCCACGGCACCGGACGCGGGCTCGAGATGACCGGACTCCAACCTCCCGCGGTGGGAGCCAGCAACCTCTTCAGCGCCGACCGGTCGCTGGCGGTGATGGTCGGATTGGTGGGTCGTGACAGCGGCACGCTGACGCTCAACGTGAGCGAGCGCGCGATGCTGGTGCTCGCCGGGAAGCTGCTCGGCGACGACGAGCAGAAAGAGATCAACGACGACAACATCGACGCGATCATGGAAATCGGAAACATGATCGCCGGCTGCTCCAAGGACCGCCTCCTCGAGCACGGCTACGAGGTGCACGCGATCTCGGTGCCTTCGTTGATCTTCGGTGCCAGCTACGACGTCTACTACGCGCGCGGCATTCGCACCGTGTCGGTGCAGTTCGAGCTGCCGGCGATGCCGGTGGCATTCCACCGCGACCGCATCTTCTCCACCACGCTGTCGCTACTCAGGCGCCTGGCGTGAGGCGCGCGCACCGGTGAAAGCCGCTCTCGTCAGCGCGACGCTGGGCTCGCCCCGCGCTTCCGAGCTTTCGACGGAGCCGAGCACACGCGGAGCGCCGTCGTCCTTCGCCGCTCGCTACGACGCTGCGGTGGCGAGCCTCGCGCCCACCACCGACCCACTCGCCGAGCGCTCGGCGCCCTGCGCCGTCGAGGTCGAATCCGGCGACACGCTCTGGGGCTTGGTGCGCCGCCAGCTCGAAGCCGCAGGCGGGCGCGCCTCCGACCGCGACGTGCTGGCTGGCGTGCGAGCCGCTGCTGCGCGCAACGGGCTCGACGATCCCGACCGCATCGTGCCGGGGCAGACCATCGAGCTCGGCGAGCTCGACGCCGCGCCACCCGCCGACGGCGCCGATACGATCCGATCCGAGGCGGCGCTGGCTGCGCCGACGGGCGAGGCGCCTGCCACCGCCCAGGGCACCGTGGACGTGGCGTCGTTGCTCGCCGGCAACGGCGAGCGCGTCACCAGCCACTTCGGCATGCGACGCGATCCGCTCTGCGGCAACCGGCGCTTTCATTCCGGAATCGACATAGCGGCGCCCCAAGGCACCGCCGTGCGCGCCGCCGCGGGCGGCACCGTGACCTTCGCCGGTACCCAAGGCGGCTACGGCCGCACGGTGATCATCGAGCACGGCGGCGGCGTCTCCAGCGTCTACGCGCACTTGAGCGAAGTCCTGGTTCGCGCCGGCGAGCACGTCGACGCGGCTACCGACGTCGCGCGCGTCGGCCGCACCGGTCGAGCCACCGGATCCCACCTGCACTTCGAGGTGCGTCGTGACGGCGTCGCCGTCGACCCTGCCGTCGCCAGCCTGGAGCTCGACGACCGCGCCTGATCGTCCGACCTCGCCTCGGGGGGCTTTTCGAGCCCCCGCCCATCGCCGCAAAGCCGCGAAGGGCCCCACCCCAAGGCGCTGCGCTTCGCCTGCGGCTCGCCTGCCGGCTCGCGGAAACGTCGACGGCGCACGTGGAGACCCGCCACGCAGGTCGATCCGCGCGGTGCGCAATCCGGG
>CAYUSL010000107.1:0-15302 GCA_964447125.1 uncultured bacterium | reverse complement strand
GTCGAGACCGAGCGTACGATGCGAAGGACCGCCGCGCCCGAGCGGGCTGTTCCTGCCACCCAGCGCTGCGATCACGAGAGCGTCGTTCACGGCACTTCCACGGCGTCGAAGACTTTGCGCACGACGTCGTCGCTCGTGACCTCTTCGGCTTCGGCCTCGTAGGTCAGGATCACGCGGTGGCGCAGCACTTCGAGGGCCACGGCCTTGACGTCCTCGGGAGTCACGAAGCCGCGTCCCTGCAAGAACGCATGGGCGCGTGCGGCACGGGTGAGAAAGAGCGTGGCGCGCGGCGACGCACCGTAAAGGATGAGACCGTCCAGCTTGAGGCCGAACTCCTGCGGGCGCCGCGTGGCGTGAACCAGGTTCACCACGTAATCCTTGATGCGCTCGTCCATGTACACGTGCTGGACCGCGTCGCGCGCCGCGAGGAGCTGGGGCACGTCCACCACCGGGGATGCCGTAGCCGCATCGAGCCCGCTCATGCGATCGAGGATGCGCCGCTCCTCGTCCTTGCGCGGGTAGTCGAGCACCACCTTGAGCATGAACCGGTCCACCTGCGCTTCGGGGAGCGGATACGTGCCTTCCTGCTCGATCGGGTTCTGGGTGGCGAGCACCAGGAACGGATCGGCCATCGGATAGGTGCGATCGCCGATCGTCACCTGCCGCTCTTCCATCGCTTCCAGGAGCGCGCTCTGCACCTTGGCCGGCGCGCGATTGATCTCGTCGGCCAGGATCAGGTTGGCGAAGATCGGCCCCTGGCGCGGCTCGAAAGTGCCCTTCGCCGGATTGAAGATCATGGTGCCGATCAAGTCCGACGGCAGTAGATCCGGCGTGAACTGGATGCGCTGGAAGCTGGTGTGGATGCACGACGCCAGCGTCCGCACCGCCAGCGTCTTGGCCAGCCCCGGCACGCCTTCCAGCAGCACGTGGCCACGCGTCAGGATGCCGATGAGCAAGGCCTCGATCATCGCGCTCTGGCCGACGATGACCTTCTCGATCTCGCGTTTGAGCGGCGCCAGAAACGCCGAAGCCTCGCGAACCTTTTCCGTGGTGGCTTGGATCTGTGGATCCATTCGCCCTCCTGGTGCAGCGGGTGAATCGTCGAGCGGGGCCTCGAGGCCCGCGCGTGGGTCGCCGCCCGCATGCCCACGACGCGGGCGCGGCGATTCATTGGTCGAAATCGCGGGGCGTTTTATTTGACGGGCGCTCGAACGTCAGCCTGCTGGGGGCAGGTCGGCGAGCAGGCCGCCACCCGGGCACGGCGCCACCACCGCGATCCAGCGAGCAGGATCGGCGATCCCGAGTCGTTCCAGCTCGGCGAGCGCCGCCGTTCTGGAAGCCTCGCCGATCGCATCCGTGTGAAACGCACCCTGCCTGTACGCCGCGGCGGCGGCGTGCGCGCGCATGCCGCGTGCCTCGAAGTCGAGGCGTGCTTGCTCGTAACACGCGGCGGATCGGCCGTGGTGCCCCGCACGGGCGGCGAGCCCCCCCTCGATCATCGTCGCCAGGGAACGCGACCAGCGAATGGGCAATCGGGCCAGCACTCGCGCGTGCTGGGCAGCGCCGCCGCGGCGCAGCCGTCGCACCGGCTCGTCAGCCCGCAGCAACGCCACGCGCCCGCCGAGATCGGCGAGCAGCACCCGCGCCGCCGTGAGGCGCAACGCTTGTGCCCGCGCAAGTCCGTGCCATGCCGCTTCCAGCTTCCGCGCGGCTTCGCCTGCAGCGCCGCGGTGGAGATCGAGCTGGCAGGCCCCGACGAGGCGGTAGACGTCGAAGAGCCGTGGCCGACTACTGCCGCCGATCGCCGCCGCGTGCGCGACCTCCGCCTCCGCGCCGCCGAGATCGCCGCGTGCCAGATGGACCAGGACTGCAAACAACCCGCGCACCACCAGCGCCTCGTAGCGGTCGCCGCGCCGCTCGGCGTCCGCGAGGATCGCCGGGACGAGCTCCCCGAGCGCCACGAAATCGCCTAGCCAGTAGAGGTTGGTGAGCAGCAGCCGACGGGCGTTGACGCGCTCCCACGCGACGCCTTCGCAGTGATCACGAAAGGTGGCCTCCGCCTCTGCGGCGAGCGCGCCACTGCGACCCCAATCTCCCCGCTGATGCCACGCGATTCCCTCGAGGAGCTTCACGAAGGCGATGGCCCGAGCCTCGCCACTGGCGCTTGCGAGTCGAGCCGCGTCGGCGAACGCGTGGGCGATCCCCTCTGGCCCCGTTTCGCCGAGCGCCGCCCGATAGGCCGCTTCCAGGGCCATGGCACGGCTTCGCCGCATCGGATCGCCGTAGAGCCGACGCGCCAATCGAAAGTGACGCGCCTGATAGCAGGCGCCGACGATCGGATCGACCAACCCCATCGCCGCCGCGAAGGAGAAACACGTGTCGACACGTTGCAGCGTGCGCGCATCCGCGTGCGGCGTGGCCGAACGCTCGTTCCGAAACGCCGTGACCGCGAGCGCCGCGCGCTCGAGCACCAACCGCACCATCGCGGCGCTCGAGCTTCTCGGCGGCCGCAAACCGAGCTCGGCGAGCACCGCGGCCGCGACCGCGAGCCCTCGGTCCACGTGTCCTGCGTGAATCCACTGCTCGGCGGCCTGCCAGCGCAGCGCGACGGAATCGACGGCCATGGCGCGCTGAGAGGCCACCAGGTACGTCTCCGCGGCTTCGGCGCCACGCCCAGCATTGGCGAGGGCGCGTGCCAGCGCCAGCTCGAGATCGGGACGTTCGTCCGCGCGAACGACATCGAGTGCCGCACGATAGAGCGAGGCGGCACTCTCGAAAGCGAGCGCGTCTGCGGCGCGGCGCGCCGCGACCTCGAGGAACTGGCCCGCCTCGCCACGGCGTCCGGCGGCACGGAGGTGGTCCGCGATCCGCGCCGGCTCGGCGCTGCCGTCCGCGATCCACGCCTCGGCGAGGCGCCCGTGGAGCGTGCGGCGCACGTCTGCGCCCAGCGTGTCGAGGACCGCGCGGCGAATGCGGTCGTGATCGGTGTCGAGGGCACCGCGCTGCTCCGCACGCCGGGCGGTGAAGCGTTCGTCCTCGAGCTGATCGAGCCACTCGGCTGCGATGGCGCCTAGATCCGCGGCGGCCGCCGCCGATGCAACCGCGACCGGACCACCTGCCACGGCGATCGCGGCCAAAAGCCGCCGCGGCTGCGCCGCGAGGCGCTCGATGCGCCGCGCCAACAGGCGATCGAGTGACGGCGTTGCCGATGCTTCGTCGGCGGATTCACGCGGGGCGCACGGCGCCGCAGCGAGATCCCGCGCCAGCGTCACCAGGAAGAACGGATTACCCTCGCTCTGCTCCGCGATCGCGACCGCTGCCGAATCGTGCACCGCGCTCGCTTCGCCGAGAAGCCGCCGTGCCAGTGCTGCTGCAACCTCGGGCACGAGCTCGCCGAGATCGACGATGTCTGCGTCGATCCCCGACTCCGGCGCGAGCCGCGCGCGCAGCACCTCGAGCCCCGGATGGCTCGCGTCCTCCGGCCGATGACACCCGATCCAGAGCAGCCCCGGCGCGCCAGGCTCGGTGAGCAGGTCCGCCCACAGTGTCGCGCCATCGACGTCGCTCCATTGCAGATCGTCGATCCAGACCACCGTCGGCCGCTCGGCGGCGAGCCGCGCGAGCAACTCCCGCAACGCAGCAGCCGCCCGACGGCGTAGCTCGTGGGGATCACTGGTGACGAGCTCGGCTGGCTCCGCCGGCGCGAGCGAATGAATGCGGCGAATCACGGGGAACGCACGGGCGAGCGCCTCGAGATCGGCAGCGGCAACGCCTTCGAGAGCCGCATCGGCGCGGCTCGTGAGCTCGCGGACGAGCTCGTCGACGATCGGATCGACGGCCTTGAACGGTACCGACTCGCGTTCGTGGCACCGTCCGCACAACGCGACCGCAGACGGCATCTCTTCCGCCAACCTCCGGATCCACTCGCGCACCAAGGCGCTCTTGCCGATCCCCGACTCGCCGCGCACGAAGCGCACCACGGGTGCACCCCGCTCTCGCGCCCGCGCCCAGGCGTCCGCGAGCGAGGCACTCTCGCGCTCGCGTCCCACGAATGGCGGCGCGCCGACGCTCGCTGGTGCAGCTGCGAGCGGTCGCGCCAGGCGTGCGCCAACGTGAACGGCGGCCATCGCCACACGCGCCCGGACGTCCTGCTGGGACGGCCGTTCTCGCGGATCACGCGCCAGCAAGTCGGCGCACAGCGCGTCCAGATCGTGCGGCACGTCGCTCACGAATTCCGCGGGCCGCAACCGCGAATGACGTTGCTTGGCGAGAAGCACCTCCACCCAGCTCCCGTCGAACGGCGGCGAGCCGACGAGCGCCTCGAAGAGCAGCGCCCCCACCCCGTACCAGTCACCGGCTGGTGTGGGTGCCGCACCATCGAAGAGCTCGGGAGCCATGTAGGCCGGCGTGCCGATCACGCCGGCGTGGCGCTCGTGGCGCAAGGCGGCGGGCGTGAGCGCGGTCACCAGCCCGAAGTCGAGGAGCACCACGCGGCCGTCCTGCGTGACCAGCACGTTGGCCGGCTTCACGTCGCGATGGAGCTTCTCGGCAGCGTGGAGCGCGGCCACCGCCTCCACGAGCTGCGGCAACGCCGCGCGCAGCCGGTCGAGGTCGGCGATGCACGCATCCCGGCGAGGAGCGCTTTCACCCTCGACGTGGGCACGCACGTGCGCGGTGAAGGGCATCCCCTCCACCAGCTCCATCGCGATCCACCACTCGCCGCGCTGCGAGGCCAGCTCGTGAAGCCGCACCAGGTTCGGGTGCACCAAGCCCGCGAGCTCGCGGAACTCGTGCTTGAGCCTGAGCAACGCCTGCGCCTCCCGCGAGCGGAGCGTCTTGATCGCCACCGGTCCGCCGCGCTCACGATCGAATGCGGCGTAGACGACGCCCATCGCACCGGCGCCCAGCTCCCGCACCAGCTCGTAGCGGTTCGCGAGAACGTCACCGGGCTGCATGGGCCCGACTCGAATCACTCGCGCTCGCCATGGAACGAGAATGAGAGCACGATTCGACGCCAACCGCATCCGATGTCCGAGCGCCACGCCATGACGGATTCACCGCGATCCACGTCCGAGCCCACGATCGCCGCCAGTCGTCCCGTCGATTCGTCGTCCACCATCGACGACCGCCTGCGGACGGACGATCGCGCCGCGCTGGCGACACTCTACGATCTCACCCGCGAGCTAGCAGGAGCGCGCGACGTGGGCGAGCTCGCCAGCACCGCGGCCGCGCGCTTGTTCGCCGTCTTTCCCCGCGCGACGCACGTCACGCTTTTCCTCGCCGACGGATCCGGCCCTCCCACGCCTGCGCATCGTTTCCAGCGCGGCGACGACGCGCTCGCGAACCAGCCGCACGTCGTGAGCCAGAGCGTCCTCGAACGCGTGGTCACGCGACGCGAGGCGCTGTTGATCGCCGACGTGCCCACCGCGCTCGCGGGGGTGGACTCGGTGGTGGAAGCGCGCATCCACGCGACGATCTGCGCGCCGCTGATCGCCCGCGAACGCTTGGTCGGTGTCCTCGAGATCGACAATCGCCATCCCGTCGGGACTTTTTCGGAGCGCGACCTCGAGATCGTCACGGTGTTCGCCGAGCCGCTCGCCCTCGCGGTCGAGAACGCCGCGCTGACCGAGCGACTGAGGCGGGCGGAAGCGCGGCTTCGGCGCGAGAACCAGATGCTGCGCGCATCGCTGGAGGCGTCGCTGCTCGCCGATTCGCGGGCGATGCGCGCGGTGCTCCACCGCGTCGAGCTGGCCGCGCGCGAGCGGCTGCCGCTCTTGATCCTCGGGGAGACCGGCGTGGGCAAGGAGGTGGTGGCGCGCACCGTGCACGCGACGAGCGAGCGGCGCGAAGGACCCTTCGTCGCGGTCAACTGCGCGGCGCTGCCACGCGACCTCGTCGAATCGGAGCTCTTCGGCCACGATCGCGGTGCGTTCTCCGGCGCGAGCGGTGCCCGCCTCGGGCTCTTTCGCGAGGCGAGCGGCGGCACGATCTTTCTCGACGAAGTCACCGAGCTGCCCATCGAGCTGCAGGGCAAGCTGCTCCGGGCCGTCGACCAGGCCGTGGTGCGACCGGTCGGCGCCGATCGCGAGGTGGCGGTGGACGTGCGCATCCTCGCGGCCACCAATCGCGACCCCGAAGCCGAGGTGCTGGCGGGCCGCTTCCGGCGCGATCTGCTCTACCGGCTCGACGTGCTCAGGATCGAGATTCCGCCGTTGCGCGAGCGCATCGAAGAAGTGCCCGCTCTCGCCGACCATCTTCTCGCGCGCTACCGCGCTGCGTCCGGACGCGACGTCCGCGGCATCCACCCGCAGGCGCTGGATGCGCTGCTCGCCCACGACTGGCCCGGCAACGTACGCGAGCTGAAGAACGAGATCGAACGCGCCGCAGCCCAGACGAGCGAGGGCGAGTGGATCCAGGCGGAGGCGCTCTCGATGCGCGTTCGAGCCGCCGCGAGCCGCGCGCCCCGCGCGATCCCTGCAGACGCGCGTGACGGAAGCAGATCGAGCGGTGTGTTGCGCGACGCGCTCGAGGCGATCGAGCGGCGCTTCATCATCCAGGCCCTCGATCGCTTCGACGGCAACCTCACGCGGGCCGCGGAGTACCTCGGCTTCTCGCGGCCGGGCCTCAGGCTCAAGATGGAGCGCCTCGGGCTGCGCCGCGCCGGCGACGATGCCGACGAAGCGAGCTGAACCGAGACGGACCCGCGCTTCGCTGCGCCGCTGACGTCGAGCTATCCGTTGCAGGCCGACCGAGCCTCAGCGCAAAGCTGCATCCCACTCCCGCGCGCCCTCGACCTTTCCGGGCTCAGGAGCGTCGAAGAAATCCGAACAGACCGCGTCGAGCGCCTCGTCACCCTCTGAAACCTCGACGTTGCGCTCTTTCTCGCGATGCCGAAGCAGCGGAATACCGGACGCCGACCTTTCCTCCGAGTCGCTCATCGACCTTCCCCCTCGACCCGGCGCACGCCAGGCGGATTGGAAGTCCTCACCATCTCACCGCGAATTCCCACGCACGAGTCGTCCCACAGCACCAAGGGCAAGTGGAACATGTAGAGCTCGGCGTGGATGATCGCGTCGCCTTCGTGCTCGTCGAACAGGTTCTGGATGACGCGCACCGGGTCGGCTCGACTCACCACGAAGAACGGAAGCTGAAACGCACACTCCTCTTCCTGGACGGGCTGGGGCTCGCCGACGATCGTCAGCGGCTCGTCGGGCTCCGCGAAGAAGATGGCGTCGCGGGTGACGCGGGCAACGGGATAGCTCCGCGAGTAGCAGCCCGCCTGCAGGCCACACGCGACTAACGCCAGAGCGAAGAGGCGCGCGCATCGCGGCGGCTCGGGGTGCGGACTCGACATGAAATCCTCCCTTCGCGTCGATCATCCCTGCGACGAGCGTGAGCGAACAAGGGTGGATTCCAGGTACCGGGCTCGCCCAGCCGTTCGGCGCGCGGACGTGGTGCGCTGCTCAGGAGAGGTCCGTCCAGCGCAACGTCGTTCGGCTCTCGAAGCCGTCTTCGAAGAGCGGCACGGAGTCGTCGCCCGCGGCACCCGACTCGACCGCGCCGATGTCGCAACCATCCGACTGGGCGTGGTTGGAAACCGTCGGCTGGTCGAAGATCCGACCGGCGCCGCCTCCGCCGGCCCCGAAGCGCTGGTCCCGCGCGGCGTCGGGGCAGGCACCTTTGTCGATCACGGGGCTTCCTGTCTCCAGCAGCGGCAAGTGCGTTCGCGTCAGGCCGCCGTTGTCCGCGAGCACGGCA
This sequence comes from uncultured bacterium, assembly GCA_964447125.1. Classification (GTDB taxonomy): domain Bacteria; phylum JADJOY01; class JADJOY01; order JADJOY01; family JADJOY01; genus JADJOY01. The sequence goes on along the minus strand of CAYUSL010000107.1, from coordinate 7,544 downwards.
AGTCGCGGATCGATCGGACTGGCCGACGCACCCACGAAGTCACCGTCGGCATTCGGCGAGCCCGTCGGAATCCAGCTCGTCACGTTCGCGTTCGATCCAATCAGGTTCCACCCCTGACTCTGCCAGTCGATGGTGATCTCGACCGACGGAGTCAGATAGACGTCCGGATACGACGTGGCCGCGTTGTCCACGTTCGCTGCGACGATCGAGTTGCGAAACACGAGGCTCACGCTGCGTCCGACCGCCGCGGAGACGTGGAGACCACCACCATCGCCGGTACCGGTCGAGTCCGCGTCCACGACGTTGGCCGCGATCGTCGAATCGCTCACCGTGAGCGTCGAGTTCGAAGCGTTACTATCCACCCGGATGCCGCCGGCGTGACGGGCCGCCGAGTTGCCTGAGACCGTGACGTGATCGAGCGTGGCCGTTGCGTCGACGACAGACAGACCACCGCCGCCACCGTTCACGTGGGTGGTCGAGTTGCCGCGAAAAGTGGTCGCTCGCACGCTCGCGGTCATGTTCGGTCCATTGAACCGCACACCGCCCACGCCAGAGGCCCCCGCGGCGCTGTTGCCCACGATCTCGGAGTCCACGATGGACACGCGCACCGGATCGGAGGACGATCCCGCCAGGTAGGCCGCGCCACCGCCGTTGCTCGCGTTGTTGTCCTCCAGGCGCACACGCACCAGATCGACGGAGGTACCGTCGGCGACGTAGATCGCCCCACCGTACGTCGCGAGGCCGCGGGTGAGCGTCAGGTCTTCGATTCCGAGCCAGCGGTCCGGCGTCGGCGTCGTGGACTGGATGATCTGGCGCGCGTCCTGGCCGTCGATCGTGAGCAGGTCGCGTCCGGGACCGCGGATGAGCGTGGGACCCGTGATCGCCGGCAGGTTCGCGGTGAGCAGGATCGTCGCTGGCGTAGCGACCGCGAACACGATTCGGTCCGCGCCCTGACCCGGCCCGCAGCCGTGGTACGCGGCGTTGTTGTTGGCGGCGGTGATCGCCTCTCGAAGTGAGCACGCCGCATCGTTGACGTCTGCGTCGGTGGTGGTGGTGACGGTGATCTCCGCGGCACGCGCGATCGTGCCCACGAGCACGAGCACCAAAGCAGCCAGCAGGCCATGTCGCAGGTACGGCGGTTTGGAACCCTGAGCCTGGGACATCGATTCCTCGCTTTCGTTCGTCCGAAGTTCCGCGATCCGCGTCGGTCGCGAGCGCGTCATTTATCGCGCGCGAAAGAATCTTGCCGCAAGTGGGTTCCGATCGGTGGCTACGCAGGAACCAACCGAGAACTCGGTTACCGCCGCGCACGGCCGATCGAAGCCCGTCAACGGGAAAGCGTTCGAAAAACCGAGCACTTGTGACTCGATCGCGCGTCGCGCTCGCGCTCGCCCCGCGGCTTGCAGTGGTCGAGGCCGCACCTCACACCCGCACGTGCCGGATTGGGAGCAGCGATCGTGACCACTCCTCGAGTGCCAACTCGTGCCACCCCTGCCGCCGTCGAGCTCTTCCACCGTGCGCTCGCGCGCGGGCGACGGCACCGGTACGGGTCCAAGCCGCTTCCGCCCCCCGGGACCCGCGCCGGCGCGCCCCGGCCGCGAACTCACCCGCTCGCTTGGTTCGTTCTGGCGCGGTGGATTGCCGTGTCCTCGCTCCTCGGGTGCCAGGCACCGCTCACCGTCGATCGCTACGACGACGAGCCGAGCGCATCGGCTTGTGTCGAGGGCGTTCCGAACGACTGCTCGTTGCGCGGTGCGATTCTGAACACCAACCGCACACCCGGACCGGCGAGCATCGCGCTCCCCGCCGGGAGCTACGTGCTCTCCGTCCCGGGACGCAACGAGGACGCGAGCGAGACCGGTGATCTCGACATCACGGACGACCTGACGATCGCCGGCGCGCCGGACGCCGAGGGGCATCGACCGAACGTCGTGCTCGCCGACGTCTACATCGACCGCACCATGCATGTGGATCCGGCGAGGACAGGAATCACCGTCCGCTTGGCCGACCTCGATCTCGCGGGAGGCCTGGCGCTCGACCTCGAAGCGCCGGACTGGGGAGGCTCCCCGTACGGCGGAACCATCCTCAACACCGGCGCGGCGCTCACGCTGGAGCGCTGCGCGATTCTCACGGGCGAGGCCATCGTCGGTGCCGCGATCCTGAACGAAGGTCGCCTCACGCTGGTCGGCAGCACCGTCACCGGCGGCTACCTCTTCTTCCTGCTCAAGGGAGGTGGCATCGCCAACGGGAACCCGTACACCGGTGCCCCCGGTGGCCAGGTGTCCATCGAAGACTCCGAGGTGCGCGAATTCGAGGTCGCCCACTACGACACGTGGCGACCCTTCGGAACCGAGGTCATCGAAGGTGGTGGGATCTACAACGGTGACGGCGGTGTGCTCACGATCACGCGATCCACGATCGCGGCAAACCGGCTGTCGTCCGGCGCCATCCTCCAGCCCGCCTGCGTCGAGCCCGTGCTCGGCGGCGGCATCGCCAATCACGCCGCGCTGTGGATCGAGCAATCCACGGTCGCCGCCAACGGGGTCAGCGAGTCCTGCGGCTTTGGCCTGAGCTCGGCGCGCGGCGGCGGGATCGCCAACACGGCCGAGGCCGCGCTGGTCAACGTCACGTTGAGCGGGAACGCTGCGTACTCGTCCTCGCAGCCCGGCGAAGGAAGTGCGCTCTACAACGCCGGCACGGCGGTGCTCGCCCACGTCACGTCGGCAGAGAACCTGCCTGCCGGTGGCGCAGCGATCCACGGCGCGGGCGGCATTCTCGAGCTCGCGAACTCGCTGATTCACGATGCGTGCGGCGGCGCGGGGATCCTCTCGAGTGGCGGGAACCTGGAAAGCCCAGCCGATACGTGCGGGCTCGACCACCCGAGCGACCTGCCCGCCGTTCCCGACCCCGGTCTCGGTCCGCTCGCCGACAACGGCGGGCCGACGCAAACGGTCGCGCTGCTCACCGGCAGCCCCGCCCTCGACGCGGGCTTGCCGGCGGCGTGCCTCGCCACCGACCAGCGCGGCGAGCCCCGCGAGGACGGCCACTGCGACATCGGCGCCTTCGAGCGCCAACCCGAGGATTCCTGACGATGAAACGTCGCACGCAGGCGATCGCAGCCGCACTGGCAATGGGTGCGGCTGGGTGCACCACTCCCACGACGTTCTTCGGCACCTACCCTGAATTCGACAGCTTCGCCGCGTTGCGCGCGTTCCCGGAGGGCGGCTTGGTGGCCGCGGGCTACGCCAACGGGAGTGGCGGCGGCGAATCAGGGGCCGCGCTGCTGCGTCTCGACCCGAACGGCACCCCGCTCTGGTCGCGCACCTATCGACTGGACGGCGTCGAGACGCGCGCCTACGACCTGGTGATCGCCGCGAATGGTGACGTGGTTCTTGCCGGTAGAGTCCTCGCCGAAACCGACGACGTGTTCGTCGTGCGCGCCGACGGCGATGGAAACCCGATCTGGTCCACGTCGATCGAGGGCGCGCGCGACGAGCGTGCGACGCAGATCGAATCCACGGCGGACGGGGGCTTCGTCGTCACGAACGACCGGCAAGTGGGTGACAACGTCTTCAAGCTCGACGCCGCAGGCGGGATCGAATGGCGGCGCCACGTCGATACCGATGGGTACTTCTCGAATGCCGCCGTGCTCTCGAACGGCCTCATCGTCGTAGCGGGTGAGGAGGTCGTGACGCTGTCGAGCGACGGCTTCGAGCGTTCGCGCCGGCCCACCACCGTGTCCAACGGAGCGGCGATCTCGTTGCCGCGAGGCGGTGTCGTGGCCACCACCGCGGACGTCATCGCCGTGGCAGGCGCATCGGAAGATGTCGGCGTCGTGACCGGCTTCGACTCGCTCGGCAGCCGGCTGTGGGAGGATGTGCTCGATCCTGTCGGTGCATCGTTGGTGGAGGTGCACGCCGTGGACGCCGCTCCCAACGGCGGTGTGGCGATCACCGGCCGCGACGTGCTCTACTTCGATCCGTGGCATCCGGAAACGCAGGCGCACTGGCCCGCGGCGATCGTCACCGACCCCCTCGGGCGCTCGGTGGCGCGCCAGCGCTTGGCGCTCACCATCGACGTCTATCCGGATACGGGGGCGTACGTGGCCGATCGGGGCGAGATGGCGATGGCCGGCAGGACCGCGGATGCAGCCGTGATTCTCGAGACGCTCGGACTCGGAGGGCCGCAATCGTGAGACGCTTGCGCTTCCTCGCGACGATGCTGCTCTCGATCGCGCTCGCCGCAGCGTGTGGTTGTTCCGGCCCACTCACCGTCGACCGGTTCGACGACGACCCCACGGCCACCGCGTGCCTCGCCGACGTGCCCGACGATTGCTCGCTGCGCGGTGCGATTCTGAACGCCAACCGCACCCTCGGCCCCGGCGTGATCGACGTGCCGGCGGGCGACTATCTGCTCGTCGCAGCCGGCCGCGACGAGGACGAGGGCCTGACGGGCGATCTCGACATCACGGACGCCGTGGAGATCTACGGACGCCTGGCGCCGAGTGGGTTCCCCGCGGTGCGCATCGACGCCCAGTCCGCGGATCGCGTGCTCCACGTGCACCCGCTCGTCCTCGGCAGCGCGGTACGCGTCCAGGCGATCGAGCTGCGCGAGGGCGACACCGGCTGGCGCTTCGGCGACCCGCCCACCTCGACGGCCGACGGAGGTCTGGTCCTCAACGATGGCGCGGCGCTCACGCTCGACCAGTGTCGCCTGCGGATCGGGCTGGCGCGCTACGGCGGGCTGGTCGCGAGCCGCGGCATCCTCGCCATCACCGCGAGCACGCTGGACGGCGGCGAGGCGGTGCTCGGCGGTGGCGGTCTCGTGAACGGCGATCCGGAGGTCCCGGGATCCGGCGGTACGGTAGCGCTGGGTCGCTCCACGATCGCGAGGAACGACATCTCGTATTTCCACGCGCCGTCGCCGTTTGGGGGCGGGGGCGGAGTGCTGAACGCGGCCGGTGGCGCCATGCTCATTCAGGACAGCACCGTCTCCGAGAACCTCTACGTCCTCCACGACGCCGAGGGATCCGCGCTCACCGGCGGTGGTGGAATCCGCAACCTCGCGCAACTCGACATCTCGGGCAGCCTCTTCGAGCTCAACGAGACCGATGGTGATTCCACACCGCGCGGCGGCGCGATCCTCAACGACGGCACCCTTCAGATTCGAAACACGACCTTCCACCAGAACGGGTGTTGCAGCGGCTCCCTCGGCGATGCGGCCGTCTTCAACACCGGCATCGCGAGCCTCGACCACGTGACGTTCGCCTTCGACGTAGCTGCGGTGTGGGTCGAGTCCGGGTACGTGGAGAGCGCGAACTCACTCTTTCGATCGTCGTCCACCTTCCCCGGACCGCCCGCGTGCGCGGGCGGCGAGCTGATCTCGCTGGGCGGAAACCTCGAGGCGCCGAGCAACACCTGTGGTCTTCACGAGCCGACGGACCAAGTCGGCGTCGCCAATCCTGGGCTCGGTACGATCGCTTCGAATGGCGGACCGACGAAGACGATCGCGTTGCTCACGGGGAGCCCCGCGATCGACGGCGGCACACCCGACGCGTGCCTGGCCACGGACCAGCGCGGCGAGCCCCGAAACGACGGCCACTGCGACATCGGCGCTTTCGAGCATCAACCACTCGATCCGTGAATCGGTCGTCGCGCTCGGACGCCTCCGGGCTGATCCAGGCGAACACCGTCGAGCGCTCGAACGCATCGCCGATGCTTCCGCCGTTGCGCACCTGCGCGCTGGCGCGCTTCGAGCGGATGCCGGTTCCGATCGTGCCGTGCGGTCGAAGGGAGCAGCTCAGCGTGAGGCGAACGGCAGTTACCCCTCGCGAGGGGGGTCGCCTCGCCATGGGTGCGGCGAGGCGATCGGTCGAGGCCGCTCTGGCGAGCCATCGCCCACGAGTAGGTACTGGCTGATCCAGTCCGCGACCAGGCTGTTCCCCACCGCCGTCGGGTGGCATTGGTCGAAGAAGAGCGTGTGGCTTGGCCGGTCGCGCTCCGCGCGAAAGAGCGGCAAGAGATCGAGCATCGGCACCTGACGGGACTCCGCCCACGCACGCGCCTGTTGCTGTGGCCAATCCTCCAAGAACTCCGCCTCGACCTGCGGGCGCACGGGAAACATCACCACGTGCAGCCGCACGCCGCGCCGATCCGTTTCGCGTTTCACTTCGTCGAGCAGCCCGCCGAGGATCACCCACACGCTGCGACTCCACGCCGCGCCCCAGTCGCCGACCGAGGCGGCGACCAAGCCGTGGAATGCCGCAGGATCGCGCCGCACGTCGCCCGAAGCCGCGGGAAAGTCGCGCTGAATCTCCGCGAGCCAGGCAGCGCGCGGATCATCGCCGGAGTGCACGCGCTGCTGCTCCGCACGCGCCACCCTCCACCGCTGCGTGCGAACGGCAACCTCGGCGACGAAGCGGCTCCATTCGAGGAGCGCGGGCAGCGTCACGGGGCGCACGAATGGAGAGGCGTCCACGTCGTTGAGATAGAGATCGACCACCACGTCGTCCGGCGCAGTGCCGAAGCCGGTGTCGAGCAGGATGGCCAGCTCGTTCTGAAGCCCGATCCCATTCACGCCCGCGTTGAGCGTCTCGAGCCCCACGCCGCGCTCGGCGCTGCGCTGCTCGACGAGACGCACGAACGTCTGCTCTTCGGGCAGATAGTCCGCCAGCGTGATGGAATCGCCGAGGAACAACACCCTGCGTCGCGTCTTCGCGCCGATCTCGGGACTGCGGTAGCCGATCGAGTTGGTACGCAGCGTCACGTCCAGGTGGCTGAGCGCGTGCTGACGGATGTGCACGGTCGTCGAAGCGCGCAAACGCAAGCCGCCACTACCTGGCACCTGAAGCGCACCCGCGTTCATGGCGTGGGAAAGCGTATCGGTTCGCGGATGCGTGCGCTCGAAGGCTCGCTGGTCTGCTTCATCCCCAACCGAGACCGCACCGAACGAGACCTGCCGAGGCGGCAGCGCCAGCCGAGCGACGATCTCGAGGAACGGCAAACAGGTCAGCGCCACGAACGCTGCGCCGAAGAGGAGCTTCCGGCCTCGCGAGAGGCGTACCCCTCCATTCGGCACCTTCACGCCCGTTTCGGCAGGGGTCTGCAAACGAGTCGACACGGAATTCCTGCCTCGTGCGGGAGTCGATTTCAGCGCGCAGCGTTCGCCGCCGCCAAGCGGGGCCGACGAAGCTCACACGTAGCACGGCTGCGAGCGTGTCGCCACGGCTCGCCCCAAGTCGGTGCCGAGGAAAGCCTGCCCATCCGCCGATCGATGTGCGTGGTATTGGGTCAGTTTCGTGCTGAGCCCCTTCCAGGCGTGAGGGGCTGGGGGCACGTCGAAGGGCGCTCCGCGGCCACGCATCCCGAGTCGCGCTCGTGGGCAGTGAGCCCCAAACGCGTGGCCGCGGCGCAGGCGAGCCTCCGGTTCTACGGGGTCGAGCGAGGGCGAGCCGTGCCCGCCGACGAGTCCCCAGACCCTCGCGACGGCAGGTGCTGTCCTAATCTGAGGCGGGGTGTCCTGTTTTGCGCTTGCCGACGTTCGTC
>CAYUSL010000106.1:0-15319 GCA_964447125.1 uncultured bacterium | reverse complement strand
CCAGCATGTCCATGATGCGCGTCTCGACTCCGTCCGGCGTGGTCTCGAGCACGAAACGCCGATTGGGGTGGAGCGGCGTCAAGTTGTCGAAGAACACCCGCTCACGCGCGCGCTCCGGCGGCTGGCCGTTGATGCTGCTGATCTGGATCAGCGCGAAGAACTTCTCCTTGTCGGTGGGTGCGCGCACGTGGCCGTGCACGGTGTCGCCGGTCTTCAGATTGAACCGCTTGATCTGCTGGGGTGAGACGTAGACGTCCTCGGGACAGGGCAGGTAGCTGAAGAAGGGCGAACGCAGGAAGCCGTAGCCATCGGAGACGACTTCCAGAACACCTTGGCTCACGAACGCGCGCTGCCCGGCGCTCTTGATCTTGAGCACTTCGAAGATGAGCTCCGGCTTGCGCATTCGGCCGGTGCCCTTGAGCCCGAGCTCGCGGGCGAGGCGGTTCAAGTCCTGAATCGTCATCTTCTGCAGCTCGTTCACATCGGTGAGCGAGCTGCCGTTGGCGCCGGCCTCGGCGATCAGCGCCGCATCGGCCTCGGGATCGAGCTGTGGAGCGCCGGGGGGCACACGGAAGCCGCCGCCACCGCCGCCGCCACCACCACGTTGCCGTCGCCGGCCCATTCGACCCGGCCGATTGCGGTTCAAGTTCTGGGGACCACCCTTCATGGATCACTCTCCCCGCCGTGCGCGTCGGCTCCCGTGAGGCCTGCGCACGTGGAAGCATCCACGGCGCGAGCCGCCGCGGGCGCTGTATCGATGGGCTCGATTGTGATTCGCTGCTTCGCGCTGAAAGTGCGATTGCCGAGCGACGGCCGACGGGGATCGGCGTGAGGTCGCTGGCGGGCGCTGGCGGCGAGATTGCTCGTTCGACTCAGGCGCGATCGAAGCACGTCCACCCGAGCGGGCGCGAACCTAGCACAGGGGGCCAGAGGCGCCAATCGAATCGCGGAGCCGGCGTCGTGCGCGCGAGCCGCTCGTCACACGATTTCTTCGTTCGCCGCCCGCAGTACGCCGGGCGCGCGGATCACCAGCGTCGGGATCGCCAGCGCCTCGATCGGGTCGTGCTCGCGGAAGGCACCGAGCTGGGTGACCAGGGCGGCTACCGCTTCGTCCACGAGTCGCCGCACCACGCCCGTCACGGCCAAGGGCAGATCGGTGAGCCGGGGCGCCAGCCAGCGTTCGAGCTCAGGGAGACGCGGAGGCTCGTTCGATGCCTCGTGTGCGACCCGAGCAAGCCGGGCGCGGAGCGTCGCCAGCGACGCGACGTCGATCGGTGCGAACTCGCCCTCGTGCCCGAGCAACAGATTCGCCGCGACCGTGGCGATCGCTTGATGTGCGGATATCTCCGCCACCCGTGTCGTGGTGCAATCCGCGAGATCGATCGCGTCCCAGCTCGCCACCGCGGGGCGAAGCCGGTCGAAGAGGAACACCGCTGCCGCCTCCCCGCGCGCGAGCACCGCGTCCACGCGGTTCAGGTCGGCGAGGCTCTCGAGCCAGCGCGTACCGATCTCGCCCTCGTCGTCCAGCGCTCGAGGGTAGGTTGGGGTGGAAGTGCGCAGCGCATCCACGACCTGCGCGACCACGTGACCGAGAATCGTCGTGCGTCCGTGAAAGCCCACGAGCGTCGCCGCATCGGCTAGGCGCTCGGCCCTCGCCACCAGATCGGATACCAGCGTGCGGCCGACGCGGAAGATCGCGTCGAGGCGCAGCTTGCGCACGAGTTCCGTGGCCTCGGTGGTTCGCCCGTGGCTGGCATGCTCGAGCCCGATGCCGAGACATGCCACGGCGTGCGTTGCCTTGCGTCTCACGTCGGTGAGGTCCGCGAAGTCGCTGACGGTGGCGACGAGAACGGTGTTGGCCAGATGCGCCAGCTCGTGCTCCACCTCAGCGCGTTCCGCGGGCGCGAGACCCGCTAGCGCGGCGACCAGGAAACTGGTTTCGGCGTCGACGACGGCTACCAGCTCGGTGCCGATTCGATCGACGTCGCCACGTTCGCTCGCCAGCTTCCGATGGCGGGGTGTGTCGAGCTCGCGCACGTCGAGCCGAGCCAGCGTCTGCATGGCGCAGTCGAAGTCAGGGAGTCCCTCGTCCCAGACGCGCCCATCGCGCAGCCGCCGTGCGTCCTCGACGGCTGCCGACGGCAGTTCCTGTCGCAACGCCTCCAGGACGTCGACGGCGAGCTCCGGTGCGCGGCTGCGCAACACCCGCAACGTCTCGGTCAGTACCTGCCCGCGTGCTCCCTCCACGTCCTCGAGCGCGACGTAATAAAGATCGTCGAAAGTGGTGAGGTCGGGGTCGTCCATTTCGACGGGATCGACATCCTCGTGGCGCTTGGTCACGCGAACGCGCCCCGCGAACATCGCCAGCAGCAGCTCGAAATCGAGTCGAGCGATCTGGCGAAACAGCGTTCGCTCTCCAGCCTCGGCGAGACGCATCAGCCACTCGTCCACGCGCTCGACGACCAACTCGCCACGCTGCCAGCACTCGAGATCGAGGCAGAACTCCACCTGCTCGTGACTGGCGAGCGGAAGCAGATCACCAGCGTCGGCTGCGCCCACGTCGTGAAAGAGGGAGAAGAAGGTGCCCTTGGGCAGCGCTCGCACCAGCGCCTGCGGGTCGTGCGCGAGGAAGATCAGGCGCCAGGCGTCGCGCGACGGCAACTGGCTCAAGAGCTGGGCCGCCGCCTCGACGCTCAGGCCGTCCAGCGCCCGGCGGGCGGCGTCGCGATCGTTGTGGAGAAGGGTGGCGAGATCGACGGGATCCATGACGCGGCGGCCGGAGAACTCGGAAGGTAACGGCGGGCGGGCGCGTGCTCAAGCGGCACATGGGCCGCACCGAGCCGACTCCGTTCCGACGCGCTCGCGCACGATCGTGGCAGTGCCGCGCGAACCCGACGGGCACGCATGCGGCATGCGCGGAGCGCATGGTATAGTTTTCTCCGAAACGATTTGCTCCCTCCTCGTGCACGCATGACCCGGCTCCCCGGCACGCCCGACCTCGAACCGGGGGTCCAGAATCCGAAATCCGGACGCGCTGCCGACGGCAAGCTCGTCCTTTGGACGGACAAGGGCGAGCCGCGAATCATTCGGCCGATCAGCATCGAAAACAAGAAGTTGTTCGTGGACGCCGAGACCATGTTGAGTCTCGGCGCGCACGCCGAGCTCGAGCTGCCGCCCGCGCGAGACGACGAAGTTCGTACGCGCGTCCGCGTCGAGGTGGTGTACTCGAACCCGGGCAAGGGCTCGACCACGTTGCGCCGCGGCATGCTGCTCGCATTTCCGGATGTGAGTGAAGCGTTGCTGGGGCGTATCCAATCCGTGTTGGAGAAGACCCCGCGCACGGGAGCCATCGCCGACGCGGAAAAGCCCAAGTCGACCAAGGACGAGGACACGGTTTATTCGAAGGTGCCGGTTGCCGAGCCGGCCGCAGCTCGACCCGCGCCCGACGCGCCGCGCCGAGCCGAACCGGTGCGCAGCAACGGCTCGCGACGCACCAAGAAGCCTGCTTCCTTCTTGTGGGTGCTCGTGGTCTTCGCGCTCGCAGTCGGGGTGGTTTTCGCATATCTCGGTTACGAAGATTGGCGGGATCGCAATCGGGCCCAGCCGCCGCGGGTGGACCCGGGCTCGTATCACATCTCCTCCGCCAAGCACCCGCAGCAGACGTCGACGGAGCCGACTCGCCCGTCGATCGATCCGCGCTACACCGCGTACGTCTCGTCTGCGCGCGAGGCCGCGGAGGCATTGCGCGCCGGCGATGCCACGAACCTCGAGGCCAAGCTCGCGGACGCGGAAAAGAAGCTCGGTGGGCTCGCGCCCGAACCCGCCTCGCTCGGCGGCCTGCGCGCCGGGCGCACGGCGCTGCGTTTGCGGGACTCGGCGATGGACAACATCGGCCAGGTGCGAGCACTCGAAGGCGTCGGGTGGGGCAAAGGCTCGAACACGCCGTATCGCACCAAGGAAAGCTTCATCAAGGCTCAGGATGCGCGCATCTCGATGACCAAGTCGTCGGCGGCCGAGCTCGCGAATGCCGTGCTGGCGATCCTCGGGGCCGCGGACCCGTGGCAAGCAGAGTCGGACGGCACGCTGCGCGATCGCATCGAGCGCACGGTGCGCATGCTCGACCTCACTCAGTGACGCCATCGTTCGCCGGCTGCCCGGCGAGGAGATCGGTCCACACTGCGGCGAGTCGCTCGGCGATCGCCAGCGTGGGGTGAATGCCGTCGTCGAGCGCGTCCGCGGCCTCGTAGATCGCGCTCGGGTCGATGAGCTCGACCGCTTCGCTTCGGGCAACCTCGCGAATCGTGGGGTTGATCTCCGTCTCGATACGGCTTGCGGAGATCTCGCCGAATGGTGGTCGTGCGGTCCGGATGGGTGGCACCATGGCGAGAGCCACGCGCGGGAGCGAACCGCGCGGGCTTCGACAGCGTTTCGCACGATCCACGATCGACGTGAGGCTGGTGCGGAACTCGTCGCGCGTCTCGCGATCGGAATCGACCCGCGCGTCGTTGGACCCGAGCTGGATCAGCAACACGTCCGCGTCGGCTGCGCCGAGAGCATCGTCGCGAGTGAACGCGTTCGAGAACTCCCGCGCGTTTGCACCGGGCCGGCCGAAGTTCTGGACACGAACGGGCCGCCTCAGTCGGTCCCGTAGCATCGTTTCGAGCACAGCGGGGTAGCCACTCAGCGCGGTGATGCTGTCACCGAGACACGCCACCGTTAGCGGTTTTCCGCGCTCGACGGAATCGGCGCGCGCAGGAGCGCGCACCACCGCGATTCGGTCTGCGCTCATCGTGCCTGCACCGTCCCATGCCACGCGCACGGTGATGGCTTCAGGCTCCGCGGTGTCGAACCTCACCGATATGTCGCGCGTGGGCAGCCGCACGAACCGCTCCGCGAGCACGTCGAGTCCACGTGACCTGAGCGCTTGGACGAGCACGCCAGCCCCGGCCACGTCGCCGGATGCGACGAGCGAGACTGCGTATCGCCCGGCATCCGGCAACTGGATGCGCACCGACGCCAGCTCGCCAGGAGCGTCGATGCCGCCCTGCACCGATCGCGACAGCTCACCGCTCGCACCTGGCCGCCGCTCGGTGTGACCCGTTGCTGCGGGCAGGCTCTCGATTTCGATCGACGCGATCTCCTGCGGCGCGGTGTCGGCCAGGCTCTCGAATCGATAGACCTCGCTGATGCCGTCTCGGCCCACGAAGACCCGCGCCTCGCGATGCCGCGCGAGAAAGCGTGCAATCGCGGGATCGACGTGGGTGGGCTCGCGCAGCGATGGGGTCGTGACGATCCAAACGGCGCCGGGCTCGTCGAGAACCTCGGTGACGTCGGAAAGTCGCCGCAGGAGCGGCGCGCCCAGGTAGTTGTCGACGATTCGACCGCTCGGGTCCTCGTGAAACGCGTCCCAGAGCTCACGCGTGCCGGACCAGATCCAACCATCGACGCGCCCTGCATACGCGTAAGCGAACACCGGATGCGTGCCGAGCACGCGATCGCCCGGGCCACGATGCTCTGCGACGTAGCGACCCGTCGCCGCCGTATCCCACGTGAAGAGCACTTCGATGCTGGGCCGATAACGGCCGTCTTCGGCGCGGTCGGCGTGGGTACGCTCGGCGACTCGCCAGGCATCGGCAACGTGGGCATCGGAAAGCAAGAATGCGGCGCCCAAGGCTGCGCCGATCCAGGCGCCGCGCGTTGCTCCGCCCCCACCCGGCCTCACCAGCGCGCCCGGCGCCGCGCTCGCCGCGCCCGCCAGCCATGCGCCGAACGGTAGCAAGTGAAAGAGGTAGCGGGGAACGGCGTGCGCCTCGCCGAAGCCGAGGAGCGCGATCACCCCTACGACGGTGCTGCCGAGCGCGATCGCGAAGCGGCCTCCCGAATTCGGCATCGGACGCGAACGAGCGCGTGCTGCGAGCAGCGCCCACAGCGCGCCACCGACCAGCGTGACACTCGCGAGCCGCGGCACGAGCACCGGTAGCCACCGGAAGAATTGGCTCGACCAGCGCCCCAGGCCGCTCGTGAGGGCGGCGACGGCGCCGAACGCTCCCCCGTCGGGGCGACGCACGAAGCCAACTTCCCAACGCGATTCGAATGCGAGCCACCCGACGGTGATCAAGGCCAGGCTCGCAAGCTCGGCCCAGAGCCCGCGATCGCGATGCGCGCGCCGTCCGGTGAATGCCAGCAACGGAACGTAGAGCAAGAGAAACGAGAGCGCGATGGTGTGCGACGCCAGCGCCATCACGAACCACATCACCAGCGCGCCGCGGGCGCGCCGGTCGCCGCGAACGTGGACTGCGTGGCAACGCTCGACGAACCCGACCAGCGTCAGCTCGAGCAACGGGTAGTACCGCGCATAGCGGCTCATCTCCACCTGCCACACGTGGAGGGCGATCACCGCGGCCGCCGCCAGTGCGGCCGGCGGCGAGAACAGCCGGCGTCCGGCCCACCACAGCATTGGAACGAGCGCAGTGGATGCCAGCGCTGCCGGCAGGCGCAGCGCGGCTTCCAGGTGCGGGCTCGTGACGCCCACCCAACTCACGGCGCCACTCGCGAGGTAGGTGTAGAGCAGGCTCTTCCAGTACACCGCACCGGACGGCAGCCGCGGGATTCCTTCGCCGAGCACGCCCCGTACGGCGAGGAACGTGAATCCCTCGTCGCCGGAGAGCGAAAGCGCACCGAGGTGACGCAGGCGCATCCACGCGGCAACGAGCGTGAGCAGCGCCACGCCCGCCACCTCGGCCGGAGGCGGCGCCATCGGGCGAGTCGCGTCGGATGGGTCTCGGCGCACGTGATTCGAGGCGGCGATGCCAGAGGCGGGAGACCAGGATGCCTGGTGCATTGTGCTTCGCGCCACGATCCGCTTCTAGCCGCGCGCGTTGCCTGCGGACCAGAATGCGCCTGCAACGCACGCGGCGCGAGCCGCCAAGGAGATGCAGCGCATGTACCAAGCCCTATCCGCCGACGCCGTCGCGCTCGTGGTCATCGACATCCAAGAGAAGCTGATGGCGGCCATCGCGAACCGCGACCAGGTCGTGCGAAACGCGTCGTTGCTGCTGCGCCTCGCGGAGATTCAGTCGATCCCGAAACTGGTCACGACTCAGTACCAGGCCGGCATCGGCCCGATCGTGCCCAGCGTTGCCGAGCTGGTAGGTGTTTCGCAACCCGTGTACGACAAGACCGAGTTCTCTTGCCTCGCCAACGCGGGCGCGGCGCGGGCGCTCGGCGACCTCGGGCGAAAGCGTCTGATCCTCAGCGGAGTCGAGGCGCACATCTGTGTCTACCAGACCGCTCTCGCGTGCCGAAACGCCGGCTACGACGTGACGGTGGTGGCGGATGCGGTCGGATCACGCACCTCGACCAATCATGCGTTCGGCCTCGATCGCATGCGTGACGTCGGCTGCCAGATCGCGCCGGTGGAGATGGTGATCTACGAGCTGCTCGGAAAGGCGGGAACGCCGGATTTCAAGAAGCTCTTGCCGCACCTCAAGGGCTAGCATCGTTCGAGGGAATCGGGTCGAAGCGCTCGAACGGGTGACCGAACCAGTCCTTGAGCGTCTTCGCCATGATGGCCGCGTGGGCGCCGTCGATCACGCGGTGATCGAAGGTGACGTTGAGACGCATCACCTTGCCCACGGTGATCTCGCCGTCGTGAACGATCGGCACTTCCTGCACCGCGCCCATCGCGATCAGGAGCGGGACTCGGCTGTAGGGGACGAGCGGCACGTACGCTTCGTCGATGCCCAGCGAGCCGATGTTGGTGATCATCAGCGATCCGAAGGGGTCCTTGGGCACGCCGAAGCGCCTCAAGTCGAGATTGAGCCCGAGAGTCAGAAAACCCATCAGGTCGAGCACCGGGCGAAGCAACCAAAACGGCAATCGCTTGAAGATGGAACGCGATTGCTCGAGCTCGCGATCCTTGCCCGTTCGCACCTTCTCCACGCGCTCCTCGAACTCGGCGACGATCTCGGACAGCGACTTCTTCTCCGGATCGAGGATGGTGAGACCGCTCAGGTCGTATTCACCGGTGCGCGGGTCTTCGAGCACGGCCTGGAAGAAGACGCCGATCCGAGCCCGCAGGTAGATGCGTCCGAATCGCAGGATCGAGTTGGCGTCCGGCATGCGCTGGTACACGCCACCCATCGCCTTGCACATGAGGTGGGTGAGCGTGACGCGTTTGCCGGTGGCCTTGCGAAAGGCCTCGATGTAGCGCAGGGCTTCGTCGACCCGGATCGTCATGGTGCCGTAGACGCTGGGATCGCCGACGGTCCGCCAGGTGCCGAGCGCGATGCGCCTGAACGTGGAGAGCTTGGTCTTGGGCGTGAGCTCGAGGTTAGGCATGCGCGGGCTCCGTCGCGGGTGCAGCCGCCGCGAGATGGCGGCAGATCGAGTTGGCGTAGTAGTCGACCACGTCCTGCTTTTCGGGGCGGATCTCGACCCCGCGCGGCGTGACGCGGAGCACCCGGCGTCGCACCAGGATCTCGAGGGCGCACTCGAGCAGCCCGCGAGCTTCGCCTGCGTCCAGGTAGGCCTCCTCGAACTCGACCAAGCCGCCGCGGCGATCGTCGCGCTCGTCTCCGAGGCGTTCGCGGGAACCCCGATCGGCCTCGAACTCGTGCCCCATGACCACTGCGGCTCCGTGAGCCTCCGCGAGCTTGCGCAGCCGCGCGATCTCGATGCGTAGCGCATCGTGCGCGATGGGGCCCGGCCCGAGCCGTTTCAAAGCGGCGCACACCAGCGGGATGGGCGTCACCGGGATGGCCGCGGCGATGGCGCGCATGAGGTGCTCGGCGAAATCCTTCACCGAGGCGGCACGGCTCTCGCGGCTTCCGCCCGCCAGCGCCGAGCCTGCGTCCGGATCGTTTGCGGCGCGAAGCGCGTAGTCGTCGAACGAGACCGGCTCGCCGATCCGCACGCTCGCGTAGCCGTGATGCTTGACGCGGCCGCTGGCGAGGCGCCAGGCGTTGGCGACGAGCGTGGGTGGCCCGAGCACGAGCAGCCGAAGCAGCGAAAGCGCCTTGTCGGAAGCCGTGGGCTTGGCGACGCGGCCGGCGCGCTCCTCGAGGAGATGCTCGTCCTCGAGCACCCAATCGAAGTTGATGCCCACCGGCACGAACACGAGGTCGCTGCCGAATTCGGGGTCGGCCTTGAGCTGCACGAGGTAGTCGAGCAGGCCGAGCTTCGGCTCGCGCAGCTTGCCGTCGCGGCTCAAGCCCCCCTCCAGGAAGATGCCCTGAGTGATGCCGCGTGCGCTGATGTGCTGCACGTAGCGCTTGAGAACCACGTGGTAGAAGTCGTCGCGAAAGCCGCGTCGCACGAAATACGAGCCGAAGCTCTTGAAGAGATGCTCCAGCGGCCAGACTCGTGCCCATTCCCCCACGGCGTAGCTGAGCGTGATGTGGCGCGCGAGCAGGTACGCCATCAGCACGTAGTCCACGTTGCTGCGGTGGTTGGCGACGAAGATCACCACCGATCGCCGCGGCAGTCGCTGCACGGCTTCCAGGTTCTGCTTGTCGACGACCACCTCGTAGAGACCGTTCACCACGGCCCGCGCGACTCGGTAGCCCACCTGGTAGTACGAGAGCAGGTTGAACGAAGGCACGATCTCTTCCAGGTAGCGTTCGGCGAGGGCGCGCGCTTCCTCGATGCGGATGCCGTCGCGCGACGCCTTGCGCAGGATCTCCTCGTTCAGCACCGGGTCGTTCATCATCTCGTCGATGACCACGACCTTCGACGCGAAGCGATACGCTTCGCGCGAGAGATGTGCCTCGCGGATGAACTCGCGTACGGATCGTTCGATGCGGCGTGCCGCCGAGCGCAGCACGAACGAGCGCAGGAGCTCGTAGCCCAGGATCCCGGAGACGACCCAGGCGAGATCGACGAGGAAGCGGTTCATGGTGGCGCGGCGCCGGTCGGTGCTCGCTCGACTCGACTTAGTACCATCGTTCGTCGCGCGTTCACCAGCACGCAGCCGAGCAGCGCCAGCTACGCGCACGCGTGTCGCCGCGTCAGCGCGAATCGGCGAGCAGCGCCGCGTAGCCTTCGCGGAACGTGGGATGGCGCAGTCGGTAGCCGGTCGCGCGCATCGATGCGTTGCTGCAGCGCTTGTTCGTGACCGAGCGAGCACGAGTGTTTGCCGCCGCCGGGGCCGCACGGTGCGGGATGGGCACGCCGAGCCGATCGGCCAACCAGTGGAAGACCGTGCAACGCTCCGCCGGCTCGTCGTCGACGCCCACGTAGAGCCGTGCGGGCTCTGCGAGCGTCACCAGATGGGCGAGGAAGCCCGCGCAGTCGTCGCGATGGATGCGGTTGGTGATCGTCGCGACGTCACCGCCGCAATGAAGCGTGCCGTTGCGGACTCCGTCGATCAGGCGTGTCCGGCCTGGACCGTAGATGCCGGCGAGGCGCACGACGGTCGTTGCCGTGCTGCCGCTCGCGGCGAGCCGTTCGCCCGCGAGCAGGATACGGCCGCATTCGTCGGTGGGCTCGGTGGGCGAGTGCTCGTCCACCCACTCTCCCGCGTGCTGGGCGTAGACGGCCGTACTCGACGTGTAGACCAGGCGCCGCGGCTTCACCCTCGCGGCTGCCAAAGAGTCGAGTACGTGTCGCAAGCCGTCCACGTAGGCGGCAGCGTAAGCCGCCGCCGATCCGTCGTCGGCAGCAGCGGTGTAGAACACGAAATCGATGGCGTTGGGCCAGCGCGGGAGCGTTTCAGGTCGGCCGAGATCACCGGTGAGGGCGTGGATCGGCGCCGGGATGCGTGCAGCGTCGCGGCGCAGCCCCCACACCTCCTGACCACGCGCCGCCAGCTCGAGGCCAAGTGTCGTGCCGACGTCACCGCAGCCGAGGATCAGCACGCGTGCGCTCATGCCGCCTCGCAGGTGCCGCTGCCGATTCCCAGCGTTCGCTTCGCGACCCACCAGCCGATGGAGGCGGTCAGCGCACCCGCGGGAAGATCCACGAGATAGTGCTGGCGAATGAGCACCGTGGACGCGATCACCAGAACCGTTCCCAGCAACACCGCGGGCATCACCGCGCTGCGATGGTGCACGTGAAAAGCCGCTGCCAGCACGGTGTGGGCGACGTGCAGGCTGGGAAACACGTTTACGCCGCCATCGCCCTCCTGGAATGCGATCAGCATCCTGCAGGTGAGCCCACTGCAATGTAGCGGCGTGAGCACCATGCGCACGGGTAGCGCGATCCACGTGAGCCACGCGATCAGCGAGGCCGTGCCGTACGCGATCGCCATCGTCAGCAGCTCACGCCAGCTTCGCGCGAGAAATGCCGGCGAGATCGCCAGGAGGTAGTAGAGCAAATAGGCCCAGAAGGCCAGCGGCACGAACGGTACGTGCTCGTCGAAGCGCGTGAAGAGCGTGATGGGCGTGACGCCGGACTCGAAGCGGGCCAGGTTCCAGCGGCTGGTCGCCAGGTAACCGATCAGCACGATCGTGCCGGCACCGAACGCAAATGCCCACCGCACGACGCGGAAGCGCAGTGAGACCCCGCCCTGGTTTCGCGCAGCGTTGGCGTCCGGGCGCGTCATTCGACAGGCTGGCGGTGGGGGGCGCCTGCGAAGCGCCCCGATCCAGGTGTTGATGCTTCTTGCAGGGGCCATTCAATCATGAGCAACGAGTGGTGGCGTCACGCGCGCGAAGCGGTGGATCTTTCGAACGCCGAGGATCCGCGCCGAGTCCCGGACGGTCGCGGCGGCGAGCGCGCGTTCGAGCTGGTGTACGCGGATCGGGTCGAACATTGGGTGTCGCTCTTGGTCGCAACACCGAGCCCCGAGCTCGAATTCGCTTGTCGTGCGCTACACGTGCGCCGCTGGCAGGTGCCGCGCGAGCGATTTCCCGAAGGCCGCGCCGGTTACCACGCCTGGCGCAGAAAGCTCACGGATCTACACGTCTCCGTCGCACGCGACGTTCTCTTGGGGCATGGTGCGCGCGCGGAGAGTCTCGCACGCGTGGAGCAGCTCATCCGCAAGGAGGGGCGCGAGTCCGATCCCGAGGCACAGGCGCTGCAAGACGCGGTGAGTCTCGTGACGCTCGAGCTCCAATTGGGGGAGCTCGCGGCGCGTTTATCCGAGGAGAAGCTCGTGGACGTGTTGCGTCGCACGCTCGCCAAGATGAGCCCTGCGGGGCGTGCCCTCGCCTCCCGGATCGACCTCGGCGCCGACGGCCAGCGATTGCTCGCGCGTGCCGGCGCGGTCGCCGCCGGCTGATCGATCGGGTGCCCGGGATGGCGAGCTGCCTCGGTGGTGTTCGCCCGGGGCCGGAGCTAGGCTCGCAGCGAGGTTCGTCACCATCGTGAAATCGCTGCCGCTCCCCGATCTCGCCACGATTCGCGCGGCGCGCGCTTTCTATTTCGCCGAGCAACTCGGCGGCGAGCTCTACGCGCGCGTCGCGGATGCGACGGCAAACGAAGACGTGCGCCACGCGCTGGGCGGGTTCGCCGGCGACGAGCATCGTCACGCCGATTGGTACCTCGACTGGCTGCTCGAGCGCGGCGTGGCACCGCCGCGGCTGGAAGGCATCGCCAGCCGGATCGCGCCTGCCGCGCGGCGCATCTTGGCCGCGCGTAGCCTGGAGGCGCAGCTCGCGCTCTTCTCGGAGGGCGAGCGGGCCGCGGCACGTCACTTGCGCGTGATCGCGGAGCGCATCCGCGACCCGTCGCTTCGCGCGATCGTCGAACGGACGATTCCGGCGGAGGAGGGGCACGCGCTGTGGTTTCCCGAGTCCGGGATACGCATGCTCGGCGCGCGCGACCGCGTGACGCCCGGGTGGTCTGCGATCCTCCGTCCCACGTCGACGTCGCGGAACGGATCGATCAGCGCTCGTTCGTGAGAGCCCACGCCGCGTTCCGATGAACCGATCTGCGCCGCGCATGTCGCGCCCGACCGACGCGGTCGACGATCGCGAGCGGACGCGAATTCTGTTGCGCCGCCGAATCCGTGCCGCGCAGCTTCGCGTTCTGCGGCGAATCCCGCGGAAGCGGCACTTGCGCGATACCTGGGCACATCGCTGGTTCGGTGAACGGCTCTTCGACCCGCGGATCTGGCACGCGACCCGTTCGGGTGTGGCGGGCGGCCTCGCGATCGGCGTGCTGGTGAGCTTCACCCCGCTCATCGGTTTGCACATGGTGATGGCGGCGCTGGCGGCGTATCTGCTGCGGCTCAATCTGCCCGCGGCGCTCGTGGGAGCATGGTTCGTGAATCCTTTTACCGCCCCGGTGCTCTTGCCCGCGGTGTACCTGGTCGGGCAGGCACTCGACTGGCTGCCCGAGGTACAGCTTGGAACCGGCTACCCGGCGGCGTTTCGGAAGTTTCTCCACGAGGTCGCCGAGCTCTCGCTGGGCGGGTTCGTGGTCGGCAGCGGCACGGCGATCGCGTCCTACGCCATCGTCTTCCTGGCGTGGGATGCGGCGCGGAAGCTCGGCGGCGCGGGCGCCGGCCGCACGCCGCGCTCGGCGTCCTCCGCAACCGATCCACTCGAGGCAGACGACATCGCCACGGATCCCGCCGTTTCCGGTGAGCGCAGCGACGTGGCGCACCGCACCCGCGACGCCGAGCGCTCGGCGCACTGAGCGGTCGACGGCTCGACGCGATGGCTGCTTCGTCGCCGCAGGTCGCCGCGTTCTTCGACATCGACGGAACGATCCTGTCGATCAACTCGGCCGCGAGCTTCGCCCGTTACATGTGGGAGATCGGGGTAGCGCGCCCGCGTGACCTGGCCTTCGCGGCTTGGTTTCTGACGCTCTACAGGCTGGGCGTGCTCCGTCCGAGTGACGTGCTCGAGCGCTCGACGTCGGGAATCGTCGGTAAGCCCGAAAGCTGGCTCGTCGAGCACGCCACCCACTGGTACGAGCGTGACGTCCGCAGCAAGATCCGCGGGGGCGTCGCCACGCACCTCGAAGCGCACCGAAGCGCGGGACACGTGCTGGTGCTGCTGTCGAGCTCCACGTGCTACCTGGGCAATCCGCTCGGCGACGAGCTCGGCGTCGAGCACCGTCTCGTCAACCGACTCGTCGTCGACGAGCACGGCCAGTTCACCGGCGCTTTCGTTCAGCCGCTCTGTTACGGGCGTGGCAAGCTCGCTCACGCTCGGCGCTTCGCCGACGATCACCGCATCGACCTCGCGGCGAGCTACTTTTACACCGACTCGGTGACCGACCTCAGCGTGCTCGAGCAAATCGGTCACCCGCGGGTGGTGGATCCCGACCCACGACTCGCGCGCGAAGCGCGCCGACGGGGTTGGCAGGTCGTGAGCCTGGACGAGCCACCCGCCATTCGCGTCGATCCGCTCCACGCGAACGCGAGACGGAGCAGGCGATGAGCGACCTACGGATCCGATACGCGGACGTCGACGGCCTACGCCAGGCTTACTTCGAAGCGGGTCGAGGCCCCTTGGTGCTATGCGTTCATGGCTTCCCCGATACCGCGCACACCTTCCTGCCCACGCTCGCCGTTCTCGCGGAACGCGGCTTCCACGCCGTCGCGCCGTTCTTGCGGGGATATCCGCCCAGCGCCGCACCGCACAGCAGCGACTACCGCATCGCCACGTTGGGTTCCGATCTGATCGGCCTCGCGACCACGCTCGGCGCCGAGCGCTTCGCGTTGGTCGGCCACGACTGGGGTGCCTTGGCGTCGTACGCGGCTGCGAGCCAGGCGCCCGAGCGCGTGACTCGCCTGGCCGTGCTCGCGATCCCCCATCTCCGCGCACAGCGCGCGAGCCTCGCCCAGGCGCGACGCTCCTGGTACATCGGATTCTTCCAATTGCCGGTGCTTCCGGAGCGTCGCGTGCGTCGCGATGGCTTCGCGTTCGTCGACCGGCTGTGGCGCGATTGGTCGCCTGGCTGGCGGTACGCCGCCGCCGACATCGCACCGGTGAAGGAGTGCTTCGCACAACCTGGCGCGCTCGAGGCGGCGCTCGGCTATTACCGAGCGCTACCGTCGAGCTTGCTCCAGCATCGCGCGACGCGTCGGGCCGTGTTCGGGAAGATCACCGTCCCCACGCTGAGCGTCGCCGGTGTCGACGACGGTTGCATGGGCATCGAGATGTTCGATCGCCAGGATGTGGGTTTCGTCGCCTCGCATCGCACGTTGCGAATCGAGGCTGCTGGCCACTTCATGCACCGCGAACAGCCTGCGACGTTTCATCGCGAGCTGGTCGAGTTCCTGGGGAAGCCGCGCGACCTGGCGCGACCGACACCCCGTGGCGGCTCAGCGTAAGAGCGCGTTCGCGAGCCGCGACGCGGCGTCCAGCGGGCCGTCGAGGAAGAAGAGCGTCGGCTCCGCCAGCTCGAGCTCCATCAGCACCGGCTT
>CAYUSL010000105.1:7413-15331 GCA_964447125.1 uncultured bacterium | reverse complement strand
GATCACGGCGAAGGGCTCATGGACCACGGTCACATGCACCATGGGCTCATGCTCTTCGAAGAGGCCGTGCGAGTGCCGTGGATCGCGCGCTTCGGCGGCCACGTCCGTGCGGGTGCGCGAGTCACGGCACCTGTCGGGCTCGTCGACCTCGCGCCCACGCTGTTGGCGCTCGCGGGAGTCGCGCCTCAGTCGCTGGCGACTCAGGGCGTGAGCCTCGCGCCCACGCTCACCGAAGGCACGCCCCTCCCCGAGCGGCCGGTGGTGATGGAACGGCGGCTCTACAAGACGTCGCCCGTCGATGGTTTCGCCGTGAACGGCCCCAAGCTCGCGATTCGCCTCGGCGCGTGGAAGTACGTCGAGGCCCCCGACGAGGGTACGCGCCAGCTCTTCGACGTGGCGAGCGATCCACACGAACGCGTCGACAGGGCCGCTGCCGAGCCGGCGCGCGTGGACGAGCTCGCGAAGCGGCTGGCGGCGTGGCGCGCGGCGACGCCGCTGGGCGAGGCGATGCTTCCGGCGTTGCCCAGCGAAGAAGAGCAGCGCTTGCGCGCGCTCGGATACACACCCTGAGCAGGGTGAACGTTTCGATGGACCGCGATAGGACCACAGGCGCCGACGGAGCATCGCCCTCCAGCGACGTGCCGAACGGACGGGCTTCGTCGCGCCGGAACGCCAGCGACCGGCTGGAGGGGCACGCTCCGTCGTGCCCGGACGGAGCGAAGTCAGAGACTGGAGCAGGAGCCCCGAGCGAACGCGGGCGTGTTCCGTGGCAGAACCGGATCCTGCCGGTGCTGGTCTTCGTACTCCTCAGCGCAGCGTTCTTCGCGCCCTATCTCGCACCGGGGCGCGTGCTTTCGCCGATCGATCCCAAGACGATGTTCCCGTGGTTGCTCGGTTCGACGCACACGCCGGAGACGAGCGCGCGCTCGAACGAGCTGATGTCGGATGCGCTGCTCTTGAGCGTGCCGTGGTGGGCCTGGAACGCCGAGCAGCTTCGCGACGGGCGGCTGCCACTCTGGAACCCGTTCATCTTCTGCGGCTACCCGCACCTGGCGCTGATCCAGTCGAACGCGCTCTACCCGCTGTCCCTGCCGTTCAATCTGCTTTCGCCGGTGCGTGGGATCGGCATGAGCCTGGCGCTGCACGTGGCGCTCGCCGGCGTGTTGATGTTCGCGTTCCTGCGGCGGACCGGGCTCGGCCGCGACGCTGCGATCGTGGGCGGTAGTGCCTTCGCGCTCAATGGCTTCTTTCTGGTGCGCTTCGGAGCGCCGAGCTACGTGTACACGGGGACCTGGTTGCCGCTCTGGCTGTGGGGCGCCGAGGAGCTCGCGACGCAGGGCCGCGCTCGTCGTGGGACGATGGCGATCGCTGTGGCTGCATGCCTGGGAATCCTCGGTGCGCACCCGCAGGTCTGGACGCTCTCTGCGGGCGTGGCACTGGTGCTGATGTTGGCTCGGGTTCTCGCAGGCGATCGGCACGCGGCGCGCGCGATGGGTCGCGAGCGCGCCCGATCTGCCGCCCGAGCGACGATCGCCTTCGCGCTGGCGACGGCCGCGGGCCTGGGCTTGGCGGGAATTCAGCTCGTGCCGTTTGCGGAGCTGGTGCAGCACAGCTTGCGGGCACCCGTGGCTCTCGAATCCGCGCAGCGCGCGTCGCTGCCGGTGGTCGGGCTCCTCCAGGCTTTGATCCCCGACGTATTCGGCCATCCCGTGGCCGGCACGTACTGGCTCGACGACGTCGCCAGCCGGCTCGTCGCCCACCCGGAGGCGCGCTCGGTGTGGGGCCTCAACTATTGCGGAGAGAATCTCTACACGGGGCTGGTGACGTTGCTATTGGCTGCGGTGGCGCTGGCACGGCCGCGCGACGCGCGCACGGTGTGCTTCGCGCTCCTCGCGGCGGCGGCGCTGGCCGTGTTGCTCGGTACGCCTCTGCTGACGCTCGTTTACTGGCTCGTACCCGGCTTTCGTTTCTCGCGGCCCGATCGCGTCGTGTTCGTGTACTTCGCCGCGCTTTCGGTGCTGGCTGCCCACGGCTACGCACGCCTCGCAGGCGACGTCGAAAGCGAGGACCCGCCGCGCGCGGGACGAGCGCTGGTCGTGCTGGGCGCGGTGCTCCTCGCGGTGAGCGCGCTCGCGCCGATCGCTCTCGACGAGCGCATCCGTCGCGGATCGGCGGAAGCGCTGGGACGTATCGGGCGTGTGCTCGCGACCGACCTCACGCTTCCTGGAGCGGCGCTGGTCGAGTGTGGCGTCGGCGTCCTGGTGCTCACGTTGGTGGCTCTTGGGCCGCTTCGTCCGCGCCTCCGAAAGCTCGCGCCCCCGGCCACGCTGGTGGCGCTCATCGTGCCTGCCGCCCGCTTCGGATGGGCATTCAATCCGGCGCAGCGGATGCCGCTCGTGCCGGCCACTCATCTCGGTGAGCTGCTCGCTTCTTCGGAGCGCATCGCGCGCATCCAGACGCGCCCGCCGCTGCTCTATCCCGCCAACACCCCGCAGCTCGCCCACGTCTTCGACGTTCACGGTTCGAGCGCCGCGGCGCTGGACCGTTTCGGTCGGTTGGTCGAGGCCGCCGAGCGGGACGTGGTGGTGGGCGACAAGTATTTCCTCGCCTTCCACCAATGGTCCGATCGCACGCGGCGCCTTCTCGATCTCCTCGGCGTCGGGCACGTGCTCGCGGACACCGAGCTTCCGCTCGAATCCGAGTGGAGTGGGGGAGGTGTCCACGTCTATCGGAACGCGGCACCCCTGCCGCGCTTCTACTGGGCAGAGCGTGTCGAAGCGTATGCGCCGGAAGCGGACGGGCTGGAACGGCTCTTCGATCCGGCGTTCGATTTCCGGCGCGTCGCGCTGGTGCCTGCGGACATCGCGCGGGCGTTGCCATCGACCAGCGAGCCGCTCGGCGACCAAGCGCGCGTCGAGATCACGAGCTACCAGGCCGAGCGCATCGTTCTCGCAGTGACGACGCCACGGGCCGCGCTGCTGGCGTCGAGCGAAGTGGATTATCCCGGCTGGCATGCGCGAATCGGCGGCGAGCGGACGCCGGTCGTCACCGTGAACACGGCGTTCCGTGGCGTGGTCGTCCCGGCGGGCGCTCACCAAGTGACCTTGGCGTACGAGCCCGCTTCGTTGCGCTGGGGCGCAGCACTGAGCGCCGTCACCGCGATCTCCGCAACGCTTGGGCTGACGCTGACGCGAAGAAGACGTGGAGCTTCCTCGTGAGCCACGTGGCCGCGTCCCCGTGGTACCGGCGCGTGGCCCGAAGTGTCGTGCATTCGGCGTTGGTGGTCGTTTGGATTGGTGCGTGCTCGGCTAGTCCCGAGCGCGCGCCGCGCCCCGCGGCCGACGTCTCGGGGACATCGACCGGGAGGCGCGCAACGGAGTCCGTGTCCCCGGCGCCCCCGAGCTTGGTGCTGGTTTCCATCGACACGCTGCGCGCGGACCATCTCGGCTGTTACGGGCATTCGCGCGGAACGTCCCCGACCCTCGACGCGCTGGCCGCGGAAGCGATCCGCTATGCCGACGCCACGACGCCCGCCGGCTGGACCTTTCCTGCGCACGTGGCGCTCTTGACGGGACGTCATCCCTACGAGATCGGGCTCCGCGGCGACCCCGCGGTGATCCCGCCGGTGGCGAAGACACTCGCCGAGCGCTTGCACGAGCGCGGCTACCAGACGGCCGCATTCGTGGATTCGGCCGCCGACGGCTTCGTCGGTAGCCGCTGGGGGTTCGTGCGGGGCTTCGACGTCTACGAGCACGCGCCGCACGCACCCGGATTGCCGGTGGTCTTCAAGTACGACGTGCGCGCCACCGTGGCCGCGGCGCTGGCTTGGCTCGACGCACGCGATCCTGCCCGTCCGTTCTTTCTCTTCCTGCACACCAAGTCGGTGCACGCGGTGCCACGTGGAGCCGCGTGCGGCGACCCGCATTGCTACCCGTACGACAAACCCGAGCCCGATCGGTCGCGGTTCCTCGCGAGCGCAGGCGTTTCCACGTTCGCGTGGAGCGCGCCCGGGGCCGGCCAGGCGCAGGACTTTCTGTGGTCGATCAACCACGCGCTGCTCGCGGGGACGCCGCTACCGCGGGCGCTCACGCTCCCCGCCGACGGCCAGGACACGCTGGCGCGGCTCTACGACGGCGGCGTGGCCTACGTCGACGACGGCCTTCGTCGTCTCCGTGAAGGTTTGCAGGCACGCGAGCTCGATGCAGGCACCGTGCTGGCCGTCACGTCCGATCACGGCGAGGCCTTCGGTGAGCATCGTTTCTTCATGCACATGGACGCCTACCAAGAGGAGCTGCACGTGCCCTTGATCGTGCGCCCCGCGCAGCCAGCTCACGGCAGCGTCGTGACTGCGCCGGTGACGACCGTGGCCCTGGCTGGGACGTTGCTCGATCTCGTGGGGGCAGGCGATGGCGCCGGGTTACCGCGGCTACCTGTGTCCGACGCTACGGCAGTCTCGGTCGAGCCGATTCGTGCCTACTACCGCTTGCCTTCGGAGATCCGATACGAGGCGTTCGCCCTGCGCGAGGGTCGCTTCAAGCTCGTGCTTCACGATCCAGGCGTCGGCGGAGTGAGCAGCCTCGAGCTCTTCGATCTCGTGACGGACCCGACCGAGCGCGCGCCGCTCCGCGATCAGCCCGAGCGCCTCGCCGTCATGCGCACGCGCCTCACGGCGTGGCGAAATGCACCGGCCGCGATGGGGACCACCGCAGGGACTTCGCCGCCCGCGACGGACGAGCTTTTGCGGTCGCTCGGCTACGTGGAATAGCATCGGCGACACCCTCTGCCGGAGCGACTTGGGATGGCCATGCACGGGAAGCGCTGCGTCGAAACGACTCGCATGCTCGTGCGGCGCGCGCTGGGCGCGTTGGCGGTGCTCGTGTGTGCGGTGTTCCCGCGGAACGCACACGCCACGTTCCACCTGATTCGCATCAGCCAGGTCTACGCAGGTGACGCGAGCCATCCCGATGCGCAATTCGTCGAGCTGCAGATGTGCGCCGCGGGACAGACGTTCGTCGCCGGCCACGCGGTGCGCTTCTATGCGAAGAACGGCTCGCTCCTCGGCAGCGTTTCGTTCGCCGACGATCTGGCGCACGGCACGACGCAATCCCGGGTGCTGGTGGCGACCACCACCGCGGAGTCGGTGTTCGGGCTCAGCGCAGACTTGCGGATGCCGGCGGACTTGGTGCCGACGGGTGGGAAGGTCTGCTTCGACCCCACGCCCGGAGTCGACTGCTTCGCGTGGGGCGACTACGCGAACCTGCCCGATTCTTCGGTGGGCACGCCGTTCGCGGCAGGCACGGGGATCTTGCCCGGGGAGACTGCGATCCGCGACCTCGCCGTGGCCGGCGGCGTCAGCACGCTCGAATGCAACGCAGTCGGTGCGAACGACGACACCGACGACAGTGCCGCGGATTTCGATTCCGGCGAACCTTCGCCCCACGACAACGCAGGCTCCACGGGAAGCCTCGCGCTGTCGCTGATCTTCGTTCACGGCTTCGAGGACGGCGCGGTGAGCGATTGGTCGGCCGCCTCGCCATGACGGAGCGCCATCACGGGAGCGTCACGATCGGCGCGATCGCGAAGCCGGTGAGGTAGACGACGCACGCGAGCACGCTCGCCCAGGCCAGCGACCACACCACGCGCGGCCAGGGAGCGGGCAGGTGGCGCTCGATCCAGCGCAGCGCCACCAGCGCGTGCAGGATGCCGATCGGCGCCAGAAACGCCAGGTACTTGGGTTTGATCGCCCAATTCGGCTGCGACAGCATCCATTGCAGGTAGATCGCCACGGACACGACGAGCAGCGCGTGGAGCGGCAGCATGACGCGCCGGCGCAGTGTCAGCAGCGCGCCCAACGCCGCGAGCGTGGTGGGGACGAGTCCCAGCACCAGTACGGTCCCGGGCATCCACAGCGGGATCGCTCGGCGCGGGTACGGCGGTGTGGAGCGACCGAGGCGATCCTCGCGCGAGAAGAGCCCCATGTCGGTCCAGACGAGCCCATAGAAGGCACTCGGAAAGCTGCGGTAGACGTCGAGGCGCGTGAGGCGTCCCGACGGGCCGTGTACGGGGTCCATCGTGGCGAGCACCGCCGCGAGATCGAAGTCGGTGAAGCGATAGCGGTCGAAACGCAGCGATTTCTCGATCGCGAATCCCGTGGCTGCGCTGCCATTGGCGTTGAGCGGCGTACCGAAAGTCCGCACGTTCGCCGCGTACTTCCAACCACCGACCGCGAGGGCCAGGCCGAGCACGACGAGCCCATCGCGAAGTGCCGCGCGCTTGCGTGGTCGCGTCGCGAGTCGCGCGAGCATCGTCAGTCCCGCGGCCGCGACCGCGACCGCGCCGCTGTACTTGGTCGCCAGCGCCAGCCCAGAGAGCAAGCCGACGTGGATCGCGTTGGGGAGCGTGGCGCGTTCGTGGCGCAGGAAGCCACGCACCATCGCCAGCGCCGCCAGCGATACGATCGCGCACACCAACCCGTCGGCTTCGATGCCGTACGACGAGAAGAAAAGCACGGGTAGGAAGAGACTCGTCGCGACGCCCCAGGTGAGGCTCGGGCCGCGCCATCGGAAGAGGCGGAGCAGTCGATACGTCGCCCAGGTGCTCGTGCCGGCGCAGGCGAGGGGCAGAGCGCTCAGGCATCGAATCGAGACGTTGCGGATGGCGTCGGCTTCGCCGCCGGCAGCGAGCGCGTGACCGAGCCAGACCAACGGCCAGCCGACGAGGTAAAAGAGCGGTGGGTGGTAGCACTGCCCGCAATCGGTCGCGCGCGGCAGTCGGCCCAGATCGAAGAACACGAGCGGTCCCTCGAAGTAGGGATCCCAGGCGTATCCCCACGGGAAGGGTGAATGAGCGATCAGCAGCACGCGCGTCGCGACCGCGAGCAGCACGAGCGCCCCCAGCCCCACGCCCTCGCGGGTGTGGCCCCAGCGCGCGAGGCTGCTCTGCTGCTGTCGGTGCTGCTCGTCTGTTCGCTGCATCTGGTGGTGGCGGCGCAGCCGGAATGGAGCCCGCGGCCCGACGCCGCCCGCTATCTGGCAACGGCTCGAGCGCTGACGCGTGGCGAAGGCTACACCTATCTCGGACAGCCGTTCACGCTGCGCCCGCCCGGATTCAGCGTGCTGCTGGCTCCCGTCACGGCGCTGGTCGGCCTCGATTTTCGCGCGCTCGAGGTGTTCACCGGCGCCACCGGGCTGGTCGCGGCGGCGGCGCTCTTCATGCTCTTCCGGGCGCGGCTCGGTGGCGTGCTCGCGGCCGCATTCACGCTCTGGTTCTGGTTTCTCCCCGAGCGCATTCGGCTCTGCCGCGAGGTCATGGCGGACGTGCCGGGGTTCGCCGCGCTGGTGTTGGCGCTGCTCGCCGTCGACGCGTGCGAGCGGCGGCCGTCGCGCAAGCGTCAGATCGTCGTCGGTGTCCTGATGGCCGTCGCGGCGTATCTGCGCACGGCGCACCTGGCGCTCGTGCCCGCGTTGGTGCTCGGCTCGCTCACTCGCGTGGCGCCGCTCGCTGGCGGTCCGCGGGAGCTTCCGAGTGGGGAGGAACCGCGCGCTGCGCTGCGGCGGCGCGTCGTCGGGATCGGGCTCGCGCTCGCGGTGGTCGCCGTGCTCTACGGTCCGTGGCTGGCGTACGCGGCACGCGTCGGCTCGACCTCCGAGCCGGGCGGCATCGACTTCGACTCGTACTGGCAATCGATGAGCCGCGCCGACCCGATCGATGCCCGCTCGACGGCGCTCGGCGCGCGGGGCTGGCTCGCGCGGCTCGGCGACAACGCCACGCTTTACGCGGCGCTGGTGGGCAGCGATCTCACCGAGACCTCGCCGTCGATGGCGTCACTCGCCCTGAGCGCAGGCTTGTTCGCAGCGTGGCTCGTGAAGCTCGCTCGGCGACGCAGCGTCCTCGATTGGGTGATCGCCGTCGAGCTGGC
>CAYUSL010000105.1:1719-7313 GCA_964447125.1 uncultured bacterium | reverse complement strand
GTGGCGTCGGATCGGGTGGTGGCTGGCGACCATGGCGCGATCTACGGCCTGCTCGCCGACAGACCCGTGCTGAGCCTGCGAGCGATGCTGCGCCGCCGTCCCGAGATGCTCGACGACGCCCTCGCAAGAAGCCGCATCGACGTGCTGGTGGCCGAGCGTGGCGGCGCGCTGGAAGCCTACGTGGACGCGGCGGAAGCGCGCGGTGCGGTCGTTCGTGACGTCGGCCGCTACGCGTTGGTGTTCGTTCGCCGTAGCGCCGAGCGCGGCGAGACGTCGAACGGGAGCGGCGCGTGACGAGCGCCGGGGCGGAGAACCTCGCGGGCCCGTCGTCGCGACGGCGCACCGGCTGGCTGCCCTGGCTGGTCGCGCTGGTGTTCGTGATCCGCCTGCCCTTCGCGTGGACGATTCGAGTCCACGACGACGAGCGTCACTACGCCTACGACGGGCTGTGGGTGAAAGCCGAGCTGCCTGCGACACAGGTCTTTCGCGCGTTGCTCTGGGAGCACGTCCGTCCGCACGTGTTCTACGATCCCGCGCACCACGAGATCCGGCAGCATGCGGTGTCGAGCGTGGGTTACCCGAAACCGGACGATCGGCTCGGCACCACGCCGCGCGCCGGGCATCCCCCCCTCTTCGCCCTGTTGGTGGGTGCGGTGATGGCATTCGTGCCGATGGACTGGCTGCTCGCGAACGATCATGCGGTGCACGTCGCGCGCACCGTCGCATTGGCGATCGACGCAGGGGGAGCGCTCGCCCTCTTCGTGCTGATGCGGGCCGCGCTCGGTGAGGCGCTCGCCGCGCTCGCGACGGCCGCATACGCCTTGCTTCCGTACGGGCTGCTCTTCGGGATGCTGGCTTATCTCGATGCCCCTGCCACTGCCGTCGTGGTGGCGAGCGTGGCGTTCTACGTGACGCAGGTGCGGCGGCTACCGACGCGAGGCCGGTTCGCCGCCCTCGGTGTGCTCGTCGGGCTCTCGTGGCTGATCAAGGAGACGAGCCTTCTCGGCCTGCCGCTGCTCGTGTGTTTCGCGGCGATCTTCCCGTGTGCGTTGCCGGTGGCGCGCCAGGTCCGCGCCGCGCTCCTCACGTTCGTCGTCGCGGTGGCGGTGTTCGCGTCGCTCTGCAATCCCGTCGCGTTCGTGCACGAGATCCGCGATCCGAGCACGCCGCTGCTCGGTTCGGTGGTGGGCTTCGATCGCGTCGGTGAGAACCTGCGCACCCTCGTGCATCCCGAGGAGCATCGCTACGTCCACACGGGACGGCTTCGACAAGGCGACGGCAGCGCGCTCGACAGTCGCTTTCTCGCGGTCTACGACGTGACGACGCCGCTCTTCTTCGTGTTGCTCGCGATCGCGCTCGTGTGGTTGTTGGTGCGCGGCAACTTTCGCTCGGCGGCCCTAGGCGCTTTGCTGCTCGTGTTTCTCGCGGTGACGCCCATTCACGGCATCGTGCGCCGCTTCCACATCGTGATGCCGTTCGGATCCTGGTTGATCGCTGCGGCCGTGGCGCAGCTTCGCCACGCCGGCCCCATCGAGCGCGTGTGGCGCGATGCTGCGGCATGCTCGTCGTCGGATTCGTGACGACCGCGGCCGGCGAGAAGCTCACTCTGCCGACGCCGCGGCAGGTGTTGCGCCCTGCGTCCAGAGCTGTCGGGCCTTGGGAGCAAAGCTCGCGACACAGAGCACGAGGGCTGCACCAAGCACCAGCGCGCCGATGCGTTGGCGACGCGTGAGCTCGCGAAGGCGCGGTAGGCCGGACGCGAGGTTTCCCGCCGCGTACACGCTCAGGAACGGCACCAGCGGCAGGCGGTAGCGCGACGACGCATTGGCGAGGACATGCAGCAGGGTGATCGAGCCGAGGACGCCGACGCCGAGCCAGCGGCGACGTCGCTCGCCATCGCGAATCAGCATGCAGAACGCGAGGCCGACCACGGTCACGTGGACGACGACCTGTGTCACGAGCGCAGCGCGCTGCCAGCCGAGTGCTGGTGGACCGGCCGTTCGAACTGCGAGCTTGCGGAAGAGAAACGAGTCGGGTGACCAGAGCCGCGGCAGGTTGAGGGCGAGCTTTTGGGGGAGCCACGCCGGCTGCGCCGCGCCAATGGAGTCGAGCGCCGTCGCGCGTGCAAAGTCCATTCGCGCCACGTCGCCGTCGATGGCGAAGTAGCGCTGGCGCCATTCGCGCGCCGCGCCGGCCTCGCGGCGCAACCACGACGGGCCGAGAAGATTTCCTTCGGCGGCACCCATCCAGCCGACGGTGGAGACGGGTACGAAACGGCCGAGCAACTGCGTGTTTCGGATCGACCAAGGCGTCACGACGACGACCATCGCGACGACCGCGAGCGCGATGCGACGGCGCACCTCCACCCACGGCGCTCTGCTCGATCCCCACGCGGCGAACACGGCGATCGCCACGAACGCGCCTTCTTCGCGGGTGAGGATCGCGAATCCGAAGAGCAGCCCCGCGAGCACCGCTCGACGCCGGGTTGGAGAGCCGCCGACCACGGCGATCGCCGTCGCCGCGGTGATCAGCGCTGTGAACAGGTTCTCGGACCACAGGAAGAGCGAGTACGCGACCAGCTCGGGGTGAAGCGCAGCGATCACGCCAGCCCCGACTCCCGCGCTGACGCCGAAGAGCGCCGCTCCCAAGAGGCAGGTGGCTACGGGAACGACGCTGCCGACGACGATCTCGGCGATCACCGCCGCGCGCGGCGCCGGAACGTCGCCGGCGACTGCCGTTGCCGATCGATCCACGAATGGAAACAGGAACGCCGCCTGAGCCGGCGGCCATTGCGCCGCAGTGCGTAGCCGCGGATTCCAGTGGCCCTCGCCGCGTGCCATCGCCGCCGCGGTGGCGAGGTAGTGGTTCTCGTCACCCACGAGCTGCGTCGGGCCGATCGCCGCGAACGCGGCGACACGCACGATCACGGCGACCAGCCACACCGCGACCAAGACGCGTGGAGGCACGGGCAAGGCAGCTCGCGATCGCGCATCGTCGCTCATGGGGGCTCGCTCGTCGGATCCGCTCGGACTCTACCGCAGCCATGGCGCGTGCAACCGACGCGCGCCGAACGTCGCCGAGGCTGCCGGAAATCGGCTAGGAGTGTGTCGGGCGATTCGTTCCCGACGCACTCCGAGCCGCGCCAGCGGCGCGGTCGGCGAGCGAAGCCGAGCCGGCTTGGGGGTGGGGCCCCGAAATAGTCACGTCTTTTTCGGGGCGGGGGTCTGGAACAGACCCTCGAGGAAGCATCACACTAGGAGCCTGTCGGGGTGCGAAGCACATGTCCCGACAGGCTCCTAGACCGGCCGCGATTCGACGCACCGGGCCGGCTCGCGCGGGTTGGACGAGAACATGGAGGCGCGTACGCGCACGCTCTACCGCTGGATCGCGGGTCTGACGCTCCTCGCGATGGCGCTCGTCGTCGCGTGCAGCGTGCTCGCACTGCGACTGGCACGTGAGCGGGCCACCCGCGTCGCCGGTCAGCAGGAGAGCGCACGCCAGCAGGTCCAGCGCGACTTGGTCGCCCAGAGCCCGGGGATCTACGACACCTTCCCGGATCCCGACGTGGGCCGAGTCTTGAGCCCGAATCTCGATCGGACGCTTGCAGACGGCACGCGTCTCCTCACCAACGCATATGGCATGCGGGAGCGCGCGTACGCGTTGCCCAAGCCACCCGGGACGGTGCGGGTGGTGTTGCTCGGTGATTCCTACGTGTATGGCGACGGTGTCGACGCCGAGGATCGAATCTGTGCGTTCCTCGAGCCGTGGCTGCGCGAGCGATCCGGTGGTGCACGCAGCGTGGAGTGTCTGCAGATCGGCGTCAGTAGCTGGAACATCCTCGCCGAGGTGAGCTACCTGCGCAGGCAGCTCGCGTTGCTCGAGCCCGATCTCGTGGTGCACGTGGTGGTGCCGAACGATCTCGCCGATTCGGTGACCGCGCGCGGCTTCGGTGCGCTCGCGGGATTCAGCTCGCAGCGCTGGGAGGTGGCGGGAAGCCTGATCGCCGGCAATCAGGCTCGCCGTCTCGGGCTTGCTCCCGAGGCCGAGCGGCACCTCATCAAAGGCCTCGACTACGAGAGCCGCCACCGCTACGACGCCGCGGCCCGTGCGATCGAACGCCTGATGAGCGATCTCGCGAGCACGGGAGGCAGGTACGCGCTGCTCGTCCATTGGTTTCAGTTCTCGTCGCTGGCGCGCACCCAGCTCGTGAGCCGGCTGCCGGAAGTCGAGCACGCGTACCTGCCGGCGAGCTTCGCCCGCGCCGCGGAGCGCGTCGTGAGCGAGCGCAACATCCACTGGAATCGCCGCGGCAACGAGGACGTCGCGAAGTTCGTGTTCGGTTGGATCGCGGCGAAGGGATTGCTGCCGGCGCTCTCGCTCGCCGACTGGCCCGATGCCGCCGACACGTATCGGCGCGTTGCTCGAGAAGGCGATGCGAGCGCGTCGGCGGCGCCGCCCGACCCGCCAGCGTTGCTCTCCGAGCTCGTCTTCGGCGTTTCCGAGAGCGAGCGCGGAAAGGGCTTCGACCAGGTGCACGGCGGGGTGGACGCCGACGGCCAGGTGAGCCCGTACGCGTCGGTGCTGCTGGCGCGAAACGGTGGCACGACACTCATCGTGGACGGCACCGTGCTGGCGCGGCGCGAGCTCGCGGGAACCGAGCTCGAGATCTTCGCAGACGAGACCCGTGTGGCGGCGCTCAGGCTCGAGCCCGGGCAGCCCGTTCACGTGATCGCGCCACTCGCCGAGGACTTGCGCGCCCGCGAGTTCCTGTCGGTGCGCTTCGTCGCCCACGATTGGGCCTACGCCGGTCCGGAGCTCCGCGATTGCGTGGTGCTGCGCTTGGCACGGGTGGCGGTGGGCACGTGAGGCGTCGCTGCGCGCGGCCCGTGCGCCGTCGGCTGGGCGCGCGGGCGGCGCTCGCCATCGTGCTCGGCATCGCGCTCGCGGCGTGCGATCGCGGCGGTGCGGGCGCAGGCTGCGCTGCGAGTACTCGTGCGCCAGTGGACGCCACGACCGCGCGGGAACGGCCTTGGTCGGTGCAGCTTCACGTTCACGGCTCCTTCAGCGAGGGCGTCGGCAGCATCGACTCGCACAGCTTCGAGGCCACGGACGTGGGTGTCGACGTCATCTGGTGGAGCGACCACGACTTCCGCATCACGTCGTATCGCCACGCTTCCACCTACGACTTCGAGGAGTGGGAGGAGCCGCTCGCCAAGGACGAGCCCTGGGCGACTCCGGGTTTGACCGAGCTTCGGGTGAGCAAGGGGCTCATGCGCAAGCCGATGGGCGCGCTCGTGAACGGCTCGGAAGATCTCACCAGCGACGCCGCCGACGACGGGATGAAGAGCCTGCGCGTCCGCGGGGTGGGCGACGGCGCCGACTTTGCGGCGCGGCTGCTGCCGCTCTACGCGGCGCGCGGCATGGTGAAGCGACCGCTGGCGAGCGACGTGGTGCTCGAGCTCTCGATCCGTCCCGAGGTCGTGAGCGACGATGCCCGGGCCGTCGTCGACATCGCGCTCTCGGAGCACGCGCCCCACGAGGGAAGCGGCATCGCGCAGCACTACCTGCGCTACTTCGTGGTGCCGCCGGACGCG
>CAYUSL010000105.1:0-1619 GCA_964447125.1 uncultured bacterium | reverse complement strand
CGCGACGTCGCCGCGCGCTATCCGCGTCTCGTCGAGCATCAAGGGCTCGAGCTCTCCTACAGCTCGCGGCATTTGAACGTGCTGAGCGCCGATCCGCGGCTCGTCGACTACGACTCGCTGCTGGGCGCGGACGACCTGCGCGCCCTCAACGACCTCGACATTCGCATCGCCACCCGCGGACGCCTCACCGAGCGAATCGCGGCGGCGGCGCACCGCCCGGGCACGCTGCTTTCGTACAACCACATGTTCGGCGGCTCCTTCGAAGGCGCCGAGCCCAACACTCCGCGCGATGTCTTGCTCGCGCGGTTGCTCGAGAACCGGCTCTACGGCGCCGAGGTGCTGGAGGTCGGTTACCGCGACCGGGGAGGACACGACCTCGCCGATCACCTGTGGGTGTGGGACGAGCTGGCCAAGCGCGGGATTCTGCCGGTGGGTGTCGGCGTGAGCGATTCCCACGGCGGCGAGCGGCAGCGCTGGCGCACCGCCGCCAACAACTTCGTGAGCTGGATCGATGCGGCCAGTCCCGATCGCGCCGACCTCGTGAAGGGGTTGGCAGCGGGGCGCGTTTACTTCGGAGATCTCGTGCTCTTTCGGGGCAGCCTCGATCTCACCACGGCGACGGGTTTTCGCATGGGGCAGATCGTGGTCACCGACGCCGCGGAGGCGCGCGTTCGCGCGCAGGTGGACGGCGCCGCCGAGGGCGACACGATCGCATTCGTCGAGGCGGGCCGCGTGACCGCCAGCACCACCGTCTCGTCCGTGCCGCGCGCCCAGGCCGAGCACACGGTGCTGCTCGCGCCGGGCGATCCCATCGCCGTGCGCTTCGAGCTGCGCGACGCGCGCGGCAATCCCAAGGTGCTCGCGAATCCGATCGTGTTCACGAGCGCGGTGCCATCGGGCGGGATTCCTGCGGCGCGCGCCGCCGTCGATCTCGCCGGCGCACGTTGTTCGACGATGGTGGACGTCACCCTGCGTTCGGCTGCGAGCGAGACCGCGAGCAGCGGAGAGCGCATCGTGACGCTCGGTGTGGACGCGGGCGAGGGAACCATTCGTTGCGACATGGCGGAGTTCGGCGAGCCGGCATCGGTCGATCTCGCCGGCGTCGCGGGCCGCTGGTCGTATCGCAAGCCCGTGCTCACCCTCGAAGAGCTGCGCGGAGTGGGCACGATCGTGTTGCGCTCGTCCCACTGACCGCTCGTCAGCGGCTTTCGCTCACGGCACGCGATATACGTCGACCGCGTACCGCGCCGGGTCCCCGATCGTGTCCAGCAGCGGGTAGCTAGCTTCGGGCGGCGCAGGCGGCGGCACCCCGTGATCCGTCACCACGACCTCGGCGTGTGCCTCGTCGAGAAGCCGGCGCAGCGTCTCGGCGCTCGCTTCGCCCGGCTTTGCGTAGAACGCGTGGGCGGAAGCGTGCCAGACGGTGAACGGCACCACGCTCGCGGTGCCCAGCAGGAACGGGATCTCGCTTGGTCCGAGATAGGCCGCGCGTCGATCGCCGAGCCGCCGTGCAACGTCCCGCGCGAGGGCGCGCTGTTCGTCGAGGGTGACGCCGGGTCGCACGGCGGGAGTCGCGAGCCACGCGGACGAGCGCGGCTGCCAGGGCCGCGCAGCGACGA
>CAYUSL010000104.1:0-15443 GCA_964447125.1 uncultured bacterium | reverse complement strand
CGTGGATTCGCTTCAGCTCCGCTTCACTCGCGACCCGCAGCCCGATGTGCTGAAGGCCAGGCCTGAGCGCCATGCGGATCGCGCCGAAGCTCGGGCGCACGCGTCGCTTGCCGGTGGCCGAACGCTCGCCCGAGAGGCGCGCGCGGACCAGGCGCACCAGCCGCGGCACCAGCCGTGGCCAGCGCACCAACGCGCGCAGGTCCCAGGGCAGGCACTCGCCGATCGCGAGGGTGTGGTGATCGTCGCCGGACGAGAGGAAATGGACACCGAGCTGCCGATCGACGGCCGTGACCGTGTAGCCCAGGAAGCCCACGTAGAAGTCGAGGGCGGCCTTCACGTCGGGGACGTTCAGCACCACGTGGGCGAGCCGCGGCACGAGTGGCGGGGATGCGATCTCGCCGTTTTGCGCCAGCTCGTCGATGACGGCGCGAATGCGCGCGAACGAGGGCTCGTGGGACGAGGCCATGGAGGGTCTCCTCGAGGCGCGCGCCGAGTCACCACGCGCGAAATGGGTACGCTTTCCAAAGCCAGGTGGGGCTCAGCAAGGACGCCGGACGCGCCGGCAGGCGCGTGGCGCCCGGCGCATCCGGGTTGGCGAGATCGACCACCAAACGATGGCCCGGATGGTCGCCGGCGAGACCGAGGCTCTCCAGCGGATCGCAGGCGCTCGCCTCGCTCGCGATGCGGAACGTCACGGCCTCGCACGACTGACAGCGCTCGTTGGGGCGCATCGCGATGAGCCCGTTGGGCAGCGCGCCGGGAATCCCGCGGACGTTCACGATTGGTACAGGAAAGGCCGGGCGCGTCTTGGTTGGCTCCGGCGCGGCCAGGGCTTCCAGCTCCAGCACCCGCGCGCCGCGTCGGACCACCACGGCCCGCGGGCTCGTGCCGGGGAATTCGAGGTCGATTCGCGCCAGCTTCTTCGGAAAACCCAAGAGCTCACGGCCGAGGATGAGCGCCGTGTCGTCGTCGACGACCATCCACGCGCAATGCAGGACGGGCTTGCGGCGAAGCTGCGCGTGGATCAGGACTCCCGATTCGCGGTAAGCGAAGCCCATTGCCGTGTCCGGGTAGTGGGCGACGAAGACGGTGGCGCGCGGCTCGGGCACGAGTCGCAACCCCGGCGGTAGCCACGCCCGGGCCACGCCGGGATCCACGGGAACTTCGGCGAGCAGGATCTCGCTCGCTGCCCAGGTCCAGCGGCGCTGAAGCAGCAGGCCGTGTGTGCGCGTCAGCGACCACGCTGCGGTGAGCCCGGGCGCGCGCTCGGCGATGTCCACTGCTGAGGTTGGCGCGCGTGTCGTGGAGGGTGTGCTCGTGGGCTTCGAATCTGGGTTCATGGGCGCCTCGATCCACTCATACAGTTATGTATGATTCGATCTCATCATACTACGATGTATGATCCGCGCAAGCTCTTCGAATCAGCCTGCGCGCGAGCACGGCATGAAGCGATCGAAACCCGAGCGCCACGCCCCACGTCGCCCACGCCGCGCCCACCGGCGCGTGGGAGTCGAAGGCCAGCGCATCGCGATCCTCGCCGGCGCGATGCAGGTCCTCGCCACCAAGCTCTACGAGCAGGTCAGCGTCGAGGACGTGCTCGCCGCCGCGAACGTGTCACGCCAGACCTTCTACCGCTGCTTCCCCAACAAACAGGCGCTCTTCCACCAGATCTTTCGCGAGGGCAACGCGCTCTTCTTGGGCGCCATCGCCGCCCTCGACAAGCGTGGCGGCGATCCCGTCGAGATCGCCGATCGCGCCCTCACCGGCGCGCTCCAGTTCGTCGTTCACGGCGGCGGGGCGTTGCGCGCGCTCTACCGCGAAACCATCCGTCCCGGCAGCGAGTTCGCGCCCTACCGTGCCGAGGTGCTGGACGCGATGATCGCGGACGTCGCGAGCTGGGTGCGCGGCGACCTCGGGCTCCCCGTCGACGCGCTGCTGGTGCGGGCACTCTTGGTGGCGATCGAGCAGCTCATGTTCGAGCTCGCGAGCGCGGATGCGCTCACGCCGGCCGCCATCGAGCGCTTCCGTACGCTGGTGCGTACCCTCGTCGCCGGCGTTTGGCGGGAGCTTCGATCCGGCGCCCCTCGCCGCGAGCGCGGCGCATCCTCGCGGTTGGCCCGGCGCTGAGGGCCGGCCGCCGCGCCGATTGCGGCGTGTGATCAGCTCAGATCGAGTGGCGCGAGTCGCATTCGCACCGACGGTATCGGGCGGTTGGGGGTCAACCGGTGGGCGCGAATCGCGCGCTCGATGTGGGGCGTGGTTCGGCGCAGCCACGCGAACGCGGCGTCGCCAGCCATGCGGTGGGCGATCTCGTTCGGGTGTGGGTCGAGCTTGGGGACGGCCTCGAGGCGTTCATGGGGAATGCCCGCGAACGTCTCGAGCAGGTCCAGATGGGGAATACCGAATGCCTCGAGCTCGTTTCGCAGCCGCTCGTGGATGGCACGGAACGGGTAACGATGGTCGAGAGGGAATCCCAGATGCGGCCACACCAACATGCGAACGTCGATTCCCAGCTCACGGCTGAGGTTGGCGAGGTACTCGAGCTCGTGGGCATGACGCTGGCGCATGGCCGTGGCTGGATGGTGGATGTCGTGGAAGTAGCGAATTTGGGCGTCGACGAGGCGCGCCGACCAAATCCCGCGCAGCACGGTCGCGGCGAGCCGCGAGCGCCGGCGCAGCCGTCGCTCCCAATCCGGGGGATGTTCGAGGCGTTCGATCAACGAGCTGATGCGCTGTGGGGTGCGCCGGCCCGGATCGGGGTCGTTGAGGAAGTACCCGATCAGCACCAGGTCCGGCTGGTGCTCGCGGAGCGTCTCGAGGAGCTCGATCTGGTCGGCGGTGCACGAGCCGGCGACGCCGTAGTTGAAGACCTCGAACGGGCGTGTCGCGGTTCGACTCAGTAACCAACCGAGGTGGCTCGCGTAGGTCGCGTTGGCCATCACGTTGGTGCCCCAGGTGAATGAATCGCCGAGCACGAAGATCCGATAGTGCCCGGGTGTCTTGGCCGGGATCGGATCGTGGTGGCGTACCTGGTGCGGGATCGCTGGCGCGATCAAGTGGGAGGGGCGATCGAATACCAGCTTGCCGGCGGGAGGCACGAGACGCAGCGCACCCTCGGCGAGCATCAGCGCGCAGATCAGTCCGAGCGAGAGAACCAAGCTGGCGGCGGCGACTTTGCGAAGCACGACGGCTTGCCCGCGGCGGCGCAATGGTTGTCGATCGTCCCGCGCCACCTCATGGGCCGGTTACGAGGGTATTGGCGTCGCCCGTGGCTGTCGATGATGCGGAAGTCGTTTCGGCGAGGCGGGTCGCGTGGCACGCCGTGCACGCGCGCGCCGCCAGGGTCAGC
Source organism: uncultured bacterium (assembly GCA_964447125.1). Taxonomy (GTDB): domain Bacteria; phylum JADJOY01; class JADJOY01; order JADJOY01; family JADJOY01; genus JADJOY01. Next base: position 12,094 of record CAYUSL010000104.1, on the reverse strand, counting down.
GCTTCGCAGGAGCGGCAGCGGGCAACAACGCGTCACGCAGGGCCGTTGCGAACCAGGCGCGAAATGCCCGATCCCGCGCTGCCGTGCGACGCCGTCCTTGGGCCGTCCAGATCGCCGGACCGAGGATGGGGTCGGCGAGCAGCACCAACGCACCGAGGTGGACGGCGAAGCTGCTCGCCTCCGTGGTCTTGCGCCGCCCCACGTGCGCACCGCTGCCGCGCAGGCCATCCACCACCGTCGCCACCGCGACCAGCGAACCGGGCGGGCCCAGCGCGCGCATCGGATCGGCGCCGAGAGCGAGCCACGCCACGAGTCGGCTCGTGCCCTGGCGCTCGAACGCGCGCGCCGCGGTCTCGATCAGCTCGCGCGCCGTGCCGAGCACGTCGTCGGTCTTGGTGAGCCGCGCGATCACCTCGGCGTAGCGGTGCGCGAGGGCGCGGCTCACCACCGCTTCGAGCAACGCTTCACGGCTTCCGAAGTGGTGGAGGATCGCCGGGTGGGTGATGCCCAGCTCGCGTGCCAGCTCCGCGAGACGGACACCGTCGGGGCCAGCGGCGACGAGTGCCCGCTCGGCGGCCTCGAGTATGCGTTCGCGGGCTTCCTCGCCGGCGCGACGGCGCCGTCGCGGCTGCGCGTTCGGCGTTCGCGCGGTGGGGCGCGCGTGGCCTCGTGCTTTCGTTGACCGCGGTCGCGACATTACTTACAGTACTGTAAGTCAGCTCACGAACCTCGCCAAGGGAGCGCACCCGATGTCGATCGCCGCCGAAACCGCTACCGCGTCCGCCGATCCGAACCCAACGCCGCCGATGGACCCGTTCTCTCCCGAGACCGTGGAAGATCCGTTCGCGTTCTACGCGTGGCTGCGCCGCGAGGCGCCGGTCTTCCACCTGGAGCGCGCCGGCTACGACGTGGTGTCTCCGTACGCGCTGGTTCGCGATGCGGCGCTCGCCGTCGACGACTATTCGTCGAACATCGTGGCGGTGCTGACCGCGCACGCCGACTCGCTGCCCACCTTGCTCGACCTGACCGGGATGAACCCGATCGTGGACGTGCTGGCCACCGTCGATCCGCCTCGCCACGCGGCGCAGCGGCGCCTCGCCAACCAGGCGTTCTCCGTGGAGCGGGTGGGGGCGCTGGAGGACGATCTGCGGGCGCGCGCCACGCGTCTGGTGGACGGTGCGCTCGCGGCGGGTTCCACCGACTGGCTGCCGGCCGTCGCCGTGGCGTTGCCCATGGGCACGATCGTGCGCTTGCTCGGCCTGCCGGAGGGCGATCTCGAGCGGCTGCGGGCGTGGTCGGACGCGACGGTGGCGACGGTCAACGGGTTCCTCGATGCCGACGGCTTCACTGCGGCGGCGATGCAAGCCATCGAGCTCGCGGACTATCTGCGCGCTCACTGCGCCGAGGCGCGACGTGGGCCACGCGGAGATCTGGTGGGCGAGCTGGGTGGCATGGTCGGCACCGGTCCCGACGATCTCAGCGAAGACGAGGTGCTGTCGATCGTGTTCCAGCTCTTCGTCGCGGGGAACGACTCCACGACCAGCCTGATCGCGAGCGCCTTGCGCCTGCTCGCGGCGAATCCCGCGCTGCAGGCGGAGCTACGGGTGCGGCCGGAGCGCATCCCGGCCTTCGTCGAGGAAGTGCTACGCCTGGAGTCGCCGTTTCAGGGCCATTTTCGGGTGGTGCGGCGCGACACGGTGCTCGGTGATCGCATGCTCGCTGCGGGTTCGCGCGTGATGCTGCTGTGGGCGGCGGCGAACCGTGACGAGACCGTCTTCCCGAATCCCGACGCAGTCGATCTGGATCGCGCCAACCTCCGCAACCACCTCGCGTTCGGCATCGGCATCCACCACTGCATCGGCGCCACGCTCGCGCGTCGCCAGGCGCAGATCGCCCTGGAGGTGGTGCTGTCGCGAACGGCACACGTCGAGCCCGCGTGGACGACGCCGCCACGCCACGTGCCGAGCTTCTTCGTGCGCAGGCTCACGAGCCTGCCGGTCGCTGCGCGGCCCCGCTGAGCCCGGCGCGATCAGCAGCGCAGAAGCGCTGCGGTGCGGCGGATCAGAGTCTGGGTCGCTGTGCGCGCCGCGGGCACCACCGCGGTCATGAGCGCGAAGCCGTGGATCAAACCAGGCTCCACCTGGCGATCGACACGCACGCGAGCGGCTTCCAAGCGATCGGCGTAGGCGAGGGCCTCGTCGCGAAGCGGGTCGAAGCCGGCCGCCAGCACGTACGCGGGGGCTACGCCCGTCAGATCCGCCGCATGGAGTGGCGAGACCCGCGGATTCGTGCGCAGCGTGTCGCGTGCGCCGAGGTAGTGGCCGGCGTACCAGTCGATCGCGCGACGGGTGAGGTAGTAACCGTCGGCGAGCTCGGTGTGCGAAGGATGCGCGAACGTGAAGTCGACGACCGGATAGATGAGCACCTGTAGCGCCGGCGGCACGGGATCGCCGCGGGTTTCGAGGGCGACCACGGCCGAGAGATTCCCACCTGCGCTGTCACCGCCGATCGCGAGGCGATGTCGTTCGATGCCGAGCTCGCCGGCGCGAGCGACGACTGCCCGGAACGCGGCCAACGAGTCTTCGAGCGGCGCTGGGAACGGATGCTCGGGAGCGAGCCGCATGTCGACGGAGATCACGCGCAGACGCCCTTCGACGGCGAAGCGCCTGCACAAGGCGTCGTGCGTGTCGAGGTCGCCGATGGTGTGCCCGCCGCCGTGCAAGTACACGAGACCGGGCGAGGGTCGGTCGAGCCCTGGCGGCTCGTAAAGCCGCGCTGCGATTCGCCCCGCGGGTCCCGCCAGGGCGAGGTCCCGCACGTCGACCGGCGCGTCCGGAGCCGAATCGACGATCGCCACCGATTCGAGGAGCTTGGCGCGTGCCGCCGCCGGGCTCTGCCGCCAGATGCGCGAGCTGCCGTCGACGTCGTCCAAGCCGAGCAGCGCTGCCACGTGCTCGTCGAGCCCACGCGTGGCGACGTCGCGGCGGCGTCGCCGCGCCAGCCACGCCCGCACGCGCGGAGCGCCCAACGCTACTCGCACGAGTGGGCGGCTCACGGCGATGCGCGCGCGCGCTGCAGGCCCCAACCGAGTCATCGGCTGCCGTCGGTGGCGGGTGCGCACTGCGCAGGCGGGCCGCCGCCGCAGACGCAGACGAGATCGGGCGGGCAATAGCATTGCGCGGGGACGAATCGGCAGCCGGCCTTCGACTCGCAGTGCTCGGCGCTCGCGTCGCGCTGGAGAAAGCCTTCTTCGCACGCGTTGCGCGCGGTGACGCACGCGTAGTCGCCGGGTCGGTCGCTCGCGACCACCAAGGTGCACTCGCTCGAGACGATGCATTCCGCCTCGCTCGCGCTCTCGCACGTGGTGCCGCGATCCGATCCGGCGCAGCCGCCGGCGAAGATCAGCACGGCCATCCCGAGCAGGATCCGCATCGGCCGCCTCCCGCGCCTGCGACGACGGGCGTTCACCGCACGCCGCGCTCCGCAGGCGATCCCGCGACACGAAGCAGGAGAGCATGCGAGTCGTCGGCGGGGAAGGGGGAGGTCGATGTCACTTCGCGCTCGTCCAGATAGAGCACCGGCGCGTGTCGGCATCGCAGCGCTTCGGCCGACATCACGACGAAAGCGAACATCACGGCGACCCACGGCAGGGCGCGTATGCGGGACACGCGCGCCGTGAGCCGCGGCGCCGCGCGTGCCGCGAGCGCGCCGCAGCCGCGGCTCGCCAGCAGCGCTATCACCGGCACTACGGTTGCGCCGAACCGTGCGTATCCGAAGAACGCCGCCGTGATGACGAGCTTGCTCGCGAGGTAGGCGATCCAAGGCGCGAGCGCTCGTCGTCGCGGACCCGTGGCTGCACCGATGCACACGAGCACCAGCACCGCCATCCGCCAGGTCGTGGCGACCCAACCGCGCGCCGGTACCACGAGATCGACGGGTGCTCGAACTCCGGAAAGCCCGAGTGGAGCGTTCCAGCCGCCGAAGCCGAGTGCGGCACCGCTCCAGAAGATGACGAGCTTCCTCGCGACCAGCTTCGCGAAGCGCGCTGGATCTGCGCGGATCGAATCCCAGCCGACGCGATAGCCGTCGGCGAGCAGGTGTGCGTGGGGCGGATAGGCGAGGCTCAGCGATGCAGGCGGCAGCCCGGCGACCAGCGCCAGCGGATAGCGGTCGGACCCGCCTGTGAGGGGCGGCGGCGCGTCGAGCGGGCCGCGCTCGAAGCCACCGCTGGCGTTCGCGTCGTTGGCTAACGCGAAATTGAGGCCGCCGTAGCTGGCCACGAACGGATGGGCCGGCAACTTCCGCGGGATGACGCCGAACGCTTCCGTGAGGATCGCGAGCGCAGGCGACGTCACGATCCGCTCGCCGCGCACCCAGTGAGTGGCACTGATGAAGAGTCGCGCGGTGTCGCGGCTCACGGCCGGCAGCCGTTCGAGCTCGGCCAGCGCTTCGGGGCGCCAGCTCACACCGGCGAGACGCCGCTCCATCTCGTGCTGCATCTGGCGTGCGCCAGCCTCGATCTCGACTGGCCCCTCGTTGAGGCGATGGATCGCCGCCCACGCGTGCCGATGCCACGGCATCAGCGCCATCGCGAAGACCAGCGCCGCCGCCGCGCAGGTCGCGAGCGCGGGGCGCCAGCCCTGCGCGCCTTCCCACCGCCGCGCCATCGCGAGACACGGAAGCACGCACAGGAAGTAGAGCAAGTGCTCGGCCCGGACCAGACATGCCAGCGCATGCAGCATGGACCAGGTAGCGAGCGTCGTGAGCCGCGACGTCGTGGATACCGTCGGCCACAGCCACCACGTCGCGGCGACGAGGAAGAGGTACGGCGTCTCGTTGTCGAGAGACGTCGCGAGGATCATCCAGCCGGTGGAGGCGGCGCAGATCGTGCCGACGGCGAGCGCCGTTCCATGGCCGAAGGTCCGTCGGACGGAGGCGTGGACGAGCCCCACGGTGGCTGCAGCCATCCCGCACCACAGGAGCTTGAGTCGGGCGATCGGAAGTGGCCCGTCACCGGAGAGCGCCGCGATCAGGTACGCGGCCCCCGGGGGACGAAGCGGCAGGCCCGCTTCGAACGGCATGCCGTGTCGGAGTGCGTCTGCCCAGCGCAGCCACACGTGCGCATCGCCCTGGAAGGCGGCGCTGTCCGGCCAAGCGCGATCCGCCGTGGCCTGCCAGAAGAGCAGACGCAGCAGCAGCGCCAGCGCGGCCAGCGCGAGAGGGACGGCTACGCGGCCAAGTGGTCCGGGCGCGGTGGCTGCGGTGGACGCGAGCGGTCGCGACGCCGCCTGGGATTGGGAAGGCTTCGGCACACCTCGATCATCGCGCCACGGTCGCCTTCACGTCTCGGGTCGGGGGCCGCCTCGCGAAAAAAAACTGCAGCAGCGTTGCGCCGCAGGTAGCCGCGGGCGTACGCTCGTCCTCCGCTCCACAATCGCTTTCTCGATGTTCCGAGGATCACCGGGCCCGAATCCTCCATGGTGTAGCGGCCCGCACACTGCCCACAGCATCGAGCCTGTGGGAAAAAAGGAGCAGTAGCGTGATGGCACGAAACCGTTCGCTTCTCGTCCGGTTCGGGCTCGCCCGGGTCGGAAGGCTGACCCTTGCTGGCGCGCTCGCGCTGGCCGTGGCCGGCCCGGCTCTCGCATTCGACGTACCCGACGCGTCGGGATTGCGCGGCAAGGCGTTTCGAAATTCCGCCCTCGACATCGAAACCAGCTACAGGCTGCCCGCCGAGCTTTCCGGTGACGCGGCGTCGAAGGCAGCGAACGATCTGTCGGCGCTCGGTGTGGCCAGCGATCGTGGCCGCATCGACGTGCGCAGCGGCCGGTGGGCGACGATCACCCCCTCTCAGCCCCTCATCCCCGGCTCCGGAGTGGGCAACCGGTTGACCTGGCAGTCGCTGGGTGAGGCGGCTCCCGCCACCGACTCGGCTCTCGAGGCCTCGGCTAGCGACGCGCTCGCGTCCTACCTGAGTCGGAACGCCAAGGCGCTGCGGCTGGATGTGGCTCAGACCGCTGCGTCGCCGCGCGTGACGGTTCACGAGCACGGCTCGATCATCCACGTCTATCTGCCGCGCGTCGTGAACGGCGTGCCCGTACGCGGCGAGTACCTGACTGCCGTGATCAACCACGGCAACCTGACGCTCCTCGGTCTCGCGCAGTGGGGTGACGTCGACGTCTCCACCACGCCGTCGGTGACCGGCGACGCAGCCCTCGCCACCGCCCGCGATCACGCGCGGCCGTTTGCGAGCGCGACCACGTGGGGCAAGACCGAGCTCAATCTGGTGGCCACGTCGAAGGACCAGGCTGCCGGCGAGGTAGGCAAGGGGTACGGCTATCGACTGGTGTGGGTCGTGCGGCCGCGCTTCGCAGGCAACGATGGTCGCTTCGAGGCGCTGGTCGACGCCCTCAGCGGCGAGCTGCTGTCGTTCGCAGACACCAATGAGTACGCCACCGCGCGCGAGGCAAAAGGTGGCGTCTACCCGGTCACGAACGATGGCGTCGCTCCGGATGGCGTCGAGCAGAGCGGCTGGGGCATGCCGTTCGCCACCGTGACGACCACCGGCGGCAACGTGACTTCGGATGCCGGCGGCAACATCGCGCCGGTCGACGGCAACATCAGCGCCAGCCTGACCGGGCAGTACGTGAACATGAGCGACGGCTGCGGCGCCAGCTCGCTCAGCTCGGCGACCAACCTGGATTTCGGCGCCTCGAGCGGTACGGACTGCACCACGCCAGGCGTGGGCGGCGCCGGCAACACCCACGCATCGCGCAGCGGCTTCTACGAGCTCAACCGCATCAAGCAGATGGCGCGCGGCCAGCTTCCGAGCAACACCTGGTTGCAGCAGCAGCTCACCGCCAACATGAACATCAACCAGACCTGCAATGCCTTCTGGAACGGTGCGACCGTGAACTTCTACCGGTCGGGCGGCGGTTGCGCGAACACCGGTGAGATCGCGGCGGTGTTCGATCACGAGTGGGGGCACGGTCTGGACGACAACGATGCAAACCCGTCGATCGTCGCCATCACCCAGGAGGGTGTCGCCGACCTCTACGCGGCGTTCCGTCTCAACACGTCGTGCATCGGGCGCAACTTCACGGCCAGCAATTGCAGTGGCTTCGGGGATGCTTGCACCGCCTGCACGGGCGTGCGCGACATCGACTACGCGAAGCACGCCTCGGGTCAGCCGCACACGTACACGTGGGCGAATGCGAACTGCAGCGGGGCGGTGCACTGCACTGGCCATCCGTACTCGGAATCGGTTTGGGATCTGTGGAAGCGCGACCTCAAGTCGGCGCCGTACAGCCTCGACGAGCAGACCGCCCACACGGTCGCGACCCGGTTGCTCTTCATCGGCGGCGGCAACATGGGCGCTGGCTACTCGGGCGGAGCCCCCAACGGCGGTTGCGCGGCGACCAGCGGCTACCAGCAGTACCTCGCGGCCGACGACGACAACGGCAATCTGAACGACGGCACGCCGCACATGGCGGCCATTTACGCAGCGTTCAACCGTCACCAGATCGCGTGCGGCACGCCGGTCGTCGCGACCTCGGGCTGCAGCGGCACACCCGTCGCCGCGCCGTCGCTCAACGCGACGGGCGGTAATACCGTCGCCGACCTGAGCTGGAACTCGATCGCCGGTGCCAGCTCCTACGAGGTCTACCGCACGGACGGTGTGTTCGCGTGCGACTTCGGCAAGATCAAAGTGGCGTCCACCGCCAGCACCACGTTCCACGATACCGGCCTGCAGAACGGCGAGCCCTACTCGTACATCGTCGTTCCCAAGGGCAGCGCGGCGGCTTGCTTCGGCACCGCGTCGAACTGCTCGACGACCACACCTGCAGCCGGCCCCGATCTGCAATACGTGTCGAGCACCGTCGACGACTCGGCGGGGGACAACGACGGCGTCGTCGAGCCCGGCGAGTCGATCCAGAGCTCGGTCACGCTGGCCAGCAACTCACTGCCTTCCACCGGCGTGAGCGCCACGCTCAGCACCGCCACTCCAGGCATCACCGTCACGGACAACTCCGCGAGCTTCCCCAACATCCCGGCGAACTCGCAGGCCAGTTCGCTCGCGCCTCACTTCAGCTATTCGGTGAGCTCGGGCGTCGCGTGCGGTAGCACCATCGATTTCGACCTCGCCATCGCCACGACCCAGGGCAGCCACAACGATTCGTTCACGCAGATCGTCGGCGCTCCGGTCTCCGGGAGTGAAAACAGCTACGCATCCACGGACACTCCGATCGCGATCCCAGACAGCCCGGCCGCTGGCATCACATCGACCCGCGCTGTGCCGAACACCGGCAACGTCTCGAACGTTCGCGTGGCGGTGAACATCACCCACACCTACCGTGGGGACCTGCAGGTGAAGTTGGAGTCGCCGAACGGCACCGTGGTCACCCTCGCCAACAACACCGGTGGCAGCGCAGACAACATCGTGGCCACCTATCCGGATACCGCTGCCCCCGACGGTCCGGGTGCGCTCGCCGACTTCGTCGGTGGCGCGACCGCGGGCAACTGGAAGCTCACGGTCCAAGACACTGCGGGCGCCGATACAGGCACGCTCAACTCGTGGACGCTCTACCTGACGGGTCAGAGCTACGTGTGCAGCGGCACGCCCGTCTGCTCCGATGGTGACGGTGACGGCTACGGCAATCCCGCGTCGGGGGTCTGCACCTTCCCGCAACTCGACTGCAACGACGGTAACGCCGCCGTGAATCCGGGCGCCACGGAGAACTGCTCCAACGGCATCGACGACGACTGCGACGGTCTCGCGGACTCCGCGGATCCGAGCTGCGCGTCGGCGTGCGCCGACGGTGACGGCGATGGTTACGGCAATCCCGGCAACGCCGCGTGCCCGAACGGCTCGGCGACGGACTGCGACGACACCAACGCTGCCGTGAATCCCGGCGCAACGGAAGTCCCGCGGGACGGCATCGACAACGACTGCAATCCCAACACGCCGCCGCAGACGGGCTGCAATCCCACGCCCCAGGAAGCGGAGGCTGCGGTTGCCGGTGATGGGCAGCGCGGCCAGGAGCTCCCGATCGACCTCGGTCTGTGGTTGATCCCCGCTTCGTTGTTGGTGTTCGGGTTCCGCGCGCGTCGTCGCGCATAACCCTTCGTCCGCGTTTTTCCCGACGGGGCCAGAGCGATGTTCGCTCTGGCCCCGTTCTTTTTTCCGGGTGGCTGCGGGCGTTGCTCAGGGTTGGCTGTGCGCGCGCGGCGCGAGCATCGAGAGGCCGATCGTGTAGCCGAACGCGCGCGTGCCCTCCGCGTCCCGAATGCCCAGCGTGACGAGCGGGTCGGGGGACGACCAATCGATCTCGATCGTCCCGAAGTTCGCACCCCAGAACACGTCCCCGATCCGATGCCGGTTCACGTCCCAGCTCCACGGCCGCGGAGCGTTGAAGGACGAGGCGGTCAGATCGAAGAGCGAATAGGCGGCGGGATTTGCCGTGCGCTCACCGGTCAGCGCGTCGAGGCGGCCTGCGGCGGGAAGCAACGAAAGCTCGGCGTCGTGGCGATCGCCGGAGAGAAACACCACGCCGCCTGCGCCCGTCGACTGGATGAGCCTCAACAGCCGTTCCCGCTCGCGCGGAAAGTTCTGCCACTTCTCGTAGGGGTGATCCTCGGCGAGCACCTGGATCGACGACCCGACGAGGCGAAGCTCGGCGGGCCTCTGCAGCTCGTTCTCCAGCCACTTCCACTGCGCATCGCCGAGCATCGTCGCCGTGGGATCCGGGTTCGGGATGTAGCCTTCGCGGGGCGTGCCGTCAGGCGAGGTTCCGGCGCGGCCCGTGAGCAAGGCGCTTCGGAACCAGCGCAGATCGAGGAGGATGATCTGCACCCGGTGGCCCTCGGGACCGAGCACGTACGACTCGTACACGCCTTCGCGCTGACGGCGCGCGGAGCCCTGCGGCTCGCCGAGAAAGTCGAGGAAGGCCTCTTTGGACTCGGCGCGCTTCGGATACTCGGAGCCGGCGTCGTTGCCTCCGTAGTCGTGGTCGTCCCAGGTGGCGAAGAGCTTCGTCGTCTCGCGCACGCGTTGAAATCCGGGCTCGGCTGCGAGCTGGGCGTAGAGCGCGCGCATCGACGCTGGGTCCTCGGTATCGGCGTAGACGTTGTCACCCAGGAGCACGAGCGCATCCGGCGCGTACTTATGGATCGCGCCCCAGATCGGCTGCGGCACTCCCTGGCGAATGCACGAGCCGAACGCGATGCGCGTCGGCGGTGCGAGCGGACCGGAGGTCGACGTGTCGTCGGCGGCCACACCCGTGCGTGAGCCCGAAGCGCACCACGCCAGCATCGCAGCGGCACACGCCCGACGAGCCAAACGGAGGGAAGCGACGTGCTGACCTACTCGCATGGGCAACTCCTTCGCGAGGGGTGCGGTCGGGGTTGGGTGTGCGGTGCTCGCACGAATGCGAGGCAGGAGGACTCCCCGGATCAGACGCTCGCGGGTGCGGGCTCGGCCACGAGCCCGGCGAGCGTCGCGTCGAAAGTGGAGAGCACCGCTGCGAGCGCGCGTTCGCGCCACGCGTCGTCGCGGGGATCGAACGCGTCGACCAGCGCATCCAGGATCGCTCGCGTGCGTGGATGCGCAGGATCGGCATCGCCGTGGTGTCTGAGCCAGTTCCGCGCTCGAAGCGCGAGGAAGACCTCGTGGGCGGGACGCGTGCCGATCTCGGCGGTGACCATCGTGGCCTGCGCCGCTCCTGCGAGCGCTTCGAGGAGCGCGAAATCGACGGACCCGTGGGTGACCACCGAGAGGGCCTCGCCGCCCACCAGGCTCTGAAGGGCGGCACCGTACCAGCGCGCAGCGCGTCGATAGGCGGGCGCATCGGGTGCCAAATCGCTGAGCAGCGTGACGCAGCCGGGGTCGCCGAGTCCGGTGTGGACGTCGATCCACGCTACTTGCCGCACGTCCCGGGCGGCGTCGCGGGCGACGGCGAGCAGGCGTTCGGCGGACCACTGGCGTTCGCAGCCGCCGAAATAGAGCCCGCGCGGATGGGTGTACTGTCCGCCGCTCACCGCGTTCTCGAACCGTCGCATGCCGTGCTCGGCGACGAAGCGTTGCAGGCGCGCGAGCCGGGTCGCGTCGGCGTCGTCGTCCAGGGAGGCGGGTGCGATCGCGTCGGCGAGCGCCACGTAGTCGGTGTTGGGCCGATGGCCCGCCGGGTGATCGACGAAGTTCCGGTTGAGATCGACGTTGTGCTCGTTGGAGCGATCGAGGTGCGCGAAGCCGAAGGGATTGACCGCATGCACCAGCACGATCCCGAGGTCGCGATGGTCGGCGACGATCGCCGACGCGCGCTCGAGGATCAGCGCCTCGAGCGCACTGCCGACGAATGCCTCCACGCCGTGCAAGCCCGCGCTCACCGCGACGAGCCGCGCCGGTGCGCTCGCGCCCAGCCGCGCCACGTCCATCGCCAGCTCTTCGCCTGTCGGCCCGCGCACCTCGAGCACGTGACTCTCGACGCGCGCGTTCGCGCGTTCGGCGGCGCGCAAGAAGCGCTGGCGCGCTTCGGCGTAGCCGCTGGAAAAGTAGTGTGCGTGGCTCATTGGTCGCGGGAGCGTGTCGCGCGTGCAGGCGGCGTCCGCGTTCGGGTCACGGACTCGTCTCGCGCCGGTACTCGCTGGGGCTGATCCCCGTCCAGCGTTTGAAGGCGCGCCGGAATGCTGCGGCCTCGGAGAAGCCGAGCAGGAGGGCGATCTCGTCGAGCGACAGGCGACCCGACGCAACGTGAGCCCGTGCCATCTCGCCGCGCACCTCGTCGACCAGCGCGCGCACGCTCGTGCCCTCGCCCTCCAAACGCCGGCGCAAGGTGCGCTCGCCCATGCACAGCTCGTGCGCCATCGCCGAGATGCGCGGTTCGCGACCGGCGTACACCTCGTCGCGGACCCACGCCACACAGCGCCCCGCGAGCGTGGTAGTGGCGGGAAGGCGCTGTGCCACGCGTCGCGCCTCGTCTTCGAGAATCGCGCCCAGATGCGGGTTCGCACTGTCGAGAGGAAGATTGAGCGTCGCGGCAGCGAACACGATCTCGGTGTGCTCGGTGCCGAAGCGCACCGGCCCGCGGATCACGCG
>CAYUSL010000103.1:0-15480 GCA_964447125.1 uncultured bacterium | reverse complement strand
TCGCGACGCCGTTGGGCGTGGACCACACGATGTCGAGCTTGCGGTCGATCATCGCCTGGAAGAGGTGCTTGGCCCGCTTGCGATCCATCGTGAGGTTGTCGTCCTCGAATTGGAACTCGCGGATCCCGTACGTCTTGCGCACCTGCTCGATCTCGCCGAGGACGCTCTCGGCGGAGCGTCCGCGGTACTTCTGGCCCCAAAAACGCATCGACGAGCAGAACGTGCACTTCGCCGGGCAGCCGCGTGACGACTGGATGGTCGTGGTGACGGGCTCCTTCGAGTAGACGCCGTGGGCGCGGTTGGCGCTGGCGTAGACGTCGATGTCGATGAGATCGCGCGCCGGCCAGGGCAAGCTGTCGAGGTCTTCGATGAACGTGGTCTTGGGTGTGATCCGCACGTCTCCGCCCTCGCGCCACGCGAGGCCGTCGATGCCGTCCACGCTCGTCCCAGCGTCGAGGCGATCGAGCAGCTCGAGCCCCGACATCTCACCCTCACCGATGACGATGTAGTCGAGGTTGGGATTTTGCTCGAGGCATTGGCGTGCCAAGAAGCTCGGATGCGTTCCACCCACCACGGTCACGACGCCCGGGTTCACTTCCTTGGCGACGCGCAGCACTTCCTCCACGCACGGATAGGACGACGAAAAGAGCGTGGTCACGCCGACCACGTCGGGCTGGTACTGGCGGATGCGTGCCTTGATCTCCTCGGGATGAAGACCGACCTGTCGGAATCCATCGTCGAGGATGCGGCGATTGCTGAACCCCTCCGCCGTGGCATCGAGAATCTCGACGTCGTAGCGCCGGCGAAACGTGGCCGCCAGGTACATCGCACCGAGCGGCGGCATGCACGCCAGGATCTGCTCGGATCCCACGCGCGTCGGCGGAAACACCAGCAGCACCTTGCGGATACCGCCCACTGGCTTGGTCGAATCCAGCATGAAGTCTTTCTCCTCGAAAGCGAGCGGTCCGACCGGGCGTAACGCGTTTGAAATCCGCATGCTCACGCGCCGCGAACCGGCAACGGACTACAGCAGTACCATACCTGCCGACGGATTCGAAATCACACGGACCGGCAGCGATGCATCTCGCCGTGGCGCGATCGGTGGCGGTCGGACGCGCGTTGACACGCTACACTCGATCTGGGACAAGGGGGCGCTTCCGCACATGACGGCCGATGCCATGCGAATCCGCGACGTGACCTCGATGGATCTGACCGACGTCCGGGCGGAGATCGAGCTCATCCAGACCGAGGCCCGACGCATGGCACCGTCGGAAGCCGAGTTCCTGCGCCGCTTCCCCACCATGGCGGCACGTCTCAAGGCGCTGCTCGAACGACGCGAGCTCCTCGAGGACGCCAGCGCCGGCGCCCCGCGCCCTGCTCAGGAAGCACCGACTCCGAAGGTGGTACCTGCGCCGGGCCGCGGCGCGCGAATCGTCGGGCCGACGCGCCCGCCATCGAGCTTCCTCGACTTGCGCGAAGAGCTGCTCGAGGCCGAATCGGGGCGCGAGAGCCGTGCAGAGTCGTCCCCAGCCGCCTTGCCCACGGTCGACGACGGCCGGCTGCGCAAGGAGCTGGCGGCGCGCGACGCGGAGATCCGCCGTCTGCGCGAAGAGCGAGACGACTGGCGCAGCAAGGCCGAGGGCGCGGAAGGCCGAATCAGCCGCGGCGCCGAGATCGCGCGGCGCCTGGAAGAGACGCTGCGGGAGCTCGACGAGCTGCGAGCCCGGGTCGCCGAGCTCGAATCGGCCGACGACGGCGCTGCCGAGCTCACCGCCACGACCACCCAGCTGCAACGGGAAGTCGAACACCTTCGCAACGAGCAGGAATCGATGCAGGCCGCCCACAATCAAGAGCTGGAACGCGTTCGGGAACGCCATCGTCAGGAGATCGAGAGCTGGATCGAGCGCGAGAACGAACGCGCGCAGCTCGCGGAACGCGTCGCGCGCTTGGAAGCGGAGCTCGCCGAGGCACGCTCCGAAAGCCAAGCAGCGCACGCGTCGCTGGCGAGCGAGCGCGGGCGGCTCGCCGACGAGCTCGACGCTGCCCGTGGAGCGCTCGAGTCGGCGCACACCGAGACGGTGGCTGCCGCCGCGGAACGCGAGCGGCTCTCGACGCAGCTCGAAGCCGCGACCCTCGACCGCAACGTCATCAGCGTCGGCATCCTGCAGGCCGTTCAGCGCCTCTCGCAGCGCATCGAGGACGACCCGCGCTACGCGGCACTGCCCGAGAACGACCCGGTGCTCGGCGAGGTTCGACGCAGCCTCTTCCAGGACCTGGAACGGTTCGCCCAGCACACGCGTGCGATCGGCACCGACGTCGAAGCCGAGCGGTTCCTCCACGCGCTCGGCGAACGTCTGGAGGAGATTCCCGACTGGATCGGCCGCCTGCTCGAGGCGCTCATCCAGCTCAGTGAGTCGTCGCGGGCGGTGCTCGGCGCACGCGACGAAGAGCTCGTTCGCGAGGTCGAGGTGCGCGAAGCAGCCGACGCCCGCGCGACCGCGTTCGCGGCCAAGGTGAGCGAGCTGGAAACGGCTCTCGACGCCGCGGCAACGGCCGCACGCGAGCAGGCCGAGGGTGCGGCGAGCCGTCTCGAGGCCGTCGATGCCGAACTGGCGACGGTGCGCACCCGTGCGGACTCTCTCGTGGCGGAGCTCGACGCGGCGCGCACCCGCGTTGCGGCGCTGGAGGCCCAGGGTCGCGCGGACGCCGAGGCTCGAGCGGATCTGGAACAGCGAGCGCGGCGCGACGAAGCCGAGGTTCAGCGGCTGGAAGAGGCGCTGGAACAGACCGAGCTTCGCAAGGCCGAGCTGGAATCCGAGATCACGGGCCTACGCACCAATCACGAGCACGCGCAGACGCAGATCGTCTCGCTCGAACGGAGCGTCACCGAAGCCGAAGACCGCGCGACGCGCGCCGACCGCGAGGCCCTCGAGCTCGGCAATGCGCTGGCCGAGGTGCGGGCCAAGGTCCAAGGGCTCGAGCAGACGATCGAGCGCGCGGCGAGCGACCTCTCCGCGGCACTCACAAATCGCTGATTCGCCCCAAAAAGCGCCCGAAAGCGCGCGCCGCCGTGCTCGCGGCGTCGATCGATCGCGAAGCCGCGGCCAGCGTCAGATCGCCCCGCGGCCGCGCATCGCGAAGAACACGGTGGCGAGGATGATGATGATGTCGAGAAGGAAGCCCTGATTCTCGATGTAGTAGATGTCGTAATCCATGTTGGCGTGGATCTCGCCCGCCCGGTCGTCGCTGATCTGCCAGAGTCCCGTGACCCCTGGTTTCACGTTCAAGCGCTGGCGCTGGAAGTCGTCGTAGAGGGCCACGATGAAGGGCATCTCGGGGCGCGGCCCGACGGTGCTCATGTCGCCCTTGAGCACGTTCACGAACTGCGGCAGCTCGTCGAGCGAGAACCGCCGAAGTATCGCGCCCAAGCGCGTGATGCGCGGGTCGGTGGGGTCGCGCGGAGTCACGCCGTGCGGCGGCGCGCTCGTGTACATCGATCGGAACTTGTGGATCAGAAACGGCTTGCCGTCCTTGCCGACGCGGATATGGGAGAAGAAGGCCGGGCCGGGGCTGTCGAGGCGAACGGCGATCGCGAGCAACAGCAGGAGTGGCGCGAGCAGGAACAGCACCAGCGACGCGAACACGATGTCGAAGAGGCGCTTGATCGCATCGGCAACGGCCCGATAACGCAGCGACTTGAGCGTGATGAGTGGAATACCCTCGATCTCGTTCCACGCCACCTGGTGGACGATCAGGTTGTAGAGCGCGGGAATCACGCTGAACCCGATTCCCAGCTCGTTGCACACCCGCAGGATCTCCAGGCTGCGCTCCTGCGCCAACGACGGCACCGCCACGAACACGTGGTGGATCTGCGCGTTCTCGACCACCCAGCGCAGATTCTCGAACGTACCGAGCACCGGCAGCCCGATCTGGTCACCGTCCTTGATGGGTACGCGCATCCCGCGCTTCGACTCGTCGTCGTCGACGAACCCCACCGGGTGATAGCCGAGCCCGCCGCTGCGCTGCAGCTTGCGCACCAGGCGGCGGCCAGTCTGTCCCGCGCCGTACACGAGCACCCGATGCACACCCAGACCCCGCGCGTGGTAGCGCTGATGGATCTGGAAGAAGGCCGTGCGCAGCGTCACCATCACCGCGATCATCGTGAAGGGCACGTACACGATGATGAGCCGCGACACTTTGGTTCCAGGCAGGAAGAACAGCAGCGCGGCGAACACGAGCCCGCCGAAGAGCGCGCCGCGGACGATCTTGCGTACCTCGCCCACGTTCATGATGCTGATCTCGCGCTGGTAGAGCCCGAACAACCAGAACACCGGCACGAAGAATGCCGGTGTCCAGGCGGCGAGCCCCACCATCAGCTCTCGCGCTGCCGCGGGCCCGAGATCCGCGCCTGCACCGCCGAAGGTCGCCAGCAACCTCGGGTAGAACTGCCACCAATCGATGGTGATCTGCTGCAGCAGCAGCGCGAGGAAGAAGCTGATCACCACCCCAACGCCATCTGCGACGGCGAGGAAGACGGTGAGGGCGACGTCGTAATGGCGCTTGAGCGCGTCGAACAGCGCCTGCTCGACGCGTCCAGCGACGTCCACGCGCGGACGCTCGGTCTCGATCGCGCCCAGCCCTTGGGCGACCGTGAATGGATGGGGCGCGGCGGTGCTGGTTGCGCTCGCTGCGCTGCGAGCGATGTCGCCGGTCTTGGGCCGCTCAGCCGTCGTCGGGACGGCCGCCTTGGGCTCGCCGGATGAGATGGCGCCCGAGGCTCCAGGCGAATCGGAGGTTCTCATACGAGTAACGCTTCCAAAGCCGCCGCGGCTCGACGCACAGCCGGAAGAACCACTCGAGCCCGTTCTCGCTCATCCAGGTCGGGGCGCGTGGGGTCTCGCCGGAGAGGAAGTTGAACAGGCCACCGCATGGGATGCACACCGGCACTTTCAACGCTTCCAGATTCTGCCCGACCCATTTCTCCTGGTACGGCGCGCCCATGCCCACCAACAGGATGTGAGGGCGCGCACGATTGATCGACTCGATGATCGTAGCATTCTCGGCCGGGCTGAAAAAACCATGGTGCGTTCCCGAGATGCTCAGGCGTGGATTGCGGTCCTTGAGCGCCTGCCCCGCGCGCTCGGCCACGCCGGGCTTGCCCCCCAGCAGGTAGATGCCCATGTCGTTGCGCGCCGCAAACTCGGCGATGGGGTGGATCAGGTCGGAGAGCGTGAGCTTGACCGGCACCGGCCGGCCGATGATCCGCGAGCCCCACACGATGGACATCCCGTCCGGATAGACGAGGTCGGCGTTGCGAACCACGTCGCGGTACTGCGGGTCCGACAGGTTCTGACAGTACGTGTGCGCATTCAGGTAAATGAGGGTGTGGACCCGCCCGTTCTGCGCACAGAGCTCGCCGATCTTGGCCAGCACGTCCTCGGTGCGTAGCACGTCGAGGGGAACGCCCATGAAGTCGACGCGCTTGACGGGATGCGGGACGACACTGGTGACTGCCGCGTGAGCCACGCCTTGCTCGTGGGTCTCGGGGCGTTCGGGTCGTTCGACGGAGGCGACTTCGGCCGCCGGTAGCGAGTGCGCCTCTGCGCACGTCGCCGGGTGATTGGCGACTGGCTCTTCCACACGTTCCCCTGGGGCGGTCGAGATCACGGAGCGTTCAGCCTCGTCGTCAAGCCACTCGTCAGCTTCTCAGGCCGGTGGTGGACACCGGCGGATGCCCATCGGCTCATCGGTGGGTGCGCTTGGATCGGTGGACTCGTTTGCGACCGAGGACCGCCGCTCGCATCTCGGCTTCCAGGAAACGTGAAGCCTCACAGCATCTTTCGGCGAGTCGAACGCGGCCGTGTCGTACCATTTCGACCTACCCCTGTCAAACATCCGTCGAACTGGCTTCATCCGCGCGAAACGCTTCGCCAAACCTCACTTGCGGCGGCGGCGACGCGAGCCACGCCGAGCGCGTGTATACACGGGTCGGTGGGCCGCACGCAGCGAATCTGATCGCACGGTGAGCACGAATAACCCGCGTCGAGCGCGATGCCCGCGAACCCCAGTGGCGCGGTCAGCGCCGGGCTGGCCGGCCCGAAGAGCCCCACGGACGGTGTGCCGACGGCACTGGCGAAATGCAGTGGTCCGGAGTCGCCGCCCACGAACGCGGAGGCCACGTCGAGCAGCGCCGCCACGTCGGGTAGGGGTTGCGACGACCACGCCGTCGCTCGCGGGCCGAGAGCGCGGCTGATCGCCCCCAACAGCGCCGACTCGCCGCGGCCGCCGAGGACCACGACGCGGGCGTCGAGGTCCTCGATGAGCCGATGGCCGAGCGCGATCCATCGATCGGTGGGCCAGCCGCGAAACCGCCAGTTGGCTCCCGGATGCAGCACGGCGAGCCCTCCGCCACGGGTCCCCCAAATCTCGCGCAGCTCGACCGCCACGCGCGCCACACTCGCGGGCGGCGGTGCCAAGCGCGCCGGCGGCACCCGAGTCGGCAGGTCGAGGAGCGCAAGGACCGGCTGCGCGCGATCGGCGAGTGACGTGCCCGGCGGAACCACCCGCCGGGCGGACCGCTGGGCCGAGCGCAGGACGACGTTCGAGCGATCGCGAAACGGCGTCAGTGGCGAGGTCCAGTCGAAATAGCCCACCTGGCTCGCCGCAGCGCTACCGAAGACCGCGATCGTATTGCGGATCGAGGGACTCACGTTGACGAGCGTCGTCGCGCCTGCGGCGGCGACCACAGCGAGATCCCTGCGCCGCCGCCCCGCACCGTGCACTCCGAGCACGTCGTCGACTCCCGCCTGCCCTGCGAAGAGTGCAGCGTTGGCGGAGTCCACGGCGAGCGTGACCGACCCGTATCGACCGGTGCTGCGCAGATGAGCGGCGACTGCGTAGGCCTGGATCGCGTCGCCGAGCCGCGACAGCTCCACGACCAGTGCGGCGTCGGCGGACGCGGGGCTCACACGCGCGATCGGCGTTCGTGCCAGCGCCCAAGCGCCCACGTCGGACGCCCACGCCCCCAGCACTCGGCGCGCGCCGCGGCTCACGTCTCGCTCGTGGGGTGCGCCAGCCGCCGCGCGGCCAGCGCGCGAGCGCACGCGCGCCCGATCTGCGCTGCGTCGAGCTGTGCTAGACACGCGATGCTGCGGCACCGCTGGATGTTGCACGCGCACGGCGCACAACCGAGGTCCACGCGCGCTTCGATCACCTGGTCGCAGGGCGGGAGCACGCGCTCCGGACCGTTCACCTCGCCCACCGGGCCGAGAATTGCGACCACCGGCGCGCCGACCGCCACCGCTAGGTGAAGCACGCCCGTATCCGGCACCACCACCAGCCGTGCCTCGGCGAGCCATGCGGCCAGCGCTCCGAGGTCGAGCCGTCCCGCGAGCGAGTGCACGCCGGGTCTACCTGCCGCGCGCACCACCTCGTCCGCGAGCGACGCCTCCGCAACCGAGCCCGTCACCCAGACTGCGAGCCCATGCTCGTCGGTGAGCTGGCGGGCGACCGCGCCGAGCAACTCCGGACGCGCGCGACGATAGGCGCTGTAGCGTGCGCCCGAGCCCGGGTGCAGCACGGCGTAGCCGGATGCAGCATCCCCCGCGACGCTCGCACGCCACGCACGCGCCTGCAACCGCTCGTCCGGGCGAACCGGAAAGGCGGGCAGCGAGCCGTCCGCGATGGCAAGGCCCAACGCACGCAAGAGATCGAGGTTCCGCTCGACCTCGTATCGGATCGCGGGATGCGGCACGATCCGGCGCGTATGCAGAAACCCACGATGGTCGCGATCGTAGCCGACGCGGTGACGCGCTCCCGTGCACCAGGCGAGCACCGCGGGCCGCAGCTCGGTCCACGAGTAGAGGTCGAGCACCAGGTCGACCGGGCCCGAAACGCGAAGCTGGCGCGCGGTGGCGAGCACGTCACGCCATCGCGCGCCGCTCACGCAAACCTCGTCGACTTCGCTGGAACGCTCGAAGACGGCGGCGTTGGTGGCGCTCGCCACCACGGTCACGCGTGCGGCCGGACACGACCGCCTGAGCACGCGCAGCAACGGCGTCGCGAGCAGCGCGTCGCCGAGTCGGTCGTCGCGCAACACGACCACACGCCGCATGGTCGAAAGATCGAGCGGGCCGGTGTCGGCGCGCGTCGCGAGCGCGCTCGCGACGCGGAACACGAGCCGGCGCGTGGCGCGCCACGACCACACGAGTGGCCAGCTCGGGCGCGGCCACGGATCGGCCGAGGGCGGACGCGCCGCCGACGTGGCGCTCCAGTCGTTCGTCAATAGAGTCGCCCGCGCACCCACAGGCGCAACCAGCGTTTCAGGCGCGCACCCGCGCGCAGCGCAGGTGGCAGCGGCGCACGCGACATCACGGCCACGTAGCTCGCGGGATTCACCAGGAACGTCCGGGCACCTGCGGCTCGTAGCTCCGCCATCGACCACGGCGTGACGTGCTGCTCGTAGCGGTTGCCGAGAAACTCGTCGCGCTCCTTGAAGTCGCGCGGCACGCTCACGATCGCGACCCGACCCACCCGCGTCGCGTGACCGAGGACGGCGAGCCCGACCTCGCGGCTCATGTGCTCCAGGATGTCGATCAGCAACACCACGTCGAACGAGCCGTCGGCGAGCGTCGGCAGCACGTCCGCCGCCTCACCGCGGTGGATGCGATCGTAGATGCGCTCGTGAGTCGCACCGAGGTACGGCTCGTGCGCCTCGATCCCCTCGACGCGTACCGTGCGTGCCCCGTAGGGGACCTTTCCCGGAAACACCTCCAGGTACTCGCGCGCCAGAAATCCCCACTTGCCGTGCCCCACTCCCACGTCGAGCACGGCGCGCGGCTCGAGCCGCACCAGCGCATCGACGATCACTCCGATCTGGGACCACTGGCTCGTCGGCATGGATCGATCACTCTCCGTTCAAGAAAGCGCACGCCGGCGCAGCACGCCAACCACCGCGCGTATCGGCGCCGCTCAAAGCCGGCGTCCCACGGCCGACGGCTCGCCGAGCACCAGCTCGATGAGCGCGCGCCGATCGCGCCACGGAATCTGCGGTCCCAGATACTGAAGCAACGACGCTCTGAGCCATCCGTCCGCGCCGGAGAGGTCCAGCCCGGCCAGCGCGGTCGCCGCGAGCGTCTCGTCGGCGACGGCCTCCGCAAGATCGCCGACATCGAAGAAGAGCCGCCGCACGGGGCCGAGAATTCGCTGGTCGTCGTCGAGCGGCCGGCTCAGGTCCGGTGGCCGTGCACGCCACGCGAGCCCCATCTGCACCACGAAGCGAAACCAGTCGTAGAGCGGCTGGCCGCGACGCGCATATTCCCAGTCGAGCACGCGTATCCCCGAGCCGTTCACGAGCACGTTGCTGGGGCCGAGATCGAAGTGGCACCAGGTCGCCGGCGCCGCGTCGAGGGCGTGGGCCGCCGCCAGCACCTCGGACCAGCTCGCCACCAGCCGCGGTCCGATCGCCGCCACGTCGCCGTCGAGCGCGGCGAGCGTGGCCGCGCAGCCGTAGCGCTCGCCCAGTGACTCCGGCGCCGGGATGGACCAGAGCTCGGCGAGCCAGATGCGCACCGCTTCGAGCTGGGCGCGCAGCGCGGGGACCCCACGCGCAGGCGCGAGCGGTATCCCCTCGAGAAACGAGAGCACCACGGCTTCACCCGATCCGACTCTTTCGCGACGAAGCGGCTCGGGCACAGCGAGCGCGAACGATGCTGGCGCCGCGGCGCGCAGGCTCGTCAGGGTGTCGTGCTCGCGGGCGACGCGATTCTCCCCCGTACCCCGGTGCACGCGCACCACGCGCCGGCATCCGTCGCTCGCGGCGCGCACGATCCACGTCAGGCTCCGACGACCCGAGATCACCAGCTCGATCGCCGCACCGTCGAGCCCCACCGCGGCCAAGACCTCGTTCATGGCAGTTGCTCGCCCCGCATCGGGCGCTCAGCAACCAGCGCCAAGCACGGAAACAGAAACGGCACCAGCGCCCGCGGCGAGCCCAGCGCCGCGAGCGCGCGCGCCAACGCCACGAACACGCGGCCTTCGAGCGACGGGAACGGCATCGCACGAGTCGCGAGTAGCTCGAGCCCCGGGCGCGGCGCGATCGGTACCACGAAGCGGAAGTAGCGGTAATCGCGCAGCGGTCCCCAGATCGAGCGCAGCTCCAGACCGGCATCCTCGACCAGCGACGTGAGACCTGCGACTCCGTGCGTCCAACAGCGGTACGGCACACCGCGCTTCCGGCGGCGGTGGTAGCGGTCGGCGATTCCCCGTGGCAGCGGCGTCAACCAGCGCAACCCGGTGTGCTCGTCTCGGGCGCCGGCGAGGTAGCGCAACGCGAATCGATTCTCCATCGCGAGGTAGAGCCGTCCGCCGGGCTTGAGCGTGCGCGCAGCTTCCACGAGCGCCAGCCGCTGCGCTTCGCGGGGACCCACGTCGGTGCGCGAGACCGGCACCCATTCGAGGACGCCGTTCACCACCACCGCGTCGAAGGTGCGGTCTGCGTACGGCAGCGCGAAGAGATCGGCGTTCGCCGCCACCACGTTCTGGACACCATCACGTCGCGCCCGCGCCGCGACCGCGTCCGCGGCGCGCACCGTGGGGTCCACGGCATGGACCTCACGGCACCAGCGCGCCAGCGGGAACGAGAGACCACCCCAGCCGCAACCCGCATCGAGAACGGTGGCGGTCGAGGGGTTCTCCACGGCGAGAAGCGCGGCGTCGGCGCGGCCGGGATGCGTCAGCCAACGCTGCATCTCGACGGAAAGCGCGTCTTCGGCGAGCGGAATCTCGGCTTCGGCCGTTCGGTCGAGCTCGGCCACGCCGAAGCGATAGCCGAGACCCGAGAAGCGCGGCACGCCCGCCAGGCATTCGAAGCGCGTGCCGCAGCTCGTGCACGCCAGCTCCTCGGCGCGCTGTGCGAGCGCCGCGCGACAAGCCGGGCAACGCCAGACGACGCTCACCGCTCTCGGCTGGGCCGGGCGAGGGCGTCGGCGCGCGGCACGTGGAAGACCGCAAGCGCGATGACCAGCGTCGCCAGATACGGCCCGGCGACGTACCCCCACGCCGGCAGCGTGATGCCGTAGACGGTGAGCCCGACGAAGGACGCCATCGCACCGAGCGCGAAGGTCTCGAGGAAGGGATCACGCGCGCGGCGGAACGCCTTCCAGGCGAGCCGCGCGGCCTCGGCACTGACTCCCAGGTACAGCGCCAGCCCCAGGATTCCCAGCTCGATGCCGATCTGCAGGAACCAGCTCTCCACGCCGAAGCCGGTGCCGATGCCGATGAAGCGCAAGAACGCGCGCCCCACCTTGCCGATCCCGATCCCGAGGGGATGCGCGAGCATGTACTTGGCGCCGTCCCACAGCTCGCGCAAGTGGTTTCGCGAGCTCGGTTCACCGAGCGCCAACGTGACCTTGATGAATTCGATTCCGCCGGTGGCCACCAACAACCCTGCTGCACCGATCAGCCCGAGCAGCGCGAAGAGCACGGTCTCCCGACGCCGGGCCATCGCCACCAGCACGATCGCGACCCCGGCCGAGGCGCCGATCCACGCCGAGCGCGTGAACGTGAAATACAGCCCAGCCGCGAGCGCCGCCACTGCGAGCTTGAGCGGATGCGCGACGCGGCCGTTCGGGTAGTAGACCGCCACCGGGATCGCCCACAGCAGCAACACCAACAGATACGTGCTGAGCGACAGCGGATCGCCGATCACGGAGATGGCGCGGAACATCCCGATGGACTCGCGTTTGAAGTTCCACGGGATGAAGGCGCCGAACGGGCTCTGACGGCCGAAACCCAGCGCCGTGAGATCGGCCTCTTCGAGGAAATACACCTGGTACACGCCGAAGAGCGCGACCGCCGCGCCGATCCACACCGACACCAGGAACATGCGCCGCAAGTCCTCGCGTTCGAGATGGGCGAAGCGCAGGAGCAGCAGCGGCACCAGATACGCGAAGTCGACCTTCACGCCCCACAGCGCCTGTATGCGGAAATGTTGCGCCGCGAAATACGCGAGCTGCAACGCCAGATAGCCGAGCAACAGGAAGTCGAGGACGGGCGTCGAGGTGAGCGCGGTCTTCAGATTCGCCCGCCGCCGTCCCATCAGGATCAGCACGAAGAAAAGCTCCTCCCAACGCGTGCCGAGCGTCGCCCAGCCGTAGCCGACGATGTCGCGGTTGACGAGGTTGAGCCGGAGCCATTCCCAGAACGGCAACAGCAGCGCGTAGACCACGAGCCCGTGGCCGGGGCGAATCAGTACCAGCCCGAACGTGAGCACGTAGAGCGCGGCCATCGCGGTGACGAACACCGTGACCGAGGGATCGAGGCGCGGAATGGCGAGCGCCGAGAGCACCGCCACCAGCGCCGCCAGGCCGGCGATCCAGCCGTCGGTCGCGAGCTTGAACCGGTGAGAGCGCGCGACGGCGAGCATGAGTTGGGAAGCGGGCGGGAATCGCAGCGTGGCGGAGGAACGAAGGGCGGCCCGAATCAATCGCAATTCGACGGGCGTCGCAAGCGACGTGCGGGCTCCTCGATCGCCGCACGATAGACGTCCCAGGTGAGCCGGGCGGTGCGATCCCAGTCGAACTCGGCAGCACGGGCGAAGCCTCGCGCCGTCAGCTCGCGCCTGAGATCGCCGCGCGCCAGCAACTCGGCGAGCGTCGACGCGAAGGCCGACACGTCTCCCGGCGCCGCGTAAAGCACGGCCTCGCCACCCACCTCTGGCAACGATCCGGCACGCGCCGCGAGCACGGGCGCGCCGCAGGTCATCGCCTCCAGCACCGGGAGGCCGAAGCCCTCGTAGGTGCTCGGGAACACGAACGCACTGGCACCGGTCAGCAGCGCCGACAGGTCTCGGGTCGGCACGAAACCCGTGCGCACGACGTGCGCCCCGATCCCGTGTCGCTCGATGGCGGCGACTAGATCAGGCACGCCCGCCCCACCGCCTCCCGCCAGCACCAGTCGCACGTCGTGCTCGCAACGGCGCAGCTCGGCGAAGGCCGCGAGCAGCGTGCCCAGGTCCTTGCGCGGCTCGGTGCGGTCGTAACCGCCCACGTGGAGCAGATACGGCGGGCGAATTCCCAGTCGTGCCGTCACCTCGCCCACCACATCCGCGCTCGCGGGATTCAGGCCCGGCTGCGCGGCCTCGGGGACCACCACGACGCGCTCGGAGTCCAGGGGCAGATGGCGCAGGATCGCCGCACGCGAGAACTCGGACACCGTGATGACCCGTGCGGCACGGCGGGCGAAGCGGTAGAGGAAGCGGTGCTCGAGCCCGGTGCGCACGACGCCACCGGGCCGTTCCAGCGGCGCCACGTCGTGGATGGTGACGATCAGCGGCACCGGGTACCACCACGCGAGATCGTAAGGAGACGGCGCGTGGAAGGCGTCGACCTCGGCGCTCGCCACTTCGATCGGCATCATCAGCTGATTGAGCGCGTCCGCGAGCACGCGCTCCTCGCGCCACCGTCGATGGAGCACGAACGACCCATACTCCGGCGGAAGTGCCGCGTCCACCTCGGGTGCCGCGTAACGAAAACGCACGATCTGCTCGGCGAAGCCAGCGCTCTCGAATCCCGCGAGCAGGCCCCGGATGTAGGTCGCGATGCCGCGACCGGCGCCGGACTCCTGCAGGATGCGTACGTCGAGACCGATGGCCATGGCGTGGCAGCGGACGAATCGAGATCGGGCGGGTGCGGAGCGAAGCGCGACGCGCGAAGCGAGAGGTGCGAACTGTGACGTGGGAAGTGTTGCATCGACCCGAGGGACACGTACAATCCGCCGAAGCGCATCACACCAGCGATCCAATGACTTCCACCGATCCGCGCGGTCCGATCCTCGTCCTGTACTCGGTGGACGTGGAGCTCTCCCTCGGCCCCGACCCCGAAGGCGTCAAGGCCGTCCTCGAATCGGTCCACGCGATCCCGCGCGCCCTCGAGCGTCGCGGCGTCCAGGTGCTCACCCGCGCGGTCACCGACGGTCCATCGATCCTGCGCCTCCTCGAAGAGGTACGCCCTTCGGGTGTCTTCAATCTGATCGAGTCGCTCCTCGGGCGCGCCGTCCTCGAATCGGCAGCCGCGTGGATGCTCGAACATGCCGGCGTGCCCTACACCGGCGCCAGCGCCTTCACCCTCGGGCTCTGCCAGCGCAAGCCGCTCACCAAGACGCTTCTCGACGGCCTCGGCTTGCCGAACGCCCGCGGCACCGCACTGCGCCCGGGTCAGGATCGGAGCGATGCGCTGGCACTGCTCGGTGCGCTTCGCTATCCGTGCATCGTCAAACCGGGCTGCGACGACGGCAGTGTGGGCATCGACGCCACCTCGGTGGTGCCGTCACCGGAGGCGGCCTACGAACGTGCTCGCGCGCTCATGGAGAAGGTGGAGGGCGACGCGCTCGTGGAGGAGTTCGTGTCCGGAGCCGAGCTCAACGTGGCGGTGTTCGGCAACGGCGACGACGCCATGACGCTGCCGCTCTCGATGATCGACTTCAAGCTGCCGCCCGGGTTTCCGCCGATCGTCACCTACGCAGGCAAATGGTTTCCCGAGAGCCCCGAGTATCAGGGCACACAGGTGATCTGCCCCGCGCCGATTCCCGAGGAGGTCGCCGAACGCGCACGCGCCGTGGCTTTGGCGGCCTACCGTGCCGTGGGGTTGCGCGAGTACGGCCGCATCGACATGCGCCTCACGCCCGAGAACGAAGTCCGCATCCTCGAAGTCAACCCCAACCCCGACCTGGACCCGCAGGCCGGCTACGCCCGCTCGGCACGTTTCCACGGCTGGGACTACGATGAGCTCATCTTCCGAATCGTCGAGTGCGCCCGCGCCCGCTGGCATCGCGACGCGTCCCATCAGCCGCGCTGATCGCGAGCCCATCCAGCTCGTCCTCGAGCGGACGGGCGTCTTCACCGACGACGAGGTCCAGGTCGCGCTGTCGCTCATCGACGAGAGCTTCGCGCGCCCCGATCAACCCGACCCTTACCACTTCGTGGTGGCCGAGACGACCGACGAGCGACGGCTCGTCGGCTACGTGTGCTTCGGCACGACGCCCCTCACCACCGGTACCTACGATCTCTACTGGATCGCCGTCGATCCCACGCTCCACGGCCGCGGCATCGGCTCGGCACTGCTCGGCGCCGTGCTCGCGGCGATGCGCGCCGCGGGGGGCCGGTTGCTGCTCATCGAGACGTCGTCGCGCGCCGACTACGCGAACACGCGCACCTTCTACGAGCGCGCAGGTCTGACGCTGGAAGCACGCATCCGCGATTTCTACTCACCCGGCGACGACAGGCTGATCTACGCGAAGAGGCTGTGATTTCCTGCGGGGGGCTGCGCTGCGCTTGCGGCTCGCCTACCGGCTCGCGGAGAGATCGACGACGCGCGTGGAGACCATGCGCAGAGGGACCTTCGCGGTGCCCGCTCGGGGCTCTTCCAGCTCCCCGCCCCGTTCGGAGTGAATCCGAACGGGGCCCCACCCCCGAGGCGCTGCGCT
>CAYUSL010000102.1:0-15550 GCA_964447125.1 uncultured bacterium | reverse complement strand
ACAAGGCCACGCGACGCAGGCGACTGCTCTCGCGAACGTGGTCGAACGCAGCCAGCCCGCGGCACACACTATCAAGCGTCCGCGCGCCGCCCGCACCGGCGGCGCGTGCCTTCATGAGTCGCGGCGAGCGAACGCGATCAGCCGAACAGAGCTAGTCGTTACTGGGTGCGCATCGCCCACCGTGGTCACGCCAAACGATACTCGCCGGGGTCGAAGCGCCGCGTGCGCGCCCGGTACTCGAAGGTGAAGCCCGGCCAGGTGGTGCTGTTCCGGCCCTTTTCGTCCAGGTACCAGCTTTGGCAGCCGGTGGCCCACACCGAGCGCGCCAGGCGCTTCTGGATGCGCGCGGTGAACTGGTCTTGGATCTCCGGGCGCGGGTCTACGGTGTGGACGTGGGCGGCATCCATGGCACGGATCGCCTCGATCACGTAATGGATCTGGGATTCGATCATGTAGATCATCGAGTTGTGTCCCAGTCCGGTATTCGGCCCCATGAGGAAAAAGAGGTTCGGATAGCCGCTCACGGTGATGCCGTAGAGCGTGCGCGCGCCATCGCTCCAATCCGCCGCCAGTTCGCGACCGCCGACGCCGCGTACGTCGAGACCCGAGAGCAGCTCGCTCACCTTGAAGCCGGTGCAATACACGAGGACATCGGTGGCGCGCTCGCGCCCATCGGTGGTGACGATCGCGCGCCGGCGGATCTCTTGGATCCCGTCGGTGACCACCTCCACGTTCGGCCGCACCACCGCCGGGTAGTAATCGTCGGAGAGCAGCGTGCGCTTGCAGCCCATCGTGTAACGAGGGGTGAGCTTCTTGCGCAGCGCGCGATCCTTCACGTGCTTCGCGATGTTCGCCACGCCGAGACGCGCAGCGAGGGACATGATGCGCGGATCCACCGCGAAGCCCAGCACCCGCGGTTCGAGGGTCCAGTAGATCTGCTGGCGGTGCAGCCATTCGAGCGCCGGAAAACGCTCGAAGAGGCGCTTCTCGCGCGGGGTGTAGGCGCGATCGTTGCGGGGCAGCACCCAGCTCGGCGTGCGCTGGTAGTAGTGGAGCTCGGCGACGCGGTCGACGATCGCCGGCACCACCTGGATCGCGCTCGCCCCCGAGCCGATCACCGCAACCCGTTTGCCGGTGAGGTCCACCGAGTGATCCCACTCGGCCGAGTGGAAGGCCGGCCCAGCGAAGCGTTCGACCCCGGGAAACTGCGGTTTCGACGGGACGTGTAGCGCTCCCTTGCCCGCGACCAGCATGCGGAAACGAAGGACCTGACCATCCCGAGTGTGGACGTTCCAGCGCTTCGCCTCGTCGTCGAAATGCGCCGCCGTGACCTCGGTACCGAAGCGGATGTAAGGGCGGATGCCGTATTTGTCGGCGCAGTGGCGGATGTAGTCGAGGATCTCCGCTTGCGGCGCGAAGACCCGCGACCAGTCGGCCTTGGGCTCGAACGAGTAGCAGTAAAGATGCGAGGGCACGTCGCACGCTGCACCCGGATAGGTGTTCTCGCGCCAGGTGCCGCCGACCTCGTCGGCCTTCTCCAGCAACACGAAGTCGTCGATGCCTTCCTGCTTGAGGCGGATGGCCATCCCGAGCCCCGAAAAACCGGAGCCGAGGATGCCGATGCGGGCGGTGTCCGACGCCGGTTGCGAGCGACCGCCCGCGGACGCCTTCCGGGAAGCACGAGCCTTGGCCATGGGATGGTCTCCTCGCGGTTTCGTTCGTGGGGTGGACGCGCGCCCATCGCCCCACACATCTGACATGCAGCCTTGTCAGTTTCCATCTGACAACGGATCGTGTCAAGATTGCGCGCATGAAGACCGACGGCACGGTTAGCAGGGCGCGGAAAAAGGCACGCGCCAGCGGCGCGCCGACGAGCATGGCGAGTCGACTTGGGGGTGGGGCCCCACGAAAACCGCGCTTTTCGTGGGGAGGGGGTCTGGAACAGACCCCCGAGGAAACATCCGCGGGCTCGAAAAACTCGCCTCCGCGAGTTTTTCAGCAGCCCCCGAACGGCAGGAACTACCGCGGCAAAGCCGCCGAGGACCGATCGCAAGAGCGCCGCGCACGCTTCGTCGAAGCGGGGCTCGAGCTGTTCGGCACCGTCGGCTTCGCCGCCGCCACCGTGAAGTCGCTGTGCGTCGAAGCGGGCCTCACGGAGCGCTACTTCTACGAGTCGTTTCCCCACCGGGAGTCTTTGTTCCTGGAAGTCGCAACCGAGTGCGTCACCGGGCTCATGAGCGCCCTCACCGACGCCGAGCGCGAGAGCGACGGACCCACGACCGAGCGTGTGCCGGCAATGCTCGAGGCCTTCTTCCGCTGGTTTCGTGACGACCACCGGAGAGCGCGCATACAGCTCTTCGAACCGCTGGTGATGGGCGCCGAGTTCCAGGCGCTCTACCGCGAGGTGGTGGCGGCCTTCGCCGTGCAGATCCGGGGCTCGCTCTTCGCCGGCCTCGAGGCCGAGCTCGCTCGGCGCGCCCTCGACCCCGATCTGCTCAGCCACGCGCTGGTGGGGGGCGCGGTCGAGATCGCCACGGAATGGATCCTCGATGGCTACCGCCGGCCGATCCAGCAGATGGTGCGCACCACCGCGTTCCCGCTCCAGGCGCTGGTCGAGTCGCTCAGCGCCGCTTCACGACCCGCCACACCTCCTCGCTCGGCCAGCGCGACGCCCACTCCACCGATACGAAGTCGTAGCGCGTCGTCGCGTCGGCGGGCGCCTCGATCTCCAACAGGTCGAGTACCTCGAAGCCGTTGACGCGCAGCCAGCGGATCATCTCTCCGTGCGGGAGATGGAACTCGACGCTGCCGTCGCTGTCCTCGATGCGATGTGAACCGAACTGCGGGCGTAGCAACGACTCCCCTGCCGCAGCAGGGGACGGTGGAAGCGCCAACGTCAACAAGAACCCGTTGGTCAGGAAGCGCAGCTCCCCGCCGCGGCGCAGGAGCCGGGCCGCCTCCGGAATCCAGCGGTACGGATCGCACCACAGGCAGGCACCGTATTCCGAGATCACGAGATCGGCGCAGCCGTCCGCGAGTGGCACTCGCTCCGCGTCCGCATGAATCAGCGGAAACGCGAGCCCGTGCTCGCGCTGCAACCGGCGTGCGGTGGCGAGCTGTGCCCACGAGCCGTCGAGCCCCACGGGACGGCCGCCGCGCCGCGCGATCCACGCCGACACGTAGCCCGTACCACAGCCGAGCTCCACGGAATCGATCCCGGCGCAGCTCGCAGGCAACATGCGTGCTCGCGCTTCCGGCACGCCCCAGATCCCCCAGTTCGGCTCGTCAGCCGCCCAGGCACGCTCACCGGCGACGACGTAGTCGGGAGCCCAGCGCTGCCAGCAGGCGCGGTTGGCGAGCACGTGCGCTGCCGTCGAGGATCGGTCGTCCGTCATCGGGAACCCCCGGCGCCGCGTGCGCCACCGAAAGATCGAATCGTGTCCCCGAGGGGTTGAGCACCGGGGCCGGCGCGCGGCAAGATCGGGCCTCCAACCCCAACCCTCGGGGCGTTCATGTTTTCCGACGCTGGCACCTTCGGATTCGACACACACCATCTCGGTCACCGCCGCGACTTCGCCCTCCGCGCGATGGGCGTGATGGCGCTGTTCCTGATCGCCTATTCGGTGGGCGAGGTGATGGTCACGGCCTCGTTGGTCGTGGGCCGCGACCCGCTGAGCGACATTCGCGCCGTACCGCTGTCGTTGGCGATGAACGTCGCGATGATCGTTTGCTTGGTGCTCGCTCGGCACATGATCACGCGTTCGTCGCGACGCGGCGACGTGCCAGCGCGCACCTTCCCGTGGATCGCGCACGGCACGCTGCTCATCGGGCTGCCGTTCGCGCTCGGGCACATGCACCTCGCCGGCAGCCAGAGCAATCCCAACGCGATCC
The DNA here is from genome assembly GCA_964447125.1 of uncultured bacterium. Lineage (GTDB taxonomy): Bacteria > JADJOY01 > JADJOY01 > JADJOY01 > JADJOY01 > JADJOY01. Next base: position 11,659 of record CAYUSL010000102.1, on the reverse strand, counting down.
TGCTCCTGGCTTACGTGATCTTCGCGCAACGCTTCCTGGGATCGCGCTGGGCCTGGGGCTATCTGGCGCTCGCCGAGGCGGGCTATCTCGGGCTGGCCCTCCTCGAACGCTCGGGGATCCTGGCCTACGCACCGCTGCAGGCGGATCGGAATCTCGGCGCCACGTTTCTGCATCTGCCCCACGTGCTCATCAATCTCGCCACGTTCACGATGGTCGCCGTCTACGTCGTCTCGTTCATGGCCCGTTCGGAGGAGCATTATCTCCGGGCGCGCGACGAGATCCGCGAGCTCCAAGCGCTGCTGCGCATGTGTGCGTGGTGCAAGCGGGTGTGCGACGCGGACGGCGAATGGCATCCGGTCGAGAATTTCCTCGCCGGACGACCGCGCGTGACGCACGGCATGTGCCCGAGCTGCTCGCACGACGTCCTGCGCGAGAACGCTCCCGAGCTCTCGCCATGAGACGAACCTCGACGTCTCGCGGCCGCGCGCTGCGCCGTCCCACCGAGTTCCGTTATTGGGAGAATCTCGACAAGCCGTGGGCGAAGCGCGTGCGGGCCGTCGGCAAGCGGGTGCTCGGCTTCGACCCGGCGCCGCCCGAAGACGTGGTGCGCACCCTCGCCGACATGTACTACGACGCCGATCCGCTCGCGGAAGCATTCGTGGACGAGGTCTACCTCGGGCGGAGCCCCGCCGAAGGACGAGCACTACTGGAGCGCGCCCTCGCTGGTGGCGTCGCCGCGATCGAGAACGCACCCCCGTCCCTCGTCGAGCTGTTCGCGGACCTCGAGAACGATCCGGAGTGGGTGGATCACGCGCAAGTGGAGCTCGGCGCCAAGGTCTTCCGCCGCTACGGCACCGCCGTGTTCCGCTTCGCAGGTGCGATCACGCTGGAAGCGTACGCCGAGAACTCGGTGGCGAAACCGCTGGTCTTGACCGGCGCCTACGCCGGATCGAGCACGCGTCAGCGCTTCCTGGAGACCGCGGCGTTCTGGATCGCGGTGTCCGATCCCGGCGGTCTCGCACCGGGTGCAGCGGGACGCGCCTCGGCACTGCGGGTGCGCATCATGCACGTGTTCGTACGCCGCAGGCTGCTCGGGCATCCCGAGTGGAAAGAAGACGCCTGGGGTGTACCAATCAGCCAGGGCGATGCCCTGCTGACGCTGATGGGAGGCAGCTTCGCGCCGGGGCTCGCGATGCAGGCGATGGGCTATCGCCCCAGCGCCGCCGAGATCCGCGCGATGATGCATTTTTGGCGCTACGTCGGCCACCTGATGGGCGTGCGTCCGCGCTGGTATCCGCAGTCGCTGCGCGAGGCGGCGCAGCTCACCTTCGTCACCCTGCTCAAGGGCGCGCATGGCGCGGGGGACGACGGGCGCCATCTCTGCCAGTCGTACGTGGAAGCGTTCACGCCCGAGCCCAAGCGCTCGCGGCTCGCACGCGCGTACGACGCCTTCGACCACAAGGTCCACATGGGTTACACACGCTTCTTCATGCCGCCCTGGAGTTGGAAACGAAACGACATGCCCAGCGTAGGCTTGTGGGCGCTGCACCCGCTCGCACAGGCCCCGTTCATCTTCACGGCGGAAACGCTGCGCCGCTGGTTTCCACCGCTGGAAGCAGTGGCGGATCGCGTCGCCCGCACCAGCCGCAGCCGTTGGCTCGCCTACCACATGGGTGAGCGGCGCGCGGAGTATCGCCCCGCGGAAGCATTCACGCGCTGACGCTTCCGTCGGCCGCGGCCCCTCGCTCTTCCGTTACGAGCTTCCCCTCATGCTGCGTCGTGCCACCGGTCGATTGAGCACTCTCGCCTTCTCGCTCGCCGTCACGTCGTTGCTCGCCGCGTGCGGCGGCGATGCGAGCGCACCGCCGCCTTCGACGGCCGACGACGCTGCGTTCGTGGTCTTCGATCCCCTCGGCGGCGAGATCCGCCCCTTCCCATCCGACTTCTACACCGCCACCGACGCGAGCCGCCCGAGTGGCAAGCGCATCGCCGTCGACACCGCGTCCATTCCCGCCTTCGTCGGTCTCGCAGGCGACGACGAGATGGACGGCTTCGACGTGAATGGGCGGATGATGGTCGCCCTCAGCGAAGCGCCCGCCGATGCGAGCCTTCCCGATCCTGCGCGCTCGGCGGAACGCTCGTCGAGCATCTTGCTCACCGTCGCGGATCCCGCGGCGCCGGGCTTCGGCGAGCCGGTGCCGTTTCTCACCTGGCTCGAGCCGCTGGGAGCGGCGCAGAAGCCGCCGAGCTACATGCTCATGCTGCGCGCGCTCCAACCGCTCGCGCCGGCCACGCGCTACGCGCTGGTCATCACGCGCCGGCTCACCACCACCGGCGGCAATCCCTTCGGACGCTCGCGAGCGATGCAAGCGCTGCTCGCCGATCGCGGCGTTCCCACGGCGCTCGCCGACTATGGCCGGACGCTGCGCGCGGACGTGGAAGCAGTCACGCGCCCCCTCGGGCTTCGTCGCGACGACGTCGCCGCCGCCACCGTCTTCACCACCGCCAGCGACCAAGCGTCGGCGAGCGGGCTCTTGCGGCTGGTGGAAGCCGAGATCGCCACCGCCGATCGTCTCCCGCCCGGCTTCGCCGTGGACGCGATCGACGCCGAGCACAGCGACGACAGCACGCTGTTCGTGAACGGCCACATCCAGGGCTACGAGTACCGGCGAGCCGACCAGACGTTCGATCCAGCGCGCTTCGCGAGCGTGCCGGTCGCTGCACCTCGCACCCAGCTCGAAGCGATCGTGGCGTTGCCGCGCCACGCGCGCCACGCCCCGGTGGCGATCTTCGGTCACGGCATCAACAGCTCCAAGGAGGAGATGCGCAGCATCGGCCGGGTGCTGGCCGAGCGCGGCGTCGCCACGGTGGCGATCGACTTCGTCGAGCACGGCTCGCGCTTCACCGGCGGGCTCATCCCGGCGCTCGCGTTCCTGTCGATCGACTGGATCCCCGGCGGCCGCGACAACGCGCGCCAGACGGTGGCCGATCTGGTGCAGCTCGCGCGCGCCGTCGAGACCAACCTCGGCGATCTCGACGTGCTGCCGGCGGGGGCACCTGACGGCGAGCCGGACGTGGATGGCTCGCGCCTCGGCTACGTCGGCATCTCGTTCGGCGCGATCCTCGGCTCGATGTTCTGTACCGTCGATCCGTCGGTGCGGGTCGCGGCGCTCTTGGTCGGCGGCGGAACCTGGACCGACATCGCGTTCGGCTTTCCGCCGCTCAACACTGGCGGCGACGGCTTCGGGGCGATCGCCGGGATCGCCGATCTCCTCGGCTTACCCGTCTCCGACGTGCTCACCGTGATGGCGGTGGGGCAGAGCGTTTTCGCTCCCGGTGACCCGCTCACCTTCGCGCGTTGGCTCGAAGAAGGGCCGCCGCTCGCCACCCGGCCACGCAAGCCGCGCTCGGTGCTCTCGATCGAGGTGATGAACGACCAGGTCGTGAACAACAAGAGCAACGAGGCACTGGCGCGATCGATTGGCGAGCCGCTGCTCGAGCCATCCGCGCGCGCCGTGCCCGGGCTCGTCGAGACCAGCTCCCCAGTCCAGGGAAACGGCGCCGACGGCACCACCTTCGGACTGGTCCAGTATCAGCACTACCTCGACGGCACCGTCGCCGATCACGACAACATCTGGAGCGCGCCCGAGGTCCGCGAGCAGGTCTCCACGTTCGTGGCGAACGTGTTGATCGACGGGCGCGTCCCGTCGATCAGCGCGCCGTCGACGAACGCGCGCTGAGGTTTTCCGGGGGGCTTTTCAAGCCCCCCCGAAGAGCGCGGTCTTCGTGGGGCCCCACCCCCGAGTCGCTTCGCTGCGCTCGCGGCTCGCCTGCCGGCTCGCGGAAAGATGGATGGCGAGCGTGGAGACCCAGGCGCTGGACGTGCGGTAGCGATGCGCGGTCGGGGCGTTTCAAGCCCTCCGCGCCGAGGCGGCTCGTGCGTGCGGCGCGCCTCACGGCGCGAGCGTGACGCGGGGCCAGCTTGCCGCGTCCGCGAGTAGCGCTGCGGGCTCGCGCGCACCCGAGGACATCCAGTGCGAGCGATGGAACGCCGTGACCGCGACCGCCGCGCGGATCCGGCGCGCACGCGGTGCTGCCGCGACTCCCAGCGCCTTCCAGGGGATCTCCGCCTCGACGACGTAACGCGGCTGATCCGAGCCCGCGTAGCGCAACCGCGCGTCGGCCACCGGTACGCACGCGTCCGCGTCCACGGCACACAGCACGGGCTCGAAGGCAGGCGCCGTCTTCTTCACGAACACCCGCGGCGGCAGGATCGCGAGGCGCACGCGCCGTGGGCCGCCGCCGGCGTCTAGCCCAAGATCCAGATGCAGGGCTTCGTCGACGGGGAATTCGCCGTCGAAGGCCAGCAACGCGGGATCGTAGTAGTCCATCGCGATCAACCCGAGCGCAAGCCCACGTTCGCTCCACCCCAAGTACACGTCGCCGAACGGCACCTCCGGAGCCGGCGAGTCGAGATCGCTGAGCCACGCGCGCTCTTTCGGCCAGTCGCCGAGCTGCCCGTCCGTCGGATCGATGTGCACGCGCGGAACGCTCGTGCGACTGGCACGGGCGGAGCGATCTCGACCCGCGCGGCGATGAACACCCGCCAACGCGCGATTGGTGTCGGCGAACGCGCGGGTCAGGAGCGCGTACGGGCGATCGGCGACATCGACCAATCCGAAGTCGTAGTCCTCGCCATCGACGGGGCGGCCCCCGGGCGGGTGGTCGTAGTACTGGAACCAATGGAGGCCGACGACGTTCGGCTCGGCGGCCAGATTGCGCGCCGCCCGAGCCGCGCCGCGAGCGCGCCTGGCCTGGGTGTCGACGGTGAGTAGGTGCCCGTTGTTGCGGTTGCCGCTGGCGTTCTCGTTCGCGGCGAAGAACCACTCGGAGACCAGCACCGGTTTGCCGGGGGCCAGCCGCCGCAGGCCCTCGAAGAAATAGCGGGCGACCCAACCGTCGGGGGCGTCGAGGTTGTAGTTGGTGGAGATGACGTCCACGTAGGGCGCCATCGCACGCACGGCCACCGGGTCGTAGTAGATCGGTAGCCGATCGCCGAAATCGAGCGCTTCCGGATCGACGGCCGCGAGAGCTGCGTGCATCGTCTCGTAGTAGTGGCGGGCCACGATTCCGGTCCACGCCCGCACCGTCTGGATCCCGAGGCTGGCCGGCCGGAGGCGCGTGGGCTTGCCCGTCGCCGCGAGAAGCTCGTCCCAGCTCGACACTCCCGCGGGCGGAACGAAATCAGCCGTGAAGCTCTCCCACGATCCTGCGTAGCGCTCGCGCAGCAGCTCGATCCAGCGTTGCTTGGTGTGATTGGCGGCGGGCTGCTTCGAGTAGAAGGTGAAGAGCGCACCTCCCCACCACCCCACCTCGTTGTCGGTGAAATAGCCGATGCGCCGTGACTGGCTGCGGTGCGGCGCGACCAGCTCGGCGGCCTTGCGTGTGACCCGCGCCGGGAGCTCGGGATCGAAGGGATCGACCCAGTGGAAGGCCGCCGACGAACCGAGCCACAGGCTGGGAATCGACGGCAGCTCGGTGGTGGCGGCAGGCGGCGCGACGGCGCCGGCGCTGTTGAAGCCCCACGCCACGAGCCGGCGGCGCGCTCCGCTCAGCCACGCACCGAAGTCCGGCTGGAAAGACTGCCAGCGATAGCCGGGCGCGCCCGGCGGGAGTGCTTGGCTCTCGCCGCCGTCGAGACCGTTGATGCCGATCGAGAAGAAGCGTTCACCACACGGGGTCCCGAGCCACCACGCGCCGTCGGCCTGCGTCACGCTCCACTGCGAGCTGGGCGCGGCGTCCCAATCCGGGCACGCCGCTGCGCCTTCCGCGCACGCCAACGCTGCGAGCGCGACCCACGCGATCGCACGGTGGGTCCGCGCGAGTCGCTCGGAAAGGCGAAGGTCACGGCACATGGCGCGCGCCAAGCTAGCTGCGTCCGCACCTGCCGGCATCCGCAGGCCGCGAGGGCGGTTGACCAGACCGGACACGATCGCGTCCAATCGCCGGCTCGGAGGCCCGAGATGGCGCGCATCTGTCCCACCTGCGGATACGAAAATCGCGACGACGCCGCGTTCTGCGGCATGTGCAAGGCGCTCTTCCAGAAGAAGCCGGCGCGAGCCGGTGCCGCGAAAGCGAGCTCGCCGACGCCGCGCACACCAGAGGCAGCCACCCGCTCCGGCGCGCCACGCCCTCCCGCCGCACCGACGCCAGCAGCGACGAGCCTCGATTACCCGGCGATCGCGCGCTCGTTCGCCGAGCGACACGATCCGATGCTCGAGAGCTTCGGTCTGCGCCGCGATCGCTCGCTCGCGAGCATCCGCGTCCTCGACGCCTTCATCGACGAGATGTGGGGGACCGCGGGCGACTCACCCGATTCGGACGAGTATCGGCCCAGCCCCGGCAAGGCGAATCTGGTGATCGCCTTCGGCGCATACTTGGGCGAGGTCATCCGCGATCAACTCGGCGGCGCTTGGGCCGACGACAGCGCCACCCCGCCCAGCCCCGTGAACGCGCGTCTCATCGTGGGCGAGATGACCGCGTTTCCGATCGCGCGCATCTACAAGCGCTTCAAGAACGGTTCGTCGGAGCCGCTCTTCCAGTTCGCCCATTACGTGATCCGCGAGCTGGCGCCGGCCCGGCTTCCGGGCTGCGCCGCCGATTTCGAGCGCCACGCACACCGGCTACTCGACGAGAGCCACCTTCCCGACGATCGCAAGGCAGCCATCGCCGTCGAGTTGCTGCGCACGGCTGCGAGCCTCGATCCATCGCAGCAACCGCGCCTCGCCCCGGAGATCGCTCGCCTCGCCGCGGCTGCGACAGCACCGAACGAAACCGGCGACGACGAGCCCACACCGCAGAATCCCACGACGGAGCGCGCGCGTACGAGCGAAGCGGCACCTGCAAACCCCTCGGTTCCCGTCGTGTCCACGCTCGCTCCACCGCCGCCGCGCGACGAGCTCCACGAGTTGCTGGAGGAAGCGGACCGCGCCCTCGCCCAAGGGGATCACGGCGCCGCCCGCGCCGCGCTCGAGCGCGCCGCGACGATCGAAGCGCGCGGCGTTCCCGGCGCCGCGCACGTGCGACTCGCCGTCGCCAACCTCCACGCCGGTGCAATCGAGGATGCGCTCAGGGTCCTCGCAAGCTGGGCACACGCGGCGGCTCCCAAGCTCGACGCCAGCGGCTGGCTGGCGCGCGCAAACGACGAGCCGCCGAACGCACCCCTGGAAGCGTTGCTGGTCGATTACGCGACCGCGGTGGCGCTGGACGCGCACACCGTGGAAGCGTGGCGCGAGCTGGGCGTGGGCCTCACGATGTGGGGCCGGTCCGAGTCAGCGCTTCGTGCCTACGCCCTCGGGCTCGAAGCGGTGCCCGGCGATTCGATGCTGCTCACCCATCGCGGCGTGACGTTGATGCGCATGGATCGCGCGGCCGAGGCGCTCGAATCCTGGGATCGCGCCCTCGCCGCCGATCCCGCCAACGCGGCTGCCTGGAAGAACCGCGGCGCGGCGCTGGTGCGCCTCGAACGCCCCCTCGAAGAAGCACTCGAAGCGTTCACGCGGGCGCTGGAGCTACAACCGAACGACGCGCGCACGTGCTACAGCCGCGCCGAATGCGAGCGGAAGCTCGGCCGCCAAGCCGAGGCGATCGCATCGTTGAAACGAATCCTCGCGCTGCCCGGCGCGCCTGCTGCGGTCGTCGAGGCGGCGCGCTCGGCCCTGGCCACGTTCGAGGCCCTCGACGTCATCGACCAGCAGGCCGAAGCGCTCGCGCACAGGTTGCGCGATCGCTCGTAACGCAGCCGAGCTGCCGACCTCGCCGGGCTCAGATCGTCGTCGCCGCCTGCGCGCGCCACTCGTCCACCAAGATCGCCCGGCGCGCGACGTCACGCAGCGGACGAGCGGCGGCGTTCGGGCGACACCGGACGGATGTTGCCGGCGGCGAAGAAGCTGCGGACCTCGTCGGCGCGGCGTGCGACGTCCTCGGCGCCCAGCTCGACGAGCTTCGAGCAGAACGTGGAGTCGAAGAGCAGGTAGCTCGCGAGCTCGGTGGTGGCTTCGTCGCCGCCCAGACCACGCAAGAGGTAACGCACGATCGCCGGGATGTGATCGGCGAGCTCGGAAGCGATCTCGCCGAACGAGCGGCTCGGGCTCAGCCACAACACTTCCACCAGCCGGAACGGATCCGTGGCGGCATTGCCGTGGCTCGCCACACTCTCGTTGACCCGCAACGCGTGATCCACGTCCACCTCGATCGAGTCGAGCATCACCGCATCGAGGAGCACACCGGCGATCTGCGCGATGGTGGGCGGCTGCAAGCCCTGCGGATGAGGCGTCTCGGGGCGCGGCGAGGACTCGCGCACGCCCACCGCCACGATCCGCTGGGCGCCGAGCTGGATCGCGGGCTCGAGCGGCGAGGTGTTGCGGATGCAGCCGTCGCCGAAGTGCCGCCCGCCGATCTCCACCGAAGGAAAGAACACCGGGATGGCACTCGACGCCATCAAATGCTCGACGTCGATCTCGGTGCGCTCGACGTGACGCCGGATGCGCTTCCAGAGCGGCAAGTCCGGGGCGCCGTGGACGAACACCACACCGTTGGTGGTGTAGAGGTTGGTCGCCGAGATCGCGAGCGCCCTGAGAGCGCCGCTCGTCACGTTGGCGTCGATGCGCGCGAACGGGATGTGCTTGCTCAGGAATCGGCGTAGCGGCGCGGTGTCGAGGAGTGACTTGGGGGCCACGTGACCGAGCACGCCGCCGAACGTGAGGTCGCGAACCCACTTGAGGCCGATCCCGCCCAGCGACGCCACATCGGTGCGGAACACCTGGTTGGCGCGGATCTTCGACCACAGCTTGTCGAGGGCCGCCACGCCGTCCTCGAAACGGTCGGCGTGGGCCGCGAGCATGGCTGCGTTGATCGAGCCGGCGCTCGATCCCACCAGAATCTTGAATGGGCTCTCGCCCCCGCCGCCGAGCCCGAGCGCTGCCAAGCCTTTCAGCACTCCCACCTGATAGGCGCCGCGTGCACCGCCGCCCGAAAGCACCAGCGCCAGGTCGTTCGAGGATCGGGTTCCGTTTCGATCGGTCTTGGTGGCCATGCTCGCGCCTCGCACTCGTGAGATTCGGGATCGGATCGTAGTCCCAAGCACCAGGCCGGCGTCACGATGCGGTGACGGGACACGACCCGCGCGCGTCGGAACGGTGGTCGCTCGTTGTCGCCTCTTGGGTCTTCCTCCTGCGATCCCGCGCGCTCCACGAGCGGCGCAGCGGATGCCACCTCGAAGAGTGCGACCTTCGTGCCGCGCACGCCAGCCGCTGCCATTCGGCGCGCGGCCTGGTAGCGTCGGGCGCGTGATCGACTGGCAGCATCCGATCCAGGCGCTCAACGCCGCCGCAGTCACGGTGGCGGGCGTGCCGCTGAGCTGGGCCGAGCTTCTGGGCGACGTGACCGGCGCGCTCTGCGTGTGGCTGGTGGCACGGCAGAACGTCTGGACCTGGCCACTCGGGCTCGGCAACAACGTGTTCTGGGCGGTGCTCTTCTTCGACGCCAAGCTCTACGGCGATTCGTTCCTGCAGGGCATCTTCTTCGCGCTCGGCTGCTACGGCTGGTGGCGCTGGGTGATGCCGAGCGCAAGCCAGGCGACTTCGGCGGTGCGACGGACCACGACCCGCGAGTGGTGGGCGCTCGGTGGTCTCACGGCCGTGGCGACCCTGGGTGTGGCGACGTGGCTCGCAGTGCACACCGACTCGCCTGTGCCGTGGGCGGACGCGAGCGTGCTCACGCTGAGCCTGGCGGCGACCTATGGACAGGCGCTCAAGCTCGTCGAGTCGTGGTGGGTGTGGATCACCGTCGACGTCATCAGCGTCCCGCTCTACGTGAGCCGCGGGCTCTATCCCACCGCCGCGCTCTACGTGGTGTTCGGTCTGATGTGCGTTGCGGGGCTGCGCTCGTGGTCGCGCTCGCTGGCGGCGGAGGCTGCGGCGTGATGGCGCGCCATGGCCTGGTGATCGGCAAGTTCTATCCGCCGCACGCGGGGCACGCGCTGCTCGTCCACACCGCCGCCGCTGCAGCAGAGCGGGTGACACTGGTGGTGATGGCGTCGTGCGTGGAGTCGATTCCGCTCGCACGGCGAGTCGAGTGGCTGCGCGAGATCCACGCCGACGCACCCAGCGTGACGGTGACCGGCATCGCCGACGAGCATCCCATCGATCTCGGGAGCGACGCGATCTGGAAGGCCCACGTGGCGCTCATGCGCGAGGCCGTCGCGAGCGTGACCGACGAGCCCATCGACGCGGTCTTCACCTCCGAGAGCTACGGCGACGAGCTGGCGCGCCGACTCGGTGCGCGGCACGTGTGCGTCGACCCGACGCGCGTCGCAGCACCGGTCTCGGGATCGGCAGTGCGCGCCGATCCGGTGGCGACCTGGGACGCGCTGGCGCCGTGCGTGCGCGAGCACCTCACCTGGCGGGTGGTGCTGGTGGGCGCCGAGTCGACCGGCAAGACCACCCTCGCCGCGGCACTCACCGCGCGGCTGGCCGCGCGCGGCGGTGTATGGGCGCGAGCCACGTGGGTTCCCGAGCTCGGTCGCGAGGTGACCGAGCAGAAGGTGGTTGCCCTGGGCGGAGCTACTGGCGACGTCGCGGCGATGGCGGCGATCGAGTGGACCAGCCCGGACTTCGTCACCATCGCTCGCCTGCAGCGCGAGCGTGAGCGGGAGGCCGCGCGTTGCGGCGCGCCGGTGCTGGTGTGCGATACCGACGCGTTCGCCACTGGCATCTGGCACGAGCGCTACCTGGGCACCCGCTCGCCGGAAACCGAGGCCTTGGGCGAGGCGGCCCCCTACCACCTCTACCTGCTGACTCACGATGCCGACGTACCGTTCGTGCAGGATGGGCTGCGCGACGGTGAGCACGTGCGAAGCTGGATGACTCGACGCTTCGCGGAACGGCTCGACGAGATGGACCTGCGCTGGCGCTGGCTTCGCGGCGATCGCGAGCAGCGGCTGGTAGAAGCGCTGGCGGCGATCGACGCCGTGCTCGCGTGCGGCTGGCAGCTCGCGGAACCACTGAGCTCGGGCTCGTCCGCCGGGGAGAACGGAGGGTGACGGTGGCGACGAAGGAATCCGTGAAACACGTGAGCCAGGCGCCCACCAACCCGCGCGCGGCGCCTGGCCCACGGCCGTTCGACGTCGCCGATCTCTACTCGGGCCCGCTCGGCGACGCTGCACCCCGCGACGTTGGCGCCGTCGACCTCGCCGAGAAGCTCCGCCAGGCCTACTTCTGGATCGTGAACCACGGGATCCTGAGCCCGTTTTACGATCTGGAATTCGTCGACAACCCGCCCGCGGTGTTCGTGCTGGGCGAGCACAAGGCGCGCCTCACGCTGCCCACCGCACAGAGCTATTCGAGCTACGTGCTGCTGCCGCTGCTCAACCTGGCGGTGCGACGACGCTGCTTGCTGGTGGGCGGACCCGGCCGCGGCAAGACCGCCATCGCCACGATCCTCGGGTTGCTCGCTGGCTACTCGCCGCGCGAGATGAAGCAGGGCATCCAGCACGGGCAACCGCAGATGACCATCGCCGACCTGCTCGGCAATCCGCTGCCCTCGTCGATGGTCTCCGCCAAGACGATGGACGAGATCCAGATCGCGTGGCGCAAATGGC
>CAYUSL010000101.1:0-15918 GCA_964447125.1 uncultured bacterium | reverse complement strand
AACACGTGATCGCGCCGGTCCCGATCACGCGAGTCCGGGAATCGCGCGCGTACGTCGGTGTGTTGATCGAGCGTGTACTCGTAGGCCGGCAGTCCGTCGGCGTCGAGAATCCAGCGCCCGAAGATGCCGCTGCCGCGGTCGGTTTCGACGAGCGCGGGCGGCTCACGCGGGGGCGGAGCCGGGGGTGAGCTCTCGCTGCAGCCGACGCCGAGCAGCGTCGTGACGGCGAGCGCCCATGTGGCTCGGCGCATCACGAGTCGGCGCTCCGCGGGACGCGACACTCGCTCAGCGTGGCGGCTTCTTGGCGAGCGCCAGCACGCGATCGAACTGCTGCTTCGTCACGGGCGCCACCGAGAGCCGCGACTGACGCACGATCGCCATCTCCCGAAGAAGCGGGTCGGCCTTGATCGCGTCCAGCGTCACCGGGAACGCGAGCACCTGGTGCGGCGCCACCTCCACCACCGACCAATCGCCGTCCTTCGCCGTGGGATCGGGATAGGCCTCGCGCACCACACGCGCCACACCCACCACGCGGCGCTCGCTGACCGAGTGATAGAAGAGCGCGAGATCGCCCACTTTCATCGCGCGCAGGTTGTTCCGCGCCTGGAAGTTCCGGACTCCGTCCCACACGCCCCGCTTCTGCCGGACGAGATCGTCCCACGAATACGCGTCGGGCTCGCTCTTGAGCAGCCAATGGTTCATGGCTTGGCCTCGTCGTCACCGGTGCTGGAAGCCACGTTCGCTGCCGTCACGCGCACGATCTCCACACGCTTGACGCGCCGCTCGTCGGCCTCACGCACGTGGAACTCGAAGCCATCCCAGCGCACTTGCGTACCCGACGACGGCAAGCGCCCGGCCTGAGCGATGAGGAACCCGCCCAGCGTCTCGTAGCTGCCGGCGTCGGGGAACTCGGTGCCGAGCTTCTCGCCCAGGTCGTAGATGGAGAGCCGTCCATCGGCGAGGACGTGACCATCGGGCAGGACTCGAAACTGCGCCTCCTCGTCGTCGTGCTCGTCCTGGATCTCGCCCACGATCTCCTCGATCACGTTCTCCAGGGTGACGATGCCGCTGGTGCCGCCGAACTCGTCCACGACGATCGCCATGTGGGTCTTGCGGCGCTGGAACTCCTTCAAGAGGTTCGCGATCGGCATGAGCTCGGGCGCGAAGAACGCCTTGCGCATGAGCTTGGCGATGGAAGCGGCGTCGGGCCCCTCGGCGCGGTGCTTGATCAGGTCCTTGGTGTGCAAGATGCCGATGATGTTGTCGATGGTCTCCTCGTAAACCGGAATGCGCGAGAGCCCCGAGCTGGCCACCAGATCCATCAGCTCCTCCGGCTCCGCGTCCTTGCGGATCGCCACCATCTCGGTGCGCGGCACCATGATTTCGCGCACCACCGTGTCGCCGAACTCGAACACCGAAGCGAGCATCTCGCGCTCGTCGCGGTGCAGCACCCCTTCCTCGTGCCCGAGGTCGATCAGGTAGGTGATGTCTTCCTCGGTGACGAACGGCCCGGTGCGCGAGACCTGGTGGCCCGTCGCCGTCACGATCGCCCGCGACAGGTAGGTGAGCAGCCACACCACCGGAAAGAGCGCCCAAACCAAGAGCTGCACCACGCGCAACGCAGGCGGTGCAACCTTCTCGGCATTGTGCTTCGCGAAGGTCTTGGGGGAGATCTCGCCGAAGGTGAGCAGCAGGAACGACGACACGAAGGTGGCGATCGCCACCACTCGGCTCTCGCTCACACGTGCGGTGATCGCGGTGACCAGCGCCGCGGTGAGGGTGTTCACCACGGTGTTGCCGATGAGCAAGGTGGTCAGCACCCGGTTGGGCTGCTCGACCCAGAGCGTCAGCGACTGGAAGCGCTTCTCTCCCGAATCGAGAAGCTGGCGCGCCCGCCGCTCGGAGATCGCCGTGACGGCAGTCTCCGACGCCGAGAAGAACGCCGCCCCCACGATGCAGGCGACGATCAGGAGCAAATCGACCACGATCGCGGGATCGTTCATGGCGTGAGGTGAAGCCGCACGCCTGCGCCGGCGTCTGCGATCCGCACCCAGGTGATTCCCGCGGCGTCGCGCGTCCAGGTGCGTGCGACGGAGGTGAGATCCCCGACGGTGGCGACGTGCACGGGCGCGGCACCGAAGTCCTCGGTGATCTGGGCTGCCGAAGGACCACCTCTCACCCGCCACAGCAAGGCGCGCGACGTGGGCGAGGACTCGAGCGCGAGTCCGGTTCCCTCGGCCCGCCACGTCACGCGCACGCCGTGGCCATGCTCTTCGTACACGTCGACCGTCTTCCCGCCGCTCGTGAGCGGATACGCAGCCAGCGTCAGGTGCCCCGCGGAGAACGCATCGCCGTGGCCGCTGGCCGGTCCCACGACGTCGAGGGGCACGATCGCCCCTTCGCGCACGAATACCGGGTAACGCGCCAGGGGCACCGCGAGAGTTGCACTCGTGCCGCCGTCGTAGGCGGTCGACTCGTCGAGCCAGTCGCGCCAGCGCCCGATGGGGAACGTCACGGTGCGGCTGGTGCCCGCTTCCGTCATCGGCGCCACGAACAGGTCTTCGCCGAGCAAATACGAGTTGTCGTAACTCTGGAAGCGGACGAGCGATATGCCCTGCTTCCAGGCCTTGGCGCCGAGGCTGTAGAGGAATGGCACCAGCTCGTGATGCAGCTTCACGAACGTGCGGTAGATGTCCTCGACCTCGGCGCCGTACATCCACGGGCGGTGCTCGCCACCGCCGCCGTTTTCCATGATGGGATTGAGCGCGCCGAGCTGAGCCCAACGCACGAAGAGCTCGGGGTCGATCAGGCCGTCGGCACGGAAGCCTCCGATGTCGGAGCCGAAGTTCACGTAGTCGAGATTCGAGGACGCCACCATGTTGGCGAGCGCGGCGCGCAGTCCCGCGAAGCTCGAGTCCTGATCGCCCACCCAGCCGGCGAAGTTCACGTCGCGCGGCGCGAACGGCACCGGCAGCGGGACACCGATGTAGCTATCGCTGGGCCGCGCCAGGATCACGCGATCGTCACCCAGCGTGTCCCGCGTGAACTCGAAGAAATCTCGATAGTAGGCATCGCGATACTGGTCCCAGCTCACCGGTCCGCCGACTCCGGTGGCGCCGCCCGGAATCAGGAGCACCAAGGGATCGGTGGCGTCGCATTTCCAGCCATCGATGCCGAGCGCCAGGATGTTCTGCATCCGTGCGTGCCACCACGCGACGGCGGCGGGGTTGGTGTAGTCGAGAAGCGCACCGCGCCCGCCCCACCAATCGACGAGCGCTCCGTTGCTCAGGAAGTAGCCGTTGGCGAACGCCTCCGGGAAGGTGCCGGCGGTTTCGTTCACCACGCTCACGATCCACATCAGCGCCCGCACGTCGCGTGCGTGCAGGTCGTTCACGAGCTGGCCGAGATCGGGATAACGCGCAGGATCGGCCTCGAAAGCCACGGGCTGGACCTCCCACGGCCGGTCGATCACCTGTGCGCCCACGGGGATGTCGCGAGCGAGGTAGCCGTCGGTGAGCGCCAAGGCGCTCGCCTGATCGCCCTCGTTCTCCCACACCCAATGGCGAAGCACCCACTCGGGCCACGGCGGGGGCGTGAGCTCGACGGGTGGGATCGGTGTGGGCGGGCAGCCGCTCGCGTTCACGAATGCGAGCGGCGCGAGGACGACGAGCAGGAGGGGAAGGAGCGAGCGGGTACGACGCGAGTTAGCAGGCTCCTGATGATGAGCACGCGCCAGCGGCGCGTCGACGAGCCCAGCGAGTCGGCTTGGGGGTGGGGCCCCGCAAAAACCCCGCCTTCTGCGGGGCTGGGGTCTGGAACAGCCCCCCGAGGAAGAATCGACAGAGTGCTGAGGAGGGTCATCCCCCATGACTGGCCTCACGAGAGGGGCCGGGCGGCGTGTGGGGTCGAGCTTGGACTCGGACCACCCGGCGATTCGGTAGGCCGTCGAGGCTATCGCAGCCGCCCGCCGCGGGGGAAGCTCAGCCTGGGTAAGCCTCGAGCCCTTCGCCCCGAAACGCCGCCAGCGTTCGCTCCTTGTCGCCGGAGCGGATCGCCGACACCAGCGCGCGATAGGCGCCAGGAGCGTTGTCGCCGAGGGCGTCGACGTTCAGCCGCTTGGCACCGTTCGCGTAATCGACGGCGAAGAGCCCGAAACGCGGCTCGAAGCTACCCCACTCGTAGTTGTCGGTGATGGTCCAATGACAGAACGCTTTGACGTTCACGCCGTCGGCGATGGCGCGCAGCAACTGGTAGAGGTGACCACGCAGTCCGTCGATGCGGCGGGCGCCGTCGGCGCGGGGCACGCCCTGGGCGGTCTTGCCGCGGATGCCGAAGCCGTTCTCCAGGACCATCAGCGGCAAACCGTGGCTCGGTGAGGCGTAGGCCTTCAGGAAGTCGTAGAAACACGCTGGATTGCTGGTCCAATCCCACGGGTCGCGTCGAACCTTCAGACCGCCGGCGAGCCCCAGGTAGTTCGAGATGTAGGGGTCGTAGTAGTCGAACGAGACGGCGTCGAGCAGCCGCGGCTCGTGGTAGTCCTCGAAAACCGAGTGCAGCACCCGCGGCATCGTCTCCATGTTGAGCCGCTTCCACACGAAGCGATCGAGCAACGCGTCGGCGGCGCGCCGCGCGGCGTCGTTGTCGCGCGGCTGGCGCGTGCGGGAGATCTGCTCGTTGAAACGCGCGCGGCACTCGGCGAGGTACGGCCGCACCTGCTCTTTCTTGAGACCCAGCGTGCGCGCCACCATCAGGTCCTGGGCCATCTTGTCGATCGAGTAGATGCGCGCCGCCCACGAGTTGAACGTGACGCAGGGTCGCTCCCACTTCTTGCCGGCACTGATGGCGTGGATCCCGCGGTACGCGAGGATGTGGCCGATCAGGATGTTCTCGTAAGCCAGCCGCGCCGCCGCCAGGCTGGAACGCGTGGCCTGCGTCGGCATCATGCGGAAGAGATAGGTGCCCGACGCGAGCATGAACGGCTCGTTCAGCGTCACCCAATACTTGACCGGTGCCTGACCGAACTTGTCGACCAGGCGGTTGTTGATGCTCTCGATGGTGAAGTTGACGTACGGGATGAAGAGGTCCTCGACCTTCGGACCTTCCAGCCAGAAGTCGTTGCCCACCCACAGCGGCGTCGTGAAGTGGAGCAACGTGACGATCGGCTCGAGGCCGCGCTTGCGAGCCTCCACGATCATCTCCGCGTAGGCATCGAACGCCGCCTCGTCGAAATCCGGCGGGCTGGTGTGGCGCCGGCTCGGATCCGACGACGGCTGCACCCGCGCCCACTCGATCCCCAGACGGAACGCGTTGAGCCCCATCCACTGGGCGCGATCGAAGTCGCCGCGGTACTGGTTCCAGAAATCCGACGCTTTTCCGGTCGAGTCGCGGCCGTTGCGCCCTTCCCAGCCGTACCAGTTGTTCTTGGGATCGCTCTCGCCGTTGAAGCCGCCTTCCGCCTGGTAACCGGCGGTGGCGACGCCGAACAGAAAATCGGCGGGCACGTTGGCCTTCTTCACGACCTCGGCAAGCTGGTCGGGGTTGTAGGGCAGCGTGTACGGCATGGATCCTCCGATGGGGGCGTGAAGCGAACCGCTCGGGATACCCGCCGCAGGGACCCCCGTGCAAGCGTACGGATGCAATCGCCGCGGGCAGCCGCTCAACCGCGCCCGAGAGCGGTCCGCACCGAGTCCACGTCGTAGCTGGTGATCTCGTATGGGTTGCCCCAGGGATCCGCGAAGTAGATCGAGAACGCTTCGCCGTGATCGACGACGCTGGCGCTCGTCACGGGCTCGCCGTGGCGATCGACGAGGCCGAGCGTGGCGACGCTGCTCACGAACCCCGCAAACGCCTCACCGTCCACGCGAAACGCGATCACCCGCCGCCGTTCGCGATCGGCCGGCGCCGCGCCCTCGAAGAGTGCGACCCCCGACTGTCCACCATCCGCGGAGATCGTCAGCGGGCCGCCATCGGCGGCCCAGTGCGCGTGCTCGACCACCACTTCGAGGCCGAGCACGGCGCGATACCACGCGACGGCGCGATCGCGATCGGGCACGAAGACGTGCACGTGATCGAGCGATCCGGCGCGGAACGAAGGCTCAGCCATGGTTCGTCCGCGGCGATCCCGGTGGCTCGCCCGTCACGCGACCGGCGCCCACGCGCGCGGCGCAATCGCTCGCCACGCGTGCCGCGCGATCTGCCGAACGGCGCGCCCCACGTGCTCGCCCACCTGCGCGTTTCCCACCTGCGCCGAGCGCAGGCCGTAGAGCGCGAGCACCACGATGTCCGGCAGGACGAGCACACGATAGGCCCGCGAGCGCACCAGCCAATCCACCACCGCCGGGCGCAGCCACGGCAACAGCACCAGCAACGCGAAGAACGGGCGGTAGAAGCGGCGCTTGGCCAACGGCAGCGCGAGACGGCCGTTCATGAGATGGATGCCGTCGCCGTGAGCGAGGCGCTCGACGTCGGCGGACGTGAGATCCCCAGCCTCGACGGCTCGATCGGCGAGCGGCAGGTTCGCGAAATGCTGCATCGAGTAACACGTGATCTGCGCGGGCCGCATGCGGTTGTAGAGCAGCACGGCCTCTTCCTGAGCTTCACGCGTGTCGCCGGGAATGCCGAAGATGTGATCGGGGTGGAGCGCGAGCCCCGCGTCGCGGCACCAGCGTCCCACTGCTTCGAGCTCGGAGTTCTTCTCGCGCCGTCCCAAACGGCGCCGCTCGGCCTCGCTCCCTGTCTGGACACCGAGCTCGAGCTTGTAGCATCCCGCGCGGGCCAGCAGCGTCACGGCCTCCGCGTCGAGAAACGCGGGGTACGTGACCGCTTTGAACGGCAATCCCACCTCGGCCGGATAGCGCTCCGCGAACTCGCGCAGCCACTCGCGGCTGTTGCCGAAGACGTCGTCCTCGAAGAGCACCCGCTCGACGCGATGGCGCTCGCGGAAGTGGCGGATCTCGCGCAGGATCGTGGCCACGCCGCGGCGCCGGATGGGGTTGTCACGGGCGTCGTAGAGACGGTGGTAGTGGCTCGCGCAGCAGAACGTACAACGATATGGGCAGCCACGCGTGGAAAGCGTCTGGAAGGCGCGCGCGAAGGTGGGGTCGAGGGCGTAGAAGAGCTCTTTGTCCGGCAGCGGCAGCGTGTCGAGATCGCGGATGTAGGGACGGACGGGATTCGACCAGCGCTCGCCGGACGGGTCCCGGCCCCACACGTTGGCAATCGTCCGCGGCGACGCTCCCGAATCCAGCGTTTCCACCAGCTCGAGTAGCGCGCCTTCCCCCTCCCCCACCACCACGTAGTCGATCGCCGGCTCGGCGGCCACCACGTCCGGGCAAAGCGTGGGGTGGATCCCGCCGAAGACGATCGGAAGCTCGGGCGCCCGACGCTTGATGCGCCGCGCCCGCTCGCGGCCCCACGGATAGTTGATCGAGAAGACGCTGAAGCCGACCACGTCGGGACGGCTGGCGAGGACGCGCTCGGCGAATCCGTCCGGATCGTCGAACAGCGACTTCAAGCGGTGCTCGTGGAAGAGCAGCTTGTCGTCGAAGAGCGCAGGATCGAAGGCCAGCGCGACCGAGTGCCCGTGCGCCTTGAGATGGGCGGACAGGGCCTCGACACCCTGATTCTCGAAGCCCATGCAGCACAACGTGACGCGCATCGCCGATCCCCGCGCGAACCTACCGACGCACGGAATCCCCCGTCAAACGCTGGTGTCTGGGACCCTGTCGGAACTCGTGCCTCGCACGCCCACAGGCGCCTAGAAGAGGCTGCCCGGAGGGCGTAGGCTCCGGCCGATGGCACGCAGCGCGGCGGGTGCCGCCTCCCGGGCTTCGGCGCAGCCGCGGCGCACACGCGCGCTCACCACCCGCTCGCGGAAGCCTTACGCGATCGGCGACTACACGGTCGTGGGCAGTCCCATCGGCAAGGGTGGTTACGCGTTCGTTCACCACGTGGTGTCGAAGCGCGGCGCCTCCTACGCAGTGAAGGAGCTGCGCCACGCGCTCAAGGAGCAGCGCGAAACGGTACGTCGTTTCCAGCGCGAGTTCGAGGTGACCGCGAGCCTCGGCCATCCCAACATCGTGCGCATGCACGAATGCTTCGAGGCCAACGGCACCTGGAACATCCGCATGGAGCTGGTGGACGGCACCAGCCTCGAGACGCTGATGCGCGCGGGCGGCGCATTCCCACCACCGCTGGTGGCGGCACTCGGGCTGCCGATCCTGGCGGCGCTGGGCTTCGCGCACCGCAACGGAGCGGTGCATCGCGACGTGAAGCCGGGCAACGTGCTGGTTTCTCGCAACGGGCGGCTGAAGCTCACCGACTTCGGCATCGCACGGCTCGAGGACGTGCAGGTGACGCGCGAGGGGATCCTCCTCGGCACGCCCGCCTACATGAGCCCCGAGCAGCTCGCCGGCAAGCGTGGCTCGGAGATCGACGCACGTACCGACCTCTACGCGCTGGGTGTCGTGCTCTACGAGCTCGCGGCCCGCAAGCACCCGCTGGCAATCCGGCCCAAGAGCGACATCTACGAGATCATCCGCATCAAGAACGAGCGCGACGCCGCACCGCTCGCCATCGGCGACGGTGACGGCGACGCGCTCGCGGCGGTTCTCGCCCGAGCGCTCGCTCGGGATCCCGCCGATCGATTCGAGGACGCCGATGCGATGGCTTCGGCGTTGCGGCCGATCGCCTCACCCAAACGAACCCTGGAGAAGGAACTGGGCAAACGCGTGCGTGCCGCCGCGAGCAGAACCAAGACGCGAAAGCGCGCAGCCGTGCCCCGAAAAAATCCCCGCCCAGCGAGGCTCGCCGTGCCCCGCTGGCGTCGCTATGCTGCGCCTGCCGTCGCTCTCGCGACGGCGCTGGCTCTGGCAGGCGGCCTGTGGGTCGCGCGCCATCCGGGCGCCGTCGCTGCGATCGAGCGGCACGCGCGTCGGGTGCTCGAGCGCACGGTGGGAACGGAGCTCGAACGGCTGCGCGGGGAAGCTGGAGAGCGCCGATGACCGAGCCCAAGCACACCGAGCGACCCTCGACGACGCTCGCGACGGCGGTCCGGCTCAAGGCGCTACCCGAGTCGCGCGGACAAGCGACACCCGGGGTCACCGTCATCAACGGTGCCCAGCTCGGCGTGCGCTTCGATCTCGACGACGCACGGCGGAACTTCGTGGTGGGGCGCGAGCCGAGCTGCGACGTCTTCATCGACGACGACACGGTCTCGCGGCGCCACGCCAAGCTCTACGTGCTTCACCTCCCCGACGGCTCGCAGCAGGTGCGCGTCGCCGATCTGGGCAGCACCAACGGAGTCTTCGTCAACGAGGAGCAGATCGACGAAGCGACTCTGCAGCCGGGCGACAAGATCCACCTCGGCGACGTGATCTTGCGCTTCGAGTGGCTCGATCAGTACGACCGGAAATTCCACGATCGCCTCGCGGAAAAGGTTCGGCAGGCGGCAGTCGATCCCACCACGGGCTTCCTCACCAAGCGTTTCTATCTGGAGGAGCTGCCCCAGCTCACCCAAGAGTGGTCGGAGGCGCGCGACGGCTACGCGCTCATCCTGATCGATCTCGACGGCTTCAAACGCGTCAACGACGACTATGGCCACGCGGTCGGAGACCGGGTGCTGGCCCGGGTCGGCGCACTCGCGCGCGCCCAGGTCCGCACCAACGACATCGCGATCCGCTACGGCGGCGACGAGCTGATCGTGGTGCTGCCACGGGCCAGCGAGTCGGACGCGGTGGCGGTGGCCACGCGCATCCGAGACGGTGTCCGGCGCGACCATTGGGAAGAGATTCACCCGTCGGTCACGATCCGCGTCAGCCAAGGCGTCGCCGCATGGCGCAGCGAAGCCGACGATCTCGCCACCGTGTTTCGGCGTGCCGACCGGGCGCTCTACTGCGCCAAGCACGGCGGTCGCGACCGCGTCGACGTCGCCGACGACTCGCGGGTCCCCAAGGGCTGAGCACCGCCGGCGCGAGCCGTCGTCCCCGCGCTACGGGTCACGCCGAGAGGTCGAGCTCGACGACGTCCTGCGGTTCGGCGTCCGACCGCGAACCCGGAGCCGCATTCGCGGTGCTCGACGCGCCCTGATCGAGGCGGTGGCGCAACACGTCGCGCCGCCGGAAGCGCCAGAAACGTCCCTGCTTGAACCCAGGGAGATCGCCGCGGCGAGCGAGCTCGTTCACGTCATCCGGGCTCACGTCCAGCAACAACGCGACGTCCCGACTGCTGAGAGGCGATTCGAGGATCGATCGTGGGCTTGCCATCGGTGCCATCCGCGGGGCTCATGAAGCACTGCGTCATGAGCACACCCCTCGGATAACACGCCGCGTCAAAAACCGTCAAACGGTGTCTCGCGGTCAGCCGAGCAACGCGACGACCTGATCCTCGACCACCGAATCGCCAACCGCGACCTCGACCTTGGCGACGACCCCCGCCGCAGGCGCCTCCACCGGGATCTCCATCTTCATCGACTCGAGGATCACGACCGCGTCGCCTTCCGCGACCGAATCGCCCGCCTGCTTGTCGATGCGGAACACCACTCCCGTGATCTGCGCGCGGACCTCGATCATCGAATCTCCC
Organism: uncultured bacterium; assembly: GCA_964447125.1. Classification (GTDB taxonomy): domain Bacteria; phylum JADJOY01; class JADJOY01; order JADJOY01; family JADJOY01; genus JADJOY01. Next base: position 5,340 of record CAYUSL010000101.1, on the reverse strand, counting down.
CTGTGGTCGCGTGTGGTCAGCCGAAGGCACCGCGCTCGAGCGCACCGGTATCGAGCTCACCCCGCTGGAACGCTTCGCTCGCGAGGATCTTGAGGTGCATCGCGACGTTGGTCTTGATGCCCTTGATGCGCGTGGCCTCGAGGGCACCGCGCATGCGCTCGATCGCCTGGGCGCGCGTCTCTCCCCACGCCGAGATCTTGGCCACCATCGGGTCGTAATGCGGCGACACCGTGTAGCCACCTTGCACGCCCGAATCCACCCGCACCCCTTCGCCCTCGGGGAAGGCCAGCGTCTCGATGGGGCCCGGTGACGGCATGAATTTCTTGTCGGGATCCTCGGCGTAGATGCGGCACTCGATCGCCGAGCCACGCTGCTCGAGCGTGTCTGCGTCGAGCCCGGAATGCTGCCCCGCCGCGACCCGCAGTTGCATCTCCACCAGATCGAGCCCGGTCGTGAGCTCGGTGACCGGGTGCTCCACCTGCAGGCGGGTGTTCATCTCGAGGAAGTAGAAGCCCATCTTCTGGTCGACGAGGAACTCGCAGGTGCCGGCGTTGACGTAGCCGACGGCGCGGGCGGCCTCGCGCGCGGCCTCGTGGAGCTGCTTGCGGACCGCGGCATTCATCCCGTCGAGAAAGAGCGGCGATGGCGTTTCCTCGATCACCTTCTGATGGCGGCGCTGCACCGAGCATTCACGCTCGAAGATGTGGTGCGCGGTGCCGTCGAGCTCACCGAACACCTGCACCTCGACGTGGCGCGGACGATCGAGGTAACGCTCCAGGTACACGGCGCCGTTGCCGAATGCGCGACGCGCTCGCTCGCTGGCCGATTCGACCAGCTTCACGAGCTGCTCGGGACCCTCGGCGACCTGCATGCCGATGCCGCCGCCACCGCCCACCGCCTTGATGAGCACCGGAAAGCCAATGCGCTGCGCTTCGTCGAGAGCGCGCTCGGGCTCCACGGGCGTCAGCGTGCCAGGCACCACCGGCACACCCGCAGCCGACATCGTCTCGCGCGCTCGGACCTTGTCGCCCATGAGCGTGATGACCTCGGGCGAAGGTCCCACCCACACCAGCCCCGCATCCCGCACCCGCCGCGCGAAATCCGCGTTCTCGGACAGGAACCCGTAACCGGGATGAATCGCCTCGGCGCCGCTCGTCTGGGCGATCTTCAGGATCGCCTCGACGTTCAGATAGCTCTTGAGCGACGGCGCCTCTCCGACGCGATGGGCTTCGTCGGCGAAGTAGCGATGCAGCGCCCGTTCGTCGGCGTCGGAGTAGACGGCCACCGTCTCGATCCCGAGCTTCCGCGCGGAACGGATGACGCGGCAGGCGATCTCGCCGCGATTGGCCACCAGGAGCTTCCGGAACATGAGCACGAGCCTCTCCGCCGAGCGTCCAGCGGTGCGATGGGAAAGAAAGCCGGCGGAACGTAGAGGCGCGTCGCGTGAGCTGTCAAGGAAACGTATGCTGCGCCGGCGACCCGACCCACCGTGTCCAGCTGCGCCGCATTCGCTTCGAAATCGCATTCTTCATTTGACCATGCTCGACGCTCACCGCTATGATTTTTCGAAAAATTCCGCGCACTCCCGGGGTGACGGGCGCTCGCAATCCCGAGGTTGACCGATGGCACTGATCCGGTACGCGACCCGGGAAATCACCGCAAAGCTCGTCTACTACGGACCGGGGCTCTCCGGAAAAACCAGCAACCTTCAGTTCATCCATTCGCGGCGCGCCTTCGGCAAGGTCGGCGAGCTCTTGAGCTTGGCCACCGGCGGCGACCGCACGCTCTTCTTCGACCTGCTCCCGGTGAGCGCCGGCACCATCGCCGGGTTCAACCTGCGGTTTCAGCTCTTCACCGTGCCCGGGCAGATCTTCTACAACAAGACCCGGAAGATGGTGCTGCGCGACGCCGACGGCGTAGTGCTGGTCGCAGACAGCGCCCGCGACGCCGCCGACCGCAATCGCGAGAGCCTCGACAACCTCAAGCAGAACCTGCACGAAAACGGGCTCGACTACGAGACCATTCCGCTGGTGCTGCAGCTCAACAAGCGCGACCTGCCCGATGCGCAAGCGGTCGCGGCGATGGACGCGACACTCAACGATCGGCACGTGCCGACCTTCGAAGCCATCGCCACCGAGGGCGTCGGCGTGGTCGAGACGCTGCAGACGGTGATGCGGGCGGTGCTCGCCGATCTCGACCGCAAGTACAACATCTACCGCGGCAAGGGCGGTGAGTCGTTGGACCCGCTGGCGAGCTTCGACCTCGGCCTCGGCGCACCGAGCACGCCGATCCGCCCACTCGCGCCTCCCGTCGCTCAGGCGCCCGCGAACGCCGCGCAAGCCCGCGACCTGCCGCCCGCAGCGAGCCCGCCGCCGCGTGCACCCGCGCCCACCGCCGCATCGGTCGCCGTCCCCGCCACTGCATCGAGCCGCGAGGCCAGCCCAGCGCCGCAACGCGGCGCGTCTCCCGCGGGCGGGGAGCGCAGCCTCGCCGACCTGCTCGCGGAAACCGTCGCACGCATCGACCTCCTCACCAGCGAGCTTCGCCAGGCGCAGACCGACGACAGGCGTGACCTCAAGACGGTCATCGACGGGCTCAAGGCCCCCGCGCTCATGAACCTCGAGGAGGCCGCGCGCTATCTGCAGGTGGCGCCGGCGACCCTCGAGTCGCTCGCCAACGACCGCGCGATTCCTTGCACTCGCCTGGATTCCGCCAGCGGTTGGCTTTTCACCAAGACATTGCTCGACGAGTGGGTCGCCGCACGTAGCCGCAACCCTTGAAGGGGGACGCGACGTGTCGTTTCTGATCTCGCGCGCCCCGATCACCCGCTGCCGGGTGGTCTACTTCGGGCCGCCGGGCGCGGGGAAAGCGACCAGCCTTCGCTACATCTACGCGAACATCAATCCGCTGCGCAAAGGCGAGCTGCGCCAGCGTACCCGGGGACGGGATCAGATCCTGGAGCTGTCGTTCGACGTTCGCATTCGCTCGTCGGTGGCGCGAGTGAGCCTGGCGACCGTCAGCGGTCCGGTCTCGGACCCACAGATTCTCGTCGAAGTGTTGGAAGGCGTGCACGGGCTGGTGCTGGTCGCCGATTCCTCGCCGACTGCGTTCGGCGCGAACCTGCGCAGCCTCCAGCTCGTCGAGCAGGCGCTGGGCGTCACCCGCCGCCGGCTCGCCGCCATCCCGCACGTCCACCAGTACAACAAGCGCGATCTCGCCGACGCGCTGCCGATCGCCGAGCTCGACGACGCGCTCAATCGCTACGCCGTGCCTTCGTTCGCGACCGTCGCCACCGAGGGGCGCGACGTCGAGGACGCGCTGGTGTCGGTCACCGCCGGCATCATCGACACCTCGAACCAAGAACGCGGCGGCGGCACGCCCGAACCGCCGCCTCGCGAGTCGCAGCCGGAGCTCACACCGCTGGAGCGCGCGGAGCGCCAGAATCTCAAGCAACGCCTGGCGCGGCAACGCCGCCGCGAGGAGGTCGACAAGGCGCTGGATCTGGCGTCGCGTTTCTTCGAGCAGGACGATCTCACCGAATGCCTGCGGTGGGCACGCAAGGCGTTGGAGCACGACCCCGAGCACACGCGTGCCCGCGACCTCTACGATCGCGCCAAGGCCAAGCTCGACGAGCTCGTGGAGCGGCTCTACGACGATGCCGTCGCGGCGCGCGACGCCGGCGATCGCGCCGGCGAGGCCGAGCGCGCCGAGCACGCGCTCGAGCTTCACCCGCATCATCGCGGCTTCGAGCTGCTGCTCGGCGAGGTGCACGCGCTCACGCGGCGCGCCGTCGGCGCCGGCACCTCGGAAACCGCAGTTGCCGTCGTTGCTTCGTCGCCCGCGCCCGCGATCACCGGAGCGACGCACGTCGAGCTCGCGCCTCCCGTCACCAACGAGCACGACGAGCACAAGGCCGAAGTCGTGGCGCTGATTCGCCAGAGCGAGGAGCTGGTTCGGCGCGCCGAGCACCGCGGTGCGCTGGAGATCCTGGCCCGGCTCGAAGCGCGAGCCGACGGCTTGGGCGCCAACGCGCGGGGCCTCGTCGCCGCGCTCCAGCAGCGCCGCCGTGCGGTCTTCGAAGCGCTCAAGCAGCGCGCGCGATCGCGACTCGCGGCGGGCGACTACGACCGCGCCCTGGAGGACCTGACGCTGCTCCTGGAGCACGATGCCCAAGACGCGCAAGCGCTGGCGCTCGTGGACCAAGTGGGCACCGCGATCATCGCGCGCGCCGCGGGCAGCAACGTGAAGCCCGCGCGAGCCAACGCGGGCGAGCCGCGGCCACCGCAATCCGACGGCTGGGACCTCGCTGCTCGGCTCGAGCCTTCCTCGCCACGCCGCAAACGCGAAAGCTGACGCCCCCCGATTCGACTCGCGATGCTCGTCGACGCACCTCGAGGCGCGCATCCTGCGCCGACTGCGACCGCGACTGCGTCACGAATGCCGCGCGCAGTCGCTCGATTTCACGGCCGTTTTTCCTTGACATCGAAAAATCTGCGGCCGTAGCATCGACCACGCAGCTCGAGGTGCGACGCACGAGGAGGACAAATGCGGGCAGGTCAGGATCTCACCAGCTTGGCCACCTACTTCGGAGGGCTCGCTGGCTGGTTGGCCCTCGGATTCATCGCCCTCGCTGGCCTCAACCCGAGCCTCGGTCTGGTCGGCGTCGTCTCAGCCCACAAGACGATCTACTGCGGCTTTCCGCTCGCCGCCAGCATCTTCACAGCCTTCATCATCTACGCTTCGCGCGAACGCATCGAGAATTTCTATTTTCCGGCGCGCGGCTTCGAGGAACCGGGACACACGCTCAAGGCGAGCGCGCTCAACATCTGGCCGGTGTTCCTCGGCGCCTGCGCCTGCTTGCTGATTTATCTCTACTCGTACGAAGGCCTCGTTGGGCTGATCGACGGAAACCCACCGACCGCCGCCCAGCGTCAGGCCAGCATTCTGCTGCTCTTGCCGTACACATTGGCCTTCGCCGGATTCACGGCCACCAGCGCGCTCATCGCCATCAAGGAAGCGATCCGCGCCAGTCGGATCGCGTTCGGGCTGGAAGAGACGGAAGGCGCGACCACCGAGCTCACCGATCGCGTGCTGCGCGGCACGCCCGCGCTCGGGGCGCGGACGGGGCGGTAGTTTTTGCGGGGGGCTTTTCAAGCCCCCCGCCCTACGCGGCCAAGCCGCGCAGGGTCCCACCCCCGAGGCGACTCGCTGCACTCGTCGGCTCGCCGCTGGCTCGCGGAAAGATCGACGGCGAGCGGGGAGACCGGGGCGCGGGCGGGGCGGTAGTGTTTGGGGGGGGGGGGGGGGTGGACCCCCCCCCCCCCGCCCCCCGCCCCCCCC
>CAYUSL010000100.1:0-15926 GCA_964447125.1 uncultured bacterium | reverse complement strand
CCCGCTTCCAGATCCTCGGTGAAGAGCGCCACGCTCGCGAAGAGGCTCAGCGAATCGGAATGCGCGAGCGCTGCCGGGTTGTAGAACGTGGACTCGGGACCGCGGCAGGCCGCAGTCAGCGCGCCGGCGAGCGCGGGACCACGGCCGCCCGAGCCGTAAAGATCCTCGACGCTGGCATGGGCCGGCGACGACACGGCGAGTAGCGCGCTCGTCAACGCGATCGCCGTGCACCAGCGGCCGCTCCCCGAGCGCCTTCCTGAAATCACGGGCTTCGCACCCCAGCGCTCGCTCCCGCTCGCGCCTCGAACGCCATCGGCGGCGTGGGCGGAAGCGAGCGGTGAGCGAGTGTCCACGCGTAGGCGATCGCGCACAGCCAGAAGAGCACCCCCACGTTGATGGCCAGCGCGATGGGGCCGAATGCGTGCTCGCGCGGCTCGCGACCCAGGACGCGGGCGACCAGCGCGGCCGTGATCGCAACCAGCGTCGCGGCGCCCATCGCCAGCAAGCCACGCCCGTACCAGTCCATCGCAGGGCTCGCGGGAGTGCCGGCGTGGCTGGCCATCACCCAGCGCCGCGCCAAGGGTTCGTACCACGGCACTGCGATGGTGCGAAACGACGTGCTCGTGAACGCCAGCGCGAAGGCCACGGCGAAGGCCGCGCCGGTGATGGCGCGAAACGACGCGGGCGAGAGCATTCGCCGTTCGTTCACAGCCCGCGCTCCGCGACCAACACCAACCCCGCCACGGTCTGAAACCACACCAGCGCCGCCGCCGTGAGGCCGAGCACCGCGTAGAGCGGCCGCCAAGCGACGTCCTTCCGGGGATCGAAGCGTGATCGCAGCCACGCATACGCCATCACCACGGGTAGTCCGAGGGCCGCGAAGTTCTCCTTGATGTCGAAGAGATTGGAGGCCCAGGGCGCCCAACGATCGAAGACCGCCGCGCGCACGTAGATTCGGTACGCGGGGTAGACGACGGCGCCCAGCGCGAACGTCGCCAGGTACGCGACGAGTTGGATGCGAACGTAGAGCCGCTCGAGCCCGGCACGGCCGAATCGGCCGCGCAGAAACCCGATCACCAACACCGCGTCGTGGGTGGTGGCGCCGAGCAACGCGATCGCCGCCAGCGCGTGCACCACGAGGAGCGCAGCTGCCGCGCCCTCGAGCCACACGCCCCCCCCGTGCGGCACGGGCGCGTACGGGAACGACCACGGCTCGGTGTCGGGGGGATTCACCGGGAACAATCGAAGCGAGAGCGAAGTCGCGAAACCATCGCACGCGGCGCGCGACGGCCGACGAGTGCGCACACGGACGAACTCATGCGAGCGCGGCGCGTCGTTCGGCGGGGCGGGACGTTACGCGATGACCTGCGGACGCGCAACCCGAGACGATTCCACGACGGATTCGCGGTTGGCGTGCGCCGTGCCCCGTGGATCGCGGTCTCGTACACTTCACAGCGATGGACGCGATCGAACGAGCTCGTCGACGCCGGCGCGGCGGTGCGTCACAAGGCCTGGGGCTCCCGCTCGGTTCGGCGCTCGCGGGCAACGACGTGACGCTGCTCGCCGACGCCGCGCACACCTTTCCGCGGATGCTGGATGCGATCGCGAGCGCCGAGGATCACGTCCACGTCGAGACCTACCGCATTCAGAGCGACGAAACCGGCTGGACGTTCGCACGTGCCCTCGCCGCCAAGGCGCGAGCGGGCGTGGAGGTGCGGGTACTCGCGGACGCGGTGGGGTCGATCTTCGCCAGCAGCGCCCTGGTCCGAGCGATCGAGGACGCCGGCGGGCGCTTCGCGTTCTACCGGCCGCTTCGCCTCGGCCACGCACCGCGTTTCTGGCATCGCCGTGACCACCGCAAGATCCTCATGGTGGACGGGCGCGTCGCGTTCGTGGGTGGCTCGAACCTGTGCGACGAGCACCGGCCGCTCGACCCTGGTGGACCCGAGTGGCGTGACACGAACCTCCGCATCGCCGGGCCCGCGGCACGCGAGCTGGCCAAGATCTTCCGGCGCGGTTGGTGGTCGGCGACCGGCGAGGAGCTGGCTCCACACCGCTATCTCCCCCACACCGATGCGCTCGCGAGCGGCGATCACACGGTGGTGGCCCTCGCCAACCGCGAATGGCGCAAACGCCACACCATCCGCCGCGGTTACCTGACCGCCTTTCATCGCGCCGAGCGCTCGATCCACCTGACGCAGGCCTACTTCATCCCTGATCGCGGCATCCAACGGGCGCTCTTCGCCGCCGTGAAGCGCGGCGTCGACGTCCAGGTGCTGTTGGGCGGCGTGAGCGACGTGCCTGCGGTCCAGCACGCCACCCGCCACCTCTACGGGCGCCTACTCGCGCACGGCGTGCGCATCCACGAGTGGCCGGACCGCGTGCTCCACGCCAAGACCGTGTGCGTCGACGGCCTGTGGTCCGTGATCGGCTCGTACAACCTCGACCATCGCAGCTTCCGCCACAACCTGGAGGTCGTGGTGGCCGTGAAGGGTGAGCCGCTGGGGCGAGCGATGGACGAGCTCTTCGCGCACGACGTCGCGCGAAGCCGCGAGGTGACGCTCGATCGGTGGCGGCAGCGCACGGTGTGGCAGCGACTGCAGGGCCGCGTGTGGTTCGCGCTGCGCCACTGGCTGTGAACGCCATCGCTCGTGATTCCGCGTGGATGGCGGTTGACGGGGGTGGAGGCGGATGCTAGCCATGCGAGCATTCGCGCTTCGAGCGGGCAGCGTGGTGAGTGCGCGGCGGGCGCACACGACGAGATCGGGCGTGGGCGAGCGGAGCATCCCAGGTGCGCGTGGTCGCAGGATCGGCACGCGGACGTCGGCTCCGGTCGAGCGACCGGCCCGGCCTGAGACCCACCCTGGACCGAGTGCGCGAGGCACTGTTCTCGATTCTCGGTGACCTGACGGGGAGCTCGGTGTTGGATCTGTTCGCGGGAACCGGAGCCTTGGGGATCGAGGCCTTGTCGCGGGGCGCCGCGGGGGCGGTGTTCGTCGAGCACGATCGCGCCACGGTGGCGCTGATCCGCGCCAACCTCGAGGCCACGGGACTCGCCGAGCGCGCACGCCTTCGGGAGCTCGCCTTGCCGGACGGGCTCGCGCGGCTGGCGCAGGACGGAGCGCCGTTCGACCTGATCCTCGTGGACGCGCCGTACGACGGTGACGCGCGCGATCGCACGCTCGCGCACCCTCTCTTGCCACGCCTGCTCGCCCCCAACGGCCGACTGGTGGTCGAGCACGACGCGCGCCGTCCACCTGCCCTCGCGATTCCCACGCTCGCGCTCACCGATCAACGACGCTACGGTTCGACGGCACTCGCCTTCTGGGAGCACGCGTCGACCGCACACGAGGCCCGATGAACGCCGTCGCCATCTATCCCGGCTCGTTCGATCCCGTCACCAACGGCCACCTCGATCTCATCGAGCGCGGCGTGCGGCTCTTCGGCCACCTGATCGTGGCCGTTGCGCGCAACATCGAGAAGACCACGCTCTTCACCACCCAAGAGCGCATCGAGCTCGTGCGTGAGGCCGTGAACCGGCGCAGCGACGTGACGGTGGAGAGCTTCGAGGGTCTGCTGGTGGACTACGCTCGCGCGCGCGGCGCGCGGGTGGTGATGCGTGGGCTGCGAGCGCTCTCGGACTTCGAGTACGAGTACGAGATGGCGATGATGAATCGCCGCCTCTACCCCGACATCGAGACCCTCTTCATGATGACGTCCGAGTCGAACTTCTTCGTCAGCTCGCGACGCGTGAAGGAGGTCATGCGCTTCGGTGGCGATGTGTCGAGCCTCGTGCCGCCGATGGTGAACCACCGCCTCGCCGAAAAGCTCGGGCGCAGCGGCTGAACGGAATGCGAGCAGGCTCAACCGCCGTCGCGGTCCTCCTCGGAAAAGACTTCGGCGGTGAAGGTCTGGATACGCGTGCCGGGCTTGCGCCAGGCGTTCGAGTCGAGACCCGCCTTGAGGCAGGTGTGCTCGAGGAATTCCTCGCGGTTGAGACCGTGATCGGTCGCGACCTGCGGTAGCAGCACGCCGCGGCGCCCACCGCGGCTGACGACGACGCCGTGCCGCCCAACCTCGACCGCCGCGGGGTCGGCGACGTCCATCATCGGGCTGAGCACCGAGATCTCGAGCGTCAGGCCAGCTAGCTCGTTCGCCCGCACCGGCTCGAAGCGCGGGTCCCTGAGCGCCGCCTCCACGGCCATCCGCGCCACGGTTTCGTCGAGGCGCCCGCGGCCTTCGAAGCAACCGATGCAGCCTCGCAGCTCGCCGTCGCGACGGCGATGCAGGCTGACGAAGGCACCCGGAGCAGCTTCCGGGTGCTCGCTCTCCAGCACGGGCGCGACTCGTTCTGGGGCCTCTGCGTCCGGTGCCCCGACCGCCCGCGCGATCGCGTTGCGCGCCACGCGAAGCAAGTGCCCGCGTTCGTCGGGACCAAGCGTCATGGGCGCACGAGCACGATGCCGGCGCGGGCGTTGGCCCCCGGCAGCGACGCGGCCCGTTTGCGAAGCGTGACCTCGACGCGCTTCACGCGAGGGTCGAGGAGGACCAGATCGGCGATCCGCGCAGCCAGGCGTTCCACGAGCTTGTTCTCGGACGACCGCACCAGCACGCCGACGCGTTCGACCACCTCGAGGTAGTCGACGGTGTCGGCCACCGAATCGCTGGCCTCCGACGGCGCGGTTTCCACCTCGAGCGCCAGATCGAGCGAGATCTCCTGCGGCGTGGCGCGCTCGGCCTCGCTCACGCCGAGGTGCGTCCAGAACTCGAGATTGGAGAGTCGAAGCAGGTTGGTGCTCACGGCGCGCTCGCTCGCATGCACCAAGTGAAGCGCTCCACTTGGCGCGTGTAAAGGCCTTGGCGCGGCTACGACCGGTGCCAACTTTCGTCGCAGGTTGCAACGACTCACTGACGCATTTTTGCGTCGGTGCGACGGCTCACGCGTCCGACCGTTGGCAATTGTCGGTGACGCTTCCCGGAAGCGCCCGCCGCGACAGCGGTCCCGAATGCAGTGAGGACTCACCATTCGGACAATTCGTGACATTCGTCGCGGAACGGATCTTGCGAACTGGGGCTTTGCCTTTTGCAAAGATCAGCCGGATGAGAATGACCGTGAGCGCAATCCATCCCGTTGTCTCTCCTCGCGAACACCGCCTGGGCGCCAGCTTCGCTCGGAGCCGCCGCCCAGCAGCGACGATTGGGGGTCGACCATGATCAGCCGCGCGAACTACGAGCTGCACGACGACACGATCCATCCGACTCAGCACTTCAGCGCAGGCCGAACGGTGCTGCCAGGTGACGCGGAGCGCCGTCTGATGGCGGCCATCCTCGAGGACGCGGTGCTGTCGTTCGAGTCGGCGAGCAAGGGCGACACCGACGCATCGAAGGCGCTAGTCGAGGAGCTGATCGAGTGGTTCGCCGACGAGGACGACACGTACCTCTTCTCGTTCCCGAGCATCTGCGACTACCTGAAGATCAAGCCCGACACCGTTCGCTCGCACATCAAGCAGGTCCACTGGGCCGCACTCAAAGAGAAGGCCCGCAAGCGCGAGGAGCTGGCGGCGGAAGCACCCGTCGAGCTCGAGAGCGACGGCGAAGCTGCGGTGCTGACCGCGGTCGCCCGCTGACCCCTCCCCCCAAGTCCTGCACACCGGCTCGCGTTTCGAGCCGTCATCGGCCTCACCCACGCGGTGAGGCCGATTCCGTCTCCAGCCAACGACGCACCCACGCCAGCGCCTGCTCGCGATCAGCGATCTCGCCGTCGACCCGCGCGTCCTCGACTGCAGCGAGGATCCTCCCCATGGCGGGGCCCGGTGCGAGCCCGAACGTCTCGATCAGATCGCGCCCGCGCAAGAGTGGCTCGTTCGCGTGAGGATCCGCGCGACGCGCGGCGTCGCGCGCGAGCAGATCCCGCGAGACCTCGAGCAGCAGCCGTTCGCCGTCGACGGGAAAGTCCGGCCCGCAGGTCGCGCGGGTATCGGCCAGCACCACGCACAGAAGCCCGATCAGATCGTCGCCAGCGCGGCGCAGGAAGCGTCGCACCGTGCGCTCGGGTAGCCGCTGCTCGCGGTGAAGGCCGATCAGGTCCTTGAGCGCCAAGTGCTGAGCGACCCAGCCCACCAGGAGGTCCCGCTGCGCATTCGAAAGCCTGAGCCGCTCGGCGATCGTGCCCGTCATCTCGGCACCGAGCGACTCGTGGCGGTGGAAGTGGACGCCCTTGGCATCCACGAAACGGGTGGCCGGCTTGGCAACGTCGTGGAGCAACGTGGCGAGCGCCACCAGCGCGCCGCGATCACCGCTCTCGAGGTAGGCACCCACGGCGCATCCGTGATCGCCGTAGAACTGCGCGGGCTTGGCGCGAATCTCGTCCAGCTCGCGGCACGCGGCCAACGTGTGCTCGAGCACGTCGAGGTGGTGGAACGTATTCTGGGTGACCCCCGCCATCGCGCGGACCTCCGGCACGATCACGGCGAGCAAACCATCCTCCCAGAGCCGCGTGAATGCCGCACCCGCGCCCGGCGCGCCCGCCAGTGCTAGCAGCTCGGAGGTGATGCGCTCAGCGGCGGCGCTCGCGAGCGTGGCGGCCCGGGCATGGATCGCCGCACGGGTCTCGGGCGCGAGCGTCATCTCCAGCGTTGCGGCGAAGCGATGGGCGCGCAGCGCGCGCAGCCGATCGTCGTCGAGAACCTGCGGCGACGGCAGCCGCAACACACGATTCGTCAGGTCGACGAGCCCTCCCGTGGGATCCACGATGGCAACGGGCTGGCCAGCAGCCAGCGCCGAGAGCGAGACCGCCAGCGCGTTCACCGTGAGATCACGCGCGAACAGATCCGCACGGAGGTCGGCACCGCGCAGTCCCGAGAGATCGACCTCGCGGCGCCCGGATGCGTCGTCGGACACGACGCGGACGGTTGGCAAGCGATCGTCGAGCGGGACCAGCGTGGCACCGGTGCGCTCCGCAAGCGCGTATGCCAGCGGCTCTACCTGCGCGGAATCGAGCGCCACGTCGAGATCGTGCCAGTCGCGGCCCAGAAACGCATCGCGGACGGTGCCACCCACGACGTGAACGTCCACGCCGCGCACGCGCGCGAGCTCCGCCAGCGCGCGATAGAGCGGCTCCGCGTTCACGCGCCGCGCCAGCTCCTCGAGCACCCGTTCGGGAACGAAGCCGCCTGACCGCGACACGCATCCACTCCCCGTCCGTCGCGATCGGCAACGGAGCGAACGAGGCCGGGGAACACCCCCGGCCTCGTCGATCTCACGAGCTCGCGCCGTGCGTTCCGGCGGTGCGCCCGAGTTTGCGCCTCACGGACGCCCGCGACCTCACTCGACCATGGCCGCGCGCACCTGCTCGGCGATGTCGAGAACGCGCACTTCGTTTTCCTTCTCGTGCGCCTTCACGCCGTCGGTGATCATCGTCATGCAGAACGGGCAGCCCGTGCCGATCACCTTGGCGCCGGTGTCGAGTGCCTCTTTGGTACGCGCGACGTTGACGCGCTGCTTGATGTCCTCTTCCATCCACATGCGCGCACCGCCCGCACCGCAGCAGAAGCTACGATCACGGCTGCGCCCCATCTCGCTCACCGGACCAGTCGCGAGCTGCACCAGATTTCGCGGCGCGTCGTATTCCTGGTTGTAACGTCCCAGATAGCACGGGTCGTGGTAGGTCGCCTGGTCCTTCCCGGCGGCCTCGGGCTTGAGCTTGATCTTGCCCTGCTTCACCAGCTCGTCGATGAACTGCGTGTGGTGACTCACCTCGTAGTTCCCGCCGAACTCGGGGTACTCGTTCTTCAGCGTGTGCAGGCAGTGCGGGCAACCGGTGACGATCTTCTTGACGCCGTAGCCGTTCAAGACTTCCACGTTCGACTTGGCGAGGGTTTGGAACAGGTACTCGTTGCCGACCCTGCGCGCCGAGTCACCGGTGCACATTTCCTCCGAGCCCAGGATCCCCCACTTCAAGCCGGCCTTGTTGAGGATGTCGACCATGGAGCGCGAGATCTTCTTGGCGCGTTCGTCGTAGCTGCCTGCGCAGCCCACCCAGAAGAGCACGTCCACGTCCTTGTCGTCCGCCAAGGTCTTCACGTCGAGGCCGTTGGCCCAGTCGGCGCGCGTCGCCGCGGAGAACGCCCACGGCGTGTAGTTGTTCTCCATGTTCTTGCACGCGAGCGCCGCCTCCGCCGGCATCGAGCCCTCGGTGAGCGCCAGATACCGGCGCATCTCCAAGATCGTCGGCACGTGCTCGATCATCACCGGGCATTCCTGCATGCAGGCGCCACAGGTGGTACACGACCAGAGTTCCTCGGGCGTGATGTAGTCCTCGCCGATGAGCGTCTTGCCGTCGTCGGCGAGCTTGGGAGCTTCGCCCTCGCCGTTGCCGCCCTTCGCCGTCCACAGCGCCAAGATCGCGTCCGCGCGGTCCTGCACTCGATGCCGGACATCGGTCACGATCTTGCGCGGGCGCAGCGGCTTGCCGGTGTTGTTGGCCGGGCAGACCTCGTCGCAACGACCGCACTCGGTGCAGGTGAAGCCGTCCATCAGCATCTTCCACGTCAGGTCCTGCACGTCCTTGGCGCCGAATTGCTCCGCGTTCTCGTCCTCGAGATTCATCGGCATGAGCTTGCCGCGATACTTGAGCGACGAGAGGAAGGTGTTCGGCACCGAGAGCAGCACGTGGAAATGCTTCGAGTACGGCAGGTAGTTGAGGAAGCCGAAGACGATCAGGATGTGGACCCACCACGATCCCGTGCCCACGACGTGCAGCGCCGAAGGCGGCAGACCGCCGATCATCGCCGCGACGACCCCCGGCAACGGCCGCGCCGTGGCGTTGCCCGCCATCGCAGCCTCGGCGCCGGTGAACCCGAAATAGCTCGCCATCAGCAGGAAGATCAGGCTCAGGATCAGCGTCGCGTCGCGCTGGGCGGCCTGGCCGACTTGCAGGCGCTTGGGCCGGATCACGTAGCGCCGCCAGAAGGCGAACAGCACGGACAGCATCACGAGCAGCGCGAACACGTCCTGCAATCCCTGCAGCGGCCGGTAGAGCGGCCCGAGGAAGCGCAGGCTCAGCGCCGGATGGATGCCCTGCATCATCATCTCGGTGGTGCCGACCGTGAGAATCACGAAGCCCCAGAAGATGAAGAAGTGCATCAGACCGGGGACGAACTGACGGAAGAGCTTCGAGTGGCCGAACGCCACCGTGAGGACGCGCGTGATGCGCGCCGGCAGGTCGTCGAGGCGCGACTCCGGCTTGCCGATCTTGAGGAGCTTGACGAAACGCAGCGCGCTGAAGCCGAAGAAGCCGAACGCTCCGGCCATGACCAGGATGAAGATCACGTTCGCGATGCCGAAGCCCGCCGTGGCCTGCTCTCCGTTCATGTGCCTTCCTCCAATCGTCGGCGCCTTGTTCCGCCCGCGGGGGTCTTCAGGTCCCCCGCCCCGCGAGCAGCGCGCATCTCGCGGGGTGTCGTCGCCAAATCAACTCGCACTGCTCAGGGGCGGCAGGCCCCGTGTCGTGCCGCGAGGCGCAAGCTCTCGTTTGCACCCGTTGCTCCGGGAAGGTCGCGATCGGTTCGCTCACTCGGGCGCTGGGTCAGGTCTTTCCTTTGGGCGTCACGCCGTGCTTTCGCAAGCTCGTGTCCGATGCGTGCTTGTCCTTCGACTGGCCGCCCATCGCTTCCTGGCGCAACCGGTCCTTGCAGGAATCGCAGAAGGTCGTGCCGTCCACTTCGCGCACGCCACACATCGAGCAGTAGCGCTTCTTGGGCGGCGGGGTGCCACCGGTCGAGTCCGATTTGGGCTCGGTCACGGCGTCAGCTCTTCACGCTCGCGGCGTCCGTCGCGATTCACGCGCACCGAGGCCACGAGGTCGTAGCGGTACCAGTAGAGCACTCGCTCGCTCCATTCGGGAGCGAGATCGCGCGGGCTCTTGAACACCCACATCTCGTTGAACTCGAGGCCGTCGGCCTGGCGGTAGCGCGGCTCGTTGACGCTACCCCAGGTCTTCGCGGGCTGGCCGAAGCGACGCACGGCGGCGTCGCGGGTCAAGGTGTGGGTGCGAGTGGCGGTGGCGGCGTCGCTCATGGCAAGAGTCACCGGCTCAGGGTTCGAAGCTTTCGGGGAACGGACAGCGCTTCTCGTCGATGTGACGCACGAACTCGTCGCGGAAGGCACGCAGGAAGCCACCCGCCGCCCAGCTCGCAGCGTCGGCGAGGGCGCAGATGGTCTGACCGTCGAGCGCCCGCACCAGGTCGTCGAGCACCTCGAGGTCGCGCGGCGTGCCTTCGCCCGCCTCGATGCGCTTGATGACCCGGTCCGTCCAGCCCGTACCCTCGCGGCACTGGGTGCACTGACCGCACGACTCGTGGCGATAGAACCGGCTCACGGTCAAGGCCGCACGCACCATGCACGTGGTCTCGTCCATGACGATCACGGCACCGGTGCCAAGCACCGACTTCACCTCTTTCAGCGACTCGGGATCCGCTTTGACGTCGATCTTGTCGGCCGTGAGCACCGGCGCCGACGATCCGCCCGGGATCACCGCCTTGAGCTGGCGTCCGTTGCGGATGCCACCCGCGTAGCCGTAGATCAGATCGCGAAGCGTGACGCCGATCGGCAGCTCGTACGTGCCCGGGCGCACGACGTGGCCGCTGATGCCGTAGATGGTCTTGCCGGGACACTTTTCCGTGCCCACCGCGCGAAAAGCGCTGGCGCCTTCGCGCACGATGAACGGCACGTGCGAGATGGTCTCGACGTTGTTCACGGTGGTGGGTCGGCCCCACAGGCCAGCCTGCGCCGGAAAGGGCGGCTTCTTCCGCGGCTGGCCCTTCTTTCCTTCCACCGACTCCATCAGCCCGGTCTCTTCGCCGCAGATGTAGGCACCGGCGCCGCGGGTGATGTGGATGTGGAAGTCACGACCCTCGCCGAAGGCACCGGCGCCCACCAATCCCGCGGCGTAGGCGTCGTCCAGAGCCTTGCGCAGATTGAAAAAGGGCCGTGCGAACTCGCCACGGATGTAGATGTGCGCGTGGGTGGCCTGGATGGCGTAACCCATGAGCAGCAACCCCTCGATCAGCACGTGGGGGTTGCGCTCCAGGATCTGGCGATCCTTGAAGGTTCCGGGCTCGCTCTCGTCGGCGTTGCACGCGATGTAGCGTGCCTTGCCGTCGGGCGGCGGCATGAAGGTCCATTTGAGGCCCGTCGGGAAGCCAGCACCGCCGCGGCCACGCAGCCCGGAATCCTTCACGATTCCCGTGACTTCCTCGGGCTTGCGCTCGTTGAAGGCGGTGCGCGCCGTCTCGTAGCCGCCCCGCGCGCGGTATTCGCCGAGCGTCGACAGATCGACTCCCGGTTCGGGCAGCAGCCAAGGCAATGCGGACATGAGCGGTCTCTCGTGCGAGATCAGTCGAGGGAGTCGAGGAGCTGGTCGAGCTTCGCGACGGTCAGGTCTTCGTGATACCGATCGCCGCACATGAGCATGGGCGCCGAGCCGCACGAGCCCAGGCATTCGGCTTCGCCGATGGAGAACTTGCCGTCGGGTGTGGTCTCGCCCGAACGGACGCCGAGGCGCTTCTCGCAATGACGCACCAGCTCGCGTGCCCCGAGCAGCGCACAGCTCAAGTTGCGGCAGAACTCGAGATGGTGGGTGCCGACCGGCTTGTCCCGGAACATCGGGTAGAAGGTGACCACCTCCAGGACCTCGATGGGCCGGATCTCGAGGAGCGCCGCCACCTCCACCATGGCTTCGCGCGGGATCCACCCCAGCGCGCGCTGCACGTGGTGAAGGGAGTTCATGAGCGCTCCCTTCTTCTCCGGATAATGCGGAAGCTCGGCCTCGATCGCCGCCACGACCTCGGGCGGCAGAACCGGCGCGAGCACGCGAGCCTCGGCGGCGCTCATCGGTCGCACTCCCCACCGATCATGTTGATCAAGTCGAAGGTCGGGATGATGTCGGCGATCATGCTGCCCATGATCATCTCGCGCAGCGCGCTGGTGTTGGCGAAGCTCGGGCTGCGGCAGCGCATCTTCACCGGATGGCCGGTGCCGTCGCTCACCACGTAGAAACCGAGCTCTCCGTTGGCTCCCTCGACGGCCACGTAGCCCTCGCCGACGGGGACGCGGATTCCGCCCGTGACCAGCATGAACTGGTCGATGAGCTCCTCCATGCGATTGAACACGCGCGTCTTGCCCGGCCAGCGGATGCGCGGGTCCTCGACGTTCACGGGCCCGTCCGGCAGATCGGCGAGCACCTGCTCGACGATACGCATGCTCTGGCGCAGCTCTTCCATGCGGATCAGGAAGCGATCGTAGTTGTCACCCACGCTTCCCACCGGCACGTCGAAGTCGTAGCGCTCGTAGCCGCTGTAGGGAAACGCCTTGCGGACGTCGTACGCGACGCCGGTGGCGCGCAGGATCGGCCCCGTCTGGCCCCAGGCGATGGCGCGCTCCTTCGACAAGAGCCCCGTGCCCTTGAGGCGATCGACGAAGATGCGATTGGCGGTGAGGAGCTTGTCGACGTCACGGAAGAGCTCGCGGACCTTGACGAATACGGTGCCCAGCCGGCCGGCGAAGCCTTCGCGCAGATCCTGCGACAAGCCGCCGATGCGCACGTAGTTGTTGGTCACACGCGCGCCACACAGATCCTCGACGAGATCCCAGAGCAGCTCGCGCGCCTCGACCGCGTACAAGAACGCGCTCATCGCGCCCAGCTCGAGCCCGCCCGCACCGACGCACGTGAAGTGGTCGCCCATGCGCGAGAGCTCGCTCGCCAGCACGCGCAGCGCCTGGGCGCGGGCCGGTACCTCGATGCCGAGGAGTTTCTCGACCGCGAGGCAATAACCGAGATTGCAGATGATGGCCGAGTTGTAGTTGAGGCGATCGGTGTACGGGATCGCCTGCTCCCAGGTGCCGGACTCGCACTCTTTTTCGAAACCGCGGTGCAGGTAGCCGACCTGCACGTCCGCGTCCACGATGGTCTCGCCCTCGAGCTTGAGCACGATGCGCACCGTGCCGTGCATCGCCGGATGCGACGGCCCCATCGGCAGCACCATGGGGCGGATCTCGAGCTCCTCGCCCATCGGATCGTTGAATCCGGGCGGGAGCTCGACTTCCAGGAAGTCGAGATTCGGTGCGGTTGCGGGCTCGGCCATCGTGGGATTCCGGTTCTGTGGAGGCGATGCGGTCGAATCAGCCTGGGTCGTCGATGCCGAGGCGCGGCTGGCGACGGGTCTTCGGGTAATCCTTGCGCAGCGGATGTCCCTGGAACTCGGGGTAGAGCAGGATGCGCCGCAAATCCCCGTGGCCGTCGAACACGATGCCGTACATGTCGAAGGCTTCGCGCTCGTGCCAATCCATGCCGGGCCACAGGTCCTTGACGCTCGCCACGTGCGGATCGGCTTCCGAGAGCGCCACCTTCACGCGGATGCGACGAAGATCGCGTGACGAGGTGAGGTGGTAGACCACCTCGAAGCGCGGCTTGCGAGGCAGATGGTCCACGGCCGTGAGGTCGGTGGGCATGTCGAAGCCGAGGTCGGGATCGTCGCGCAGGAACGCCATCACGTCGTGCAACGCGTCGCGCTCCACGATCGCGGTCTCGTCACCGTGCTGGGTGTGCGTGCTCGCGATGGCCGCGCCGAAGCGTTCGACCAGCCTTGGCAACACCGGCTCCGTTCGATGGCGAGGAAGTGCCGCTCCGGTCATGTCAGGTCAATCCTCGGTCGTAGCCCTTGCGAATGTGGTCGAGACGGATGGGAAGCTCGGAAACCGGGGTGAGCAGCCGCTCCTTGTGCCAGAGGCAGCCCTCTTTGGTGATCGAGGCCACCTCGACGCGGCGGCTCATGACGATCGCTTCCTCGGGACACGCCTCCTCGCACAACCCGCAGAACATGCAGCGGTCGAGCGCGATGTCGAAGATCTTGGGACGGCGCTGAATCCCCTCTTCGACCTCCTCGGGGAAGATCGTGATGCAATCGGTCGGGCACGCCTTCTCGCACAGGCCGCACGCCACACAGCGCTCGGCGCCGTTTTCCATCTGCACCAGCACCGGCATGCCGCGGAAGGCGGGCGCGTGCTCCACCTTCTCCTCCGGCCAGTTCACGACGAAGGTGCGGCGCTTGCCGACGATGTAGCCGAACAAGTTGCGGAAGAAATGCCGCGCCGTGATCACGCAACCCTTGGCGATCTCCCACAGGTAGATCCGCGCGAGGAAAGTGTCGGCTTGATCGCGACGAACGGTGATGACACTGCCGGGCATTTGCGTGGATCCTCGATCGCTGCTCGTCGTGCGGATGCCGTGCGTGGACGCTCGCCTCAGGCTGCCGATCGCTCCGACGATCCCGCCAGCACTCCGTTGCTGCCGACGGTCTCGGCGTTCACGTGCGCGTAGGCGGGAACGGTGGCCGCGATCGCCGCCAGCACCCGCGACGGGTCGAAGACTTCGCTCGGGCCACCGTGGGAGGCGATCAGCTTGGCGAACACCTCGCCCTCGGACGGGTTGGCGCCTGGCGAGCGGATGGCTGCGCGGATCGCCTGCACCCGCCCCTCGAAGTTCGTGAACGTGCCGTCCTTCTCGGCCCACGTGCAGCCCCCCAGCACCAGGCTGGAGTGATCACTGATGCTGGTGGGCAAGATGTCGTGATTCACGACCCGCTCGACGCGCGCCAACGCCGCGCGCACCCGCGCCTCGCCAGCCACCGTGAGCGCTTCGCTGCCGATCACGTAGAGGAGCTTCACGCGGCCCGCCTCGCACGCGGCGAGAACCTCGTCCAGGCTCGCCCCTGCCACGCCGAGGTCCGCGAAGCCGCGGCCGTTGGCGGCCTTCTCCGGGCGGACCAGGAAATCGTCGCCCGCACCCATCGGCACCGGTACCGCGAGCAAGCGGGTCCCCCACACCTCGCGCGCCAGGCGTTTGAGCGTGAACGCTTCCTCGTTGGTGAGCTGCGGTGAGGCGATGACCGCGATCGCTTCGGCGCCGGCGCTCGACTTCACCTCGGCGACCCAATCCGAGAGCCTGCGGATCGCGAGCGCGTACGAAAGCTCCTCGAAATCGCCGCTCTTCGTCCGCACGGCGGCGCCCTGGGCGCGTCGCTCGTCGTTGACGAATCCGATGTTGAGGCGGCCGTGATCGCACATCCAGGTGTCGTTCACGGCGTCGTTGCGGCGCGGCGTGAGACGCCACACGCGATCGCGATAGCCGCCGACGTTGACGTTGCAGCCGCGCGAGCAGCTCGTGCACACGCTCGGCGTCTCGTTCAGGAACCACACCCGCAGCTTGTGGTGGAAGTCCTTGGAGAGCAGCGCCCCCACGGGACAGATGTCCGCGGTGTTGATCGAGTACGGATTGTCGAGCGGCTGACCGGGATAGGTCGAGATGAACGAGCGGTCGCCCATGTTGAGCACCGCGAGCTCGCGAGTCTGCGAGATCTCCGCGGTGAAGCGCACGCAGCGGCGGCACAGGATGCAGCGTTCCTGATCGAAGATCACCCGCGGGCCGATGTCGGTGCGCTTGGGTGCCTTGCGGCGCACGTCCTCGCTGCGTCCGAAGCCGCGGCCGTGATCGAACGCGAACTGCTGCAGCTTGCATTCACCCGCCTGATCGCAGATCGGGCAATCGAGCGGGTGATTGACCAGCAACAGCTCCATCACGCCTTTGCGAGCGTCGAGAACCGCCGGGGTGTCCGTCCGCACCACCATGCCGTCCGTCGCGGCGGTGTTGCAGGAGATCTGGAGCTTCGGCGCCTTCTCGATGTGCACCAGGCACATGCGACACGAGCCGTCGATCGAGAGCTTGGGGTGATAGCAGTAATGCGGGATGTGAATCCCGGCCTCGAGCGCGGCGGCGAGCACCGTCGTGCCCTTCGGCACGGTCAGGCTTCGCCCGTCGATGGTGAAGGTGACCGTGGCGGGTGCCACGGGCGCCGATGGGCCGGCAGCGG